>ONHJ01000058.1 GCA_900317595.1 uncultured Eubacteriales bacterium | reverse complement strand
TTAGGGGGCAGAAACAAGACCTGACCCTACAGTACAATGCAATTACAATAAAAGGGCTGACTCTTACTCATAACAATGAGTTTTGAGCCAGCCCCTTTTGAGGGTGTGAGTTAGCATAGAGTTGAAAGCCGAAAGTAAAATTGCAAATTGCAAGTTATTTGGCAGAAACATTTAAATGATTGCGTAGGGGCGACCGTCGGTCGCCGGGAAGCCTTCCCTTTTGCCGTCATTCCGAGCGGTGCCGAAGGCAAAACGCGAAGCGTTTAGTCGAGGAATCACCCGACGCCTGCGGCGTCAACCCCATTGAAAAAAGGGGGTCTGCACGCTGCGGTTGCATTGCCGAAGGGGATCTTTCGACTGTTTGCTGTCGCAAATTTTGTTTCGCAAACCGCTCAAGATGACAGCGAGAGGAAACGCTTTCTTCAAAACTTGCGGCATTATAAATTCGGAGCTACCCTTATTAAAACTATCAACTAATTGGTCATTCTGTAGCACAGCGTCATCAGGCTGTCGCTCAGATGGACGTTTTCCACCACGGCGTCGCGGTATTTCGCGTTGATGTCGTAATGGCTGAAATTCCAGAAGCTGCGGATACCCAGAGCATAGAGCCGATCGAGCGTCGCCTCCACGTTCTGGCGCGGTATGCACATGATCGCGGCGTCGACGCGGTTGTTTTCGCAGAATTCCTCCAGCCTGTCCTCGCTCTGCACCGTCAGCTCGCCCAGCCGTTCGCCGATCTTTTCGCTGTCGGTCTCAAAGCAGCCTATCAGCGAAAAGCCCAGATTCCGGAAATCGATATGCTTTGCGATGGCGGTGCCGAAATTGCCAGCACCGATCAATATCGCGCGGTAATGGTTGTTGAGTCCGAGAATTTTCTGTATCTCCTGCCTTAGCTGGCTGACGCTGTAGCCGTAGCCCTGCTGACCGAAGCCGCCGAAGCAGTTCAGGTCCTGCCGCACCTGTGAGGCGGTGACGTTCATTATTTCCGCCAGCCGGGTGGACGAGATGCGGTCGGTCTTTCGCTCCTCAAGTTCTGTTAAAAACCGGTAATAACGCGGGAGCCGTCTGATTACCGACATTGAAATGCTGTCATTTTTAGACATGACAAACCTCTTTTAAACGTATGACAAATTTGGTATCAGAGAAAAGTGCCGGTCGCCCGGCGCTTTTTCAGAGTCTTTCGCTGATTGCTTTGAGGAAATCGGTGGTGTTGACCTTCCGCTTGTTGGGCAGGGTGGAGATCAGATAGAGATCGCCGGTCATTATGCCGTCCTCAATGGTTTTTACGGTCGCCTTTTCAAGCCTGTCGGCGAACGCCTGCAGGTCGTCGAGCTTGTCGAGCTCACCGCGCTTTCTGAGCGCTCCTGTCCACGCGAAGATCGTCGCGACCGAGTTGGTCGAGGTCTCCTCGCCCTTGAGGTATTTATAATAGTGGCGCTGCACGGTGCCGTGTGCCGCCTCATACTCATAGATGCCGTCGGGAGACACCAGCACGCTGGTCATCATCGCCAGAGAGCCGAACGCGGTTGCGATCATGTCGCTCATAACGTCGCCGTCATAGTTCTTGCACGCCCACATATAGCCGCCTTCGCTGCGGATAACGCGCGCCACGGCGTCGTCGATCAGGGTGTAGAAGTAGGTGATGCCGGCGTCGGCGAACTTGTCCTTGTATTCGGCCTCGAATACCTCGCTGAAAATATCCTTGAAGCGGTGGTCGTAAATCTTGCTGATCGTGTCCTTTGAGGCGAACCACACGTCAAGCTTCTGGTCGAGCGCGTAGTTGAAGCAGCTTCTCGCAAAGGAGGAAATGCTCTTGTCAAGGTTGTGCATACCCTGGATAACGCCGTCGGTGGTGAAATCGAAGATCGTGCTGCGCTCCTCTGTGCCGTCGGGCTTGGTCACGCACAGCTCCGCCTTGCTGCCAGCCTCAACGCGCATCTCGGTGTTCTTGTAAACGTCGCCGTAGGCGTGACGCGCGATGCAGATGGGCTTTTTCCAGGTGGGAATGTAGGGAACGATGCCCTTGACGAGGATGGGGCTGCGGAACACGGTGCCGTCGAGGATCGCTCTGATTGTGCCGTTGGGCGACTTCCACATGCTTTTGAGGTTATATTCGGTCATTCTCGCCGCGTTGGGCGTGATTGTGGCGCATTTTACCGCAACGCCGTATTTTTTGGTGGCGTTGGCGCTGTCGATTGTGATCTGGTCGTTGGTTTCGTTGCGCATTTTAAGACCAAGATCATAGTATTCTGTTTTCAGATCAACATAGGGCGTGATCAGAATATCCTTGATCTGCTGCCAGATGACCCTTGTCATCTCGTCGCCGTCCATCTCGACGAGCGGCGTTATCATTTTGATTTTATCCATTAGCTGTTCTCCTTTGTATAGTCAAGCAGTCCGCCCGCGATGATGATCGCTCTGGTTCTGTCGGACAGCTCACATTCCGCCTTGAAGGCATCGCCGGTGGTCAGGTTCTTGACGGTGACGTCCTGCGCGTTCGCGATCTCGTTCTTTACGTCGGGCAGCTCCAGCATATCGCCGAGCTTGATCTTGCCGTAGTCTTCGGCGTCCTTGAAGGTCAGCGGAAGGATGCCGGCGTTGATGAGGTTGCTCTTGTGGATACGCGCGAAGCTCTTGACCAGCACCGCCTTAACGCCGAGATAGAGGGGAGCCAGCGCCGCGTGCTCACGCGACGAGCCCTGACCGTAGTTCTCGCCGCCGACGATGATGCTCTTGCCCAGAGCCTTGGCGCGCGCCGGGAACTCGGGATCGCAGACGGTGAAGCAGTGCTCCGAGATCTTCGGGATATTGGAGCGCAGAGGCAGGATCTTTGCGCCCGCGGGCATGATGTGGTCGGTGGTGATGTTGTCGCCGACCTTAAGCGAGCAGCTTGCCTCGATGGAATCGGTCAGCGGACTGGTCTCGGGATATTCCTTGATGTTGGGACCGCGCAGGATCTCAACGCTGTCCATCTCCTCGACGGGAGCGGGCGCGATGACCATGTTGTCGTTGATAAGGAACTTTTCGGGCATCTCGATCTCGGCGGCGTCTCCGAGGCATCTCGGGTCGGTGAAAACGCCGGTGAGAGCCGATACGGCAGCGGTCTCGGGCGATACCAGATAGATCTGGCCGTCCTTTGTGCCGCTTCTTCCCTCAAAGTTGCGGTTGAAGGTGCGCAGCGAAACGCCCTTGCTGTTGGGCGACTGACCCATGCCGATGCAGGGACCGCAGGCGCTTTCAAGGATGCGCGCGCCCGCCGCGATCATGTCGCCGAGCGCCCCGTTGAGCGCCAGCATATTGAACACCTGCTTGCTGCCGGGAGCGATCGCCAGAGATACGTTGTCGGCGACCTTTTTGCCCTTTAAGATGTGCGCAACGCGCATCATATCGAGATAGCTTGAGTTGGTGCAGGAGCCGATGCAGACCTGGTCAACGGTCTTGCCCTCAAGCTCTTTGATGGTCTTGATGTTGTCGGGTGAGTGCGGGCAGGCGGCAAGCGGCTCGAGCGCTGAAAGGTCGATCTCGATGACCTCGTCATAAACCGCGTCGGCGTCGGCGCTCAGCTCAACATAATCTTCCTCTCTGCCCTGAGCCTTAAGGAAGGCTCTTGTGGTTTCGTCGGACGGGAAAACGGACGTGGTGGCGCCCAGCTCGGCGCCCATGTTGGTGATGGTGGCGCGCTCCGGCACGGTCAGGGTCTTTACGCCCTCGCCGCCGTATTCCACGATCTTGCCAACGCCGCCCTTGACGCTCATTACGCGCAGCACCGCGAGAATGATATCCTTTGCGCTGACCCACGGGCTCAGCTTGCCGGTCAGGTTGACTCTGACCATTTTGGGCATGGTGATGTAATATGCGCCGCCGCCCATAGCGACCGCGACGTCCAGGCCGCCGGCTCCGATGGCGAGCATGCCGATTCCGCCGCCGGTGGGAGTGTGGCTGTCAGAGCCGATCAGGGTCTTGCCGGGCTTGCCGAAGCGCTCCAGATGCACCTGATGGCAGATGCCGTTGCCGGGGCGCGAGAAAAAGATGCCGTGCTTTTTGCACACCGACTGGATAAAGCGGTGGTCGTCGGCGTTCTCAAAGCCTGTCTGCAGGGTGTTGTGGTCGATATAAGCGACGCTCTTTTCGGTTTTGACGCGTGGTATGCCCATCGCCTCATATTCAATATATGCCATTGTGCCGGTCGCGTCCTGCGTCAGCGTCTGGTCGATCCTCAGACCGATATCGCTGCCGACGGTCATCTCGCCGGACACAAGGTGCTCTTTGATGATCTTCTGCGCAATTGTGTAGCCCATTTTGATTCCTCCGTTTTTTGATGATACGGCGATGAACGCCATTATTCTAATTATATAACAATCCTTTGTGTTTGTAAAGGAAAAAATGCCCGGTGACCACAAAATACGGGCAGGCTTGAAGCCGATTGGGAAAAAACTTCAAAAACTTTCGCGATTTTTCCGCAAAGGTGATGAAAAAAAGAAATTGAATTGCGCGGGATATGGTGCTATAATATATGGGAATCAGAAACTATGGAATCGGAGAATCATTATGGATGTAAGAGAAAACCTGAGAAATATCGCCATTATCGCGCACGTCGACCACGGCAAGACCACGCTGGTCGACCAGCTTCTGCGCCAGAGCGGCGTGTTCAGAGAAAACGAGGCGGTGGAGGAGCGCGTCATGGACTCCAACGATCTGGAGCGCGAGCGCGGCATCACGATCCTGTCAAAGCCAACCGCCGTCATGTATAACGGCATCAAGATCAACATCGTCGACACCCCCGGACACGCCGATTTCGGCGGCGAGGTGGAGCGCATTTTGCAGATGGTCGACGGCGTTGTGCTGCTGGTCGACGCCTTCGAGGGCTGCATGCCCCAAACCCGCTTCGTGCTGAAAAAGGCGCTGGGCTTGGGCAAAAAGCCGCTTGTGGTGCTCAATAAGATCGACCGTCCGGGCGCAAGACCCGAGGAAGTCGTCGACGAGGTGCTCGACCTCTTTATCGAGCTGGGCGCCGACGAGGATCAGCTTGAATTTCCGGTGATCTACGCCTCGGCGCGCGACGGCTACGCCACCGACGACTATAACAATCCCGGCAGCGACATGAAGCCCCTGTTTGAGGCTATCGTCAACGATATCCCCGCTCCGAAGGGCGAGATGGACGGCGGCCTGCAGATACTTATCTCCAACATCGACGCCGACAACTTCGTCGGCAGGATCGGCGTGGGCAGGGTAGAGCGCGGCAGAGTGAAAAACGGCCAGTCCGTCGTGCTCTGTCACACCGACGGCACGACCAAGACTGTGCGCATCGGCAAGCTCTATCAGTTCGAGGGACTTAAGCGCATCGAGTGCGACGAGGCCGCACTGGGCGACATCGTCTGCATAAGCGGCGTTCAGGACATAAATATCGGCGAGACGCTCTGCGCCTCCGACTGTGTGGAGCCGCTTCCGTTCGTCAAGATCGACGAGCCGACCGTGACAATGAATTTTATGGTCAACAACTCTCCGTTCGCGGGCAGAGAGGGCAAATATGTGACCTCGAGAAATATCCGCGACAGGCTGTTCAAGGAGACCGAGACCAACATCGCGCTGCGCGTCGAGGAGACCGACAGCGCCGACACCTTCAAGGTATCGGGCAGAGGAGAGCTGCACCTTTCGATTTTGATAGAAACCATGCGCCGCCAGAACTTTGAGTTTCAGGTCTCGCGTCCCGAGGTCATCACCAAAACCGTCGACGGCAAGCTTTGTGAGCCGATGGAGTATCTGATAGTCGAGGTGCCGGATTCCTATGTGGGCGCGGTAATGGAAAAGCTCGGCTCCAGAAAGGCGGAGCTTATCAACATGGGCACCCGTGACGGCGGCGTGACCCACATCGAATTCCGCATACCCGCCAGAGGTCTGATGGGCTACCGCCCGGAATTTCTCACCGACACCAACGGCAACGGCATTATGAACCATGTGTTTGACGGCTACGAGCCGTTCAAGGGCGAGATCGTCACCCGCCACCAGGGCTCGCTGATCGCGTTTGAGACCGGCGATTCCGTCACCTACGGACTTTACGCGGCGCAGGAGCGCGGCAGGCTGTTCATCGGCGCGGGCGTGCCGGTCTATGAGGGCATGATAGTAGGCGCAAGCCCCAAGGCTGAGGATATCACCGTAAACGTCTGCAAGAAGAAGCACATCACCAACACCCGAGCCTCGGGCAGCGACGACGCGCTCAAGCTCACGCCGCCGACGGTAATGTCGCTCGAGCAGTGCCTTGAATTCATCGCGGACGACGAGCTGGTCGAGGTAACGCCCGCAAGCATCCGCATGAGAAAGCGCATCCTCTCAAAGGAGCAGAGAATGAAGCAGCAGTTCAGAAAGAAAAGCTGAAGCTTTATAATAAATTAACAATTAACAATTAACAATTAACAGTGAATGGCGGGCGCTGCCCGCACCCGATTTGTAATGCTGCGATGCTGTGAGAGAGCGTGGCGTCTTATTCTGTCATCTTGAGCGGTTTTGCCTTCGGCACCGCTCGGAATGACAGCGAGAGGAAACGCTTTCCCAAAAGCACGCGGCATTACAAATCCGGAGCGAAGCGACCCTCAACTGACTACTGACAACTAAACTTCCGACAACTGACCATGAACTACGTTATTTTAGATTTAGAATGGAATACCGCCTACAGCCCTCAGGCGCACCGCTTTGTCAACGAGATCATCGAATTCGGCGCGGTGAAGGTTGACGCGGAGCTTAACGAGATCGGCGAATTTGAACGCCTTATCTCTCCGCGCATCGGCAGAAAAAAGCTGACCGGCAGGGTCAAGCAGCTCACCCGCCTGACCAACGAGGATCTTGCGGGGCAGGACGATTTTGCCACCGTCACCCGCGATTTCACCGACTTTCTCGGCGACGCTGTGCTGATGACCTGGGGCACCTCGGATATCCACACGCTGATCGAAAACTATGAATACAACGGCAGCAGCCGCGTGATCCCGTTTTTGTCGCGCTACTGCGATCTGCAGGAATACTGCGAGCGCGCGATCGACCGCTACGACGAGGGCAACCAGATCGGCTTGGGCAGGTTCGCCGAGCTTATCGGCGTCGATTTCTCCGAGGAGGAGCAGCACCGCGCCGCAGCCGACGCCTATCTCAGCCTTAAGTGCCTTAAGAGCGTCATTCCCGGCTATCCGCTTGAAAGCTGCATCCTGCGCGCCGACTGCGACGAATTTTACGACAGGCTGCTTTTTAAAAACCATTATCTCACCAGCCTCAGCGACCCCGATGTCGACCGAGGTATGCTCAAATTCAACTGCGACGTCTGCGGCAGACAGCTTCGCCGTGTGAAGCAGTGGCGCCTGCACAACAGAAGCTTCACCGCTGACTTTTACTGCAAGGCGTGCGACCGCAGATTCACCGGCAAGGTCGCGTTCAAAAAGCTCTATGACGACGTTAAGGTCACCAGAAAGCTGACCGTCAAGGAAAAAACCGAGCAATAAGGGCGCGCCGAAAGCCGTGTTTTCAAGAGACGTTTTTGTTTTTATTACAGTTTTTTCAATTTTATTTCATACAGTTTTCACTTTTGGGGAATATTATATAGCCAAGATAAAAAAAGACACGCCGCAAGGCGGTCAAATGAGGAGGCTTAATAATGTCTGACCATTTTTTCGATGATTATAACAATGATTTCAATAATGAACCCACGCGCGAGCTTGAGAGCCCTCTGCATGAGGACGCCGCCAAAGCAAATGACGCGGCGCAGGAAAGCTCCTATGAGTGGAACGCCGGCGCTTCCGATCGCGGCGGCGAGTATCATTATTCATTTGTAAACGGCAACAACCGCGATTCCGCCCATAACCCCAACCGCTATGACGACTACGCTCCTGCGCAGGTTCAGAGCGCTCAGCCCGAGCAGAGCGCCAACCCTTACAGCAGCAGCTACACCGCTCCTCGGCAGACCGCTTTTGAAGCTGCCGAAAAAGCCAAAAAGCAAAAGGCTCCCAAGGCAAAAAAGACGCATAAATCCGCGTCACGCGGATTTGTCGCGGCGGCGCTCGCTATCGCGGTGCTCGGCTCCACGGCGCTCGGCTTCGGCGGCGGATATATGATGAGCAAGTACCAAAGCAAGGACGCTCAGACCGCCGCGAAAACCAACGCTTCCTCGGGAAGCTCGGGCAGTCAGATGAACCTGACCGTGGCGACCGGCTCCAACAGCGAGAGCACCGGCACAAGCAACGCCGGCTCCGTCAGCGTCGCCTCAAGCACCTCCGAGATAGTGAAGAAAACCGCCAACAGCGTGGTTGAGATCGCCACCGAGGGCGTCACCACAGGCACCTTCGCGCGCCAGTACGTCACCAGAGGCGCGGGCTCGGGCGTCATCATCACCGAGGACGGCTATATTGTCACCAACCACCATGTAATAGAAGACGCCAACAAGATCACCGTCACACTGCGCGACGGCGACACCACCTATGAC
>ONHJ01000178.1 GCA_900317595.1 uncultured Eubacteriales bacterium | reverse complement strand
ATAATGATATGATATCATTTTCATTGCTTTTCAATTCAGGCAAATCAAGCTGAAAAATCTTTTAGGAGGAAAATATGAGTACATTAAGAGAAGTTCCCATCGGCAGCACCTGCAAGGTCAAAAAGCTCCACGGTGAGGGCGCGGTAAAGCGCCGCATCATGGATATGGGCATCACCAAGGGCGTCGAGATCAAGGTTCAGAAGGTCGCTCCACTGGGCGACCCGATGGAGGTCACCGTGCGCGGCTACCAGCTCTCGATCCGCAAGGCTGACGCCGCTATGGTAGAGGTGGAGTAGTTAACCGTAATCATTCGGAAAACCGAGTAAATAAAGAAACGAGGAACGATTTATGAAGATCACAATTGCCTTAGCGGGCAACCCGAACAGCGGTAAAACAACGCTGTTCAACGCGCTGACGGGCGCGAATCAATTTGTCGGCAACTGGCCGGGCGTCACCGTCGAGAAAAAGGAAGGCAAGCTGAAAAAGCACAGCGACATCACCGTCACCGACCTGCCCGGCATCTATTCGCTCTCTCCCTACACAATGGAAGAAGTCGTGGCGCGCAACTATCTCATCGACGAGCGCCCCGACGCGATACTCAATATCGTTGACGGCACCAACTTGGAGAGAAACCTGTATTTGACCACTCAGCTCTGCGAGCTGGGCGTTCCCGTCGTTGTCGCCGTAAACATGATGGACGTGGTCGAGAAAACCGGGGTAAAAATCAACACCAAGGAGCTTTCGCGCGCGCTGGGCTGCAAGGTGGTTGAGATATCTGCGCTCAAAAACAAGGGCATACAGGAAGCCGCCGAAGCCGCTATCAAGGCTGCCGAGGATAAAAAGCCCGTTCCCAAGCATACCTTTGAGGGCTCGGTGGAGCACGCCATCGCGCATATCGAGGAAGCCTGCGTGCATGATATGCCCGAGGAGCAGCAGCGCTGGTACGCCGTAAAGATCTTTGAGCGCGATGACAAGGTCATCGAAAAGCTCGGACTCAGCGAGGCGACCAAGAATCACATCGAAAACGACATAAAAGCCGTTGAGGAAGAATATGACGATGACGCCGAGAGCATCATCACCAACGAGCGCTATCTCTATATCGGCAAGATCATCGACGGCGTTTACAAAAACAAGCAGAAGGGTCAGCTTTCGACTTCCGACAAGATCGACAGAGTCGTAACCAACCGCTTTTTGGGTCTGCCCATCTTTTTGGTCGTAATGTTTTTGGTATATTACATCTCAATGGTAACCGTCGGTAAGGCGGCTACAGACTGGGCTAACGACGGACTTTTCGGCGACGGCTATCATCTGTTCGCTATCGGCTCCGCTCAAGCCGAGGAACAGGCTGAGGCTATCGGTGTACTCAACGGCGCGTATGAGTCTATGTACACAGAGGCGGTGGAGACCGTCAACAGCGCGTCCGAGGCAAAGGGCGGCGAGGAGCTCATCGTTTTTGAAAACGAGGACGACGAGGATTATGAATACGATCCCGACGCCGCGGTCGCCTCTGTTGAGGCTTTCGCCGCGGGCTTGCAGGATAATGAAAAGATTGGCGAATACACCGGAGCTGAGATCAAGAAAGCCGCCGCTGTGTTCACCCAACATCCCGAAGGCAGCACTCTGCTGGACTTTGAGGACGAAGAATATGATTCCAAGGAAGGCATAGCCGCCGCGAACGCCTTTGCCGCGAGTGTCGGCGACGAAGAAGAATTCACATATGAGGTAGAGGACGAGGACACTCTTGAGGTTTCCGAGGAAACGGTCAGCGGCGAAGATGTTAAGGACGCGGCAAAAACCTTTGAGAAAAACGGGGGCAAATCCGACGATCCCTCCGAATTCGGCGTTTGGGTACCGGGTATTCCCGCGATCGTCGGCAAATGGCTCGAAGCCGCCAACGCTCCCGATTGGCTGTCCGGCTTGATCCTCGACGGTATCATCGGCGGCGTAGGCGCGGTGCTCGGCTTCGTGCCGCAAATGCTTGTGCTGTTCCTGCTTTTGGCGTTCCTTGAGGCGTGCGGCTATATGGCGCGTATCGCGTTTGTACTCGACCGCATTTTCCGCCGTTTCGGTCTGTCGGGCAAAAGCTTTATCCCGATCCTTATCGGAACGGGCTGCGGAATTCCCGGCATTATGGCGTCGCGCACGATCGAAAACGAGCGCGACCGCCGCATGACGATCATGACCACTACATTTATTCCCTGCGGCGCGAAAATTCCGTTTATATCCATGATTGCGGGCGCTATCTTCGGCGGCTCTCCGTGGGTCGCGACAGGCGCTTACTTCATCGGTATGGCGGCG
>ONHJ01000194.1 GCA_900317595.1 uncultured Eubacteriales bacterium | reverse complement strand
GCTTCGCTCCGGATTTGTATTGCCGCGTGCTTGGTTTTAAAGTACGGTTTCCTTAACTGTGTAGGGGCGGACCCGTGTGTCCGCCCTTGTGGGGCAATGTGCCCGCAGCTTGCAGACCCCCTTTCCCAAGGGGGTCGACGCCGAAGGCGTCGGGGGGTTCCTGCGCCGGGTTTTCTGACAAGGCGCGGTTTGATATGACAGCACGGCGCAGGAACCCCCTGCGCTGACGCGCTTTCCCCCTTGGGAAAGGGGGACTTCACTTTGGAGCGACCTTCGCTTCACCGCCGAAGGCAATGTAGTCAACTTAAGCAAATCGCACGGCGATTTGCAGGAGCGACGCCCTCGTCGCTCCGTTTGCGCGTAACCAAACCTTTCTGCGCTAAAGCTTGCGACATTCGAAAAAACGGGAATCGATTTTTCCGCTCCAAAGCCAAAAAAGCTGCCGCTTTTGCGGCAGCCTCTTCAAAAAATCAGAAACCGATTTGGGTATTTTCGAGCGCGCGGTAGAATTTTCCGTTTTCCTCATAGCGCGAAAAGGTGCCGCCGATGGTGATCGGCGCGCCGCTTTCGGGAAAATCGTCGGGATAGCGCAGCCCTTCCCCGGGCAAAAACTCCAAGCCCTGAGCGCAGCACGCTGTGGCGTCGGAGACCACGCAGAAATAATAGGTCTTGCCGGTTTTCGCGTCGGTGCTGACCTCAAAGGTGCCGCTTGCCTTCACGCTTTTTCCGAGGTAGCTGTCGCCCTCGTTCATCATGGCGTAGACCGTGGAGTAAACCATGTTGCTGCCCATTTTCGTGAGATCGACGTCGGCGCTGTAATCGAGCGACGGATAGCCGTCCTGCTTCACAGCCTCGGCCGACGACTGCTCCTTTGCCTGAGAAGCCGCGAGGATATCGTTGATGGTCAGCTTGCTGCTCTGATTGCCGCGCGCTGCGTCGCCCTTTTCGGCGGATCTTCTGCAGCCCGCAGCCGTCAGCGTCAGCAGCGCCAACAGTATAATAATGCTCTTTTTCAATTCTTGACTGCTGCTTTCAGGGCGCCGATCAGCGAGAAGCACGCGAAGACGACGATATTGACCGCCACGATCGTGGAGCCGACGGGCGTTTCAAGCAAAATCGAGGCGAGTATGCCGAGCGCCGCGCAGAATACCGACAGGCAGGCTGAGCACAAGGTGACCGCCTTGAAGCTTTTGAGCACGCGCATCGCGGACAGCGCGGGAAAGATGATAAGCGCGGAGATCAGCAGCGTGCCGACCAGATTCATCGAGATCACGATGATGACCGCGGTGATTATGGCGATCAGCAGGTTGTAGACGTTGGCGTTCGTGCCGGTCGCGGTCGCAAAATCCTCGTCAAAGGTGACGGAGAATATCTTGTTGTAAAACAGGATGAACACCGCGGTAACGGCGACCGAGATCGCGACGCAGAGGTTGACCTCCGACGGGCTGAGCGTCAGGATAGACAGCGAGCCGAAAAGCGTTGAGCAGACGTCGCCCGAAATATTGGCGGAACGCGGAAAGATGTCGAGGTTCATCAACAGATAGCCGATCGCGAGAGAGCCGACTGAGATCATCGCCACCGCCGCGTCTCCCTTGACCTTGGCGTTGCTGCCCGTCCGCAGCAGCAAAACCGCGCTGAGTATCGTGATCGGCATGACGATCAGCATATTGCCGGAGGCGTCGATGGCGGGCTGCAATTGCTCGACCAGCACGCCGACTATCGACGAGACCGCCATAGCGCCGAAGGCGACGTGTGAAAGTCCGTCGCCGATAAAGGAAAACCGCTTTAGCACCAGTGTCACGCCCAAAAGCGAGGCGCACAGCGCGACCATTCCATGTAATAAGCGAGTGTGTCAAATATTTCCACGGTTGCCCTCCCCTCCCGGCTCGGCGCCGCTCTTGAAATACTGCGCGACGGTGCCGTAAAAGAATTTGCTGCCGACGTTAAGCACATGGGTAGCGTATCGCAGCGCGGCGTCGAGGTCATGTGAGATCATCACGACGGTGATGCCGCGCTCCTTGTTCAGCTTTTCGATCAGGCGGTACATCTCCTCGGTGACCACAGGGTCAAGACCCGCGACCGGCTCATCGAGAAGCAGCATTTTTTTGGTCGCGCAGAGGGCGCGCGCCAGCAAAACGCGCTGCTGCTGACCGCCCGAAAGCTCGCGGTAGCAGCGCTTTTTCAGGTGAGAGATGCCCATCAGCTCGATGTTCTCGTCAGCCGCTTTTTTCTGCGCGCGGCTGTAGAACGGCCGCAGCCCGCACTGACCCTGAAAGCCCGAGAGCACGATCTCGCGCACGGAAGCGGGAAAATCCCTTTGTATCGAGGTCTGCTGCGGCAGATAGCCTATTTCGTTTTTGTTCAGCCCGTCAGAGGTCAGCACCTTGCCCTTCATCGGCTTGTGCAGCCCGAGAATGGTCTTCATCAGCGTGGATTTTCCGGAGCCGTTTTCGCCGAGGATACAGAGGTAATCGCCGCTGTTGACGGAAAAGCTGAGGTCGGATAAGATTTTTTGCCCCTCATAACCGAGGGTGAGATCGTTACAGATTAATAGTGACATGGATTTTTAGTTGTTAGTAGTCAGTTGTTAGTAGTCAGTTGTTAGTAGTCAGTTGTTAGTAGTCAGTTGTTAGTAGTCAGTTTGTGGGTCGCTTCGCTCCGATTTATATTGCCGCGTGCTTTTGGGAAAGCGTTTCCTCTCGCTGTCATTCCGAGCGGTGCCGAAGGCAAAACCGCGAAGCGGTTTAGTCGAGGGATCCCCTGCGGCAATGCGCCAATCGCTGCTGTCAGTTGACATTGCCCCTTTCACAAGGCGGTACCCGGCATTAACCGTTATCAACCTGAAACCGCTTGCTTGAGCACGCTGAGGTTGTTTTCCATTATCGAAAGGTAGGTGTCGTTTTTGTCGGCTGCCGACTGCATTGAATTGAGCGTGAGGATCTTGACGTCCTTTGATTTTGCGGCGTCGAGAACGCCCTTGGCGGCTTTTTGATTGGAGCCGTCAATCGTGATAAGCGCGGGCAGCTTGAGCGCGTCAAGCTTTTCCGCGAGGAACATCAGCGTCGAAAGGGTCGGGTCGCTCTCTGCCGAGCAGCCCGAAAACGCGGCGTAATATTCCAAGCCGTAGTCGTCCATCAGATAGCGGAACGGGAAACGGTCGGCAAAAATCAGCGTTTTATACCGCGCGTTCGCGACAGCAGAGGCATACTCGCCGTCGAGCGCCTCAAGCTTTTCGCGGTAGGCGGCGGCGTTTTTAATGTAGTCGTCCTTGCGGTCTCCGTCCTTCTCGCCGAGCTTTTCGGCGATGGCGTCGGTCAGCACGGCGGCGTTTTTCAGCGAGAGCCAGATGTGCTCGTCATATTCAAGCTCGTCCTCGCCTTCTTCCTCCGCCTGCATTCCCCGACATAGACAAAAACGTCGCAGGATGAGATGTCTGTGATATCCTTCATTGTGGGCTGAAAGCTGTGCATATCCACGCCCTTGTCGTTGAGCAGCGTGACGTCGACCTTGTCGGAGCCGCCGACCACGTTTTTCACCCAGTCATAGGCGGGAAAAACCGTGACGATGATTTGAAGCTTATCGCCGCGCTTTTTTGCGCCGCAGCCCGCAAAGACCGTCAGCAGCGCGCAGACGCACAGAAAAACCGCGATTAGTCTTTTCATAATTCTTCCTCATTTCTTTACGCGGCACTCGCCGCAGACGCCGTAGAGCACAGTGCTGGTCTTGTCGATCACAAATTCGTCGTGAAGGGCAAGATCGCGCTCCAGCAGCCTTGTGCTGTCCATGTTCATATGGAAGGTTTTGCCGCATTTTTCGCAGGAAAGGTGGAGACGCTCCTTGCAGTGCTCGCTGTCGGAGTATTGATAGAACACCTCGCGGCTGCCGTTTTGATTGACGCGGCGTATCCTGCCCTCCTTTTCCAATTCGGACAGATTGCGGTAGACAGCGCTGATGCTTATGCCCTCACCGCTCAATGCCGCCTCGATCTGCCGCGCCGAGAGCTTTTCGTCAGCGTGCTGCGACAGATAAACCAGCAGTGTTTTGCGCTGCTTGGTCATATACTTAGGCAATTCACGCACCTCCAATTTGCGATTGATTCGCATTTTATTATAGCAAAGCCGTTTCGGTTTGTCAAGAGGTTAGTAGTCAGTTATTGTTGGTTGTCAGTAAACTGACAACTGACAACTGACTACTAACAACCAACTAACAACTAACTGACAACTAAACCAAAAAGCGTTCCGCTTTTTTCAAAACGAAACGCTTTTGTTATTCTAT
>ONHJ01000172.1 GCA_900317595.1 uncultured Eubacteriales bacterium | reverse complement strand
AAAAAGCAGACCGGCGACGCCGGAGAGGAGTGCTGCGTAAAATACCTGCGTCGGCACGGCTGGAGGATCATCTGCCGCAATTACCGCAAGCCCTTCGGCGAGATCGACATCATTGCCGCTAAGGGCGGAACGCTTGCTTTCGTCGAGGTCAAGACCCGCCATTACGCTTCGCTGACTCAGCCATATGAGGCGGTAGACTTCCGCAAGCGGCAGCGCATAATCAAGGCGGCGCAGGCTTTCCTTGCCGAAAACGACTGGCGGGATCAATGCCGCTTCGATGTGTGCGAGGTCATTACCGACAGAGAGACCCTAAAGCCGCTCAGCGTCAATTATATCGAAAACGCTTTTGAAGCATGAAATGAGGTAATATCATGCGTGTTGTCGATCTGCACTGCGATACGCTCTATAAAAAAGTTACGCGATCTGTTCCGCTGGATCACCCGGATAACGAAGTCAGGTTCGAGACTCCGGCGGGTTCACATAAGCTGCAATGCTGCGCGATTTGGCTGCCCGACACATTTTCGGGCGACCGCGCGGAGCAAACCGTTTTCGCGGCGGCAGAGCAGCTTAAAGCAGAATGTCAGCGCCTTGGTATCAGCTTGCTGAGCCCGGGCGCTTCTTGCAGACAGGCTTTTGAGGCAAACGGGAACACCGTGTATTTCACGGTTGAAAACGGCTCGGCGCTCAACGGAAAGCTTGAGAATGTCGGCAGGTTCGCTGCTCTCGGCGTGCGTATGATGACCCTGACGTGGAACGCCGCCAACCTAATAGGCGACGGGGCGGACGCCGAGAACCCGAAAGGGCTTACCCGCTTCGGAAGGGCGGCGGTCGCCGAGATGGAAAAGCACGGCATTATAGTCGACATTTCCCACGCGAGTGAGCCGCTGTTTTACGATGTCGCCGCCAACACACGGCTTCCGTTCGTCGCCTCTCATTCCGACACCTTTCCCGTGACCCCGCACAGGCGCAATCTGACAGACGGTCAGATCAAGGTCATTATTGATCGCGGCGGTCTGTTCGGCTTGAATTTTCACAACGCCTTTCTGAACAGCGACCCCGAGAGCGCTTCGGTCTACGATATCATACGCCACGCTGAGCATTTTCTGTCGCTCGGCGGCGAGAACAGCTTGTGCTTCGGCAGCGACTTTGACGGCGGAGTTTTGCCGCGCGATTTTTGCGACAGCCGCGTTTATTACCGCGTTTATGAGCTGTTTTTGCAACAAAATTATAAAGAATCGCTTATCAGGAAGATTTTTTTCGATAACGCGCTGAATTTTTTCGAAAACTTTGACAATTCAATAAGAATGTTGTAAAATAAATCAGTGTGTAAAAACAAATGAAAGGAAGATTTGTATGAAGTATAACAGCACGCAAAACGCTTCTGAGGTCGTGTCTGCCGCTCAGGCGATCGCACAGGGCATTTCCAAGGACGGCGGTCTGTTTGTGCCGCAGGAATTTCCCAAATATGACGAAGAGACCTTCAGGGCGCTTTTGAAGGAGGACTATAAGGGCAGAGCCAAAAAGGTATTCACCGATTTTCTGACGGATTTCACCGCCGAGGAGATCGACGAGTGCGTTGAAAAGGCTTACACCGCCGCGAAATTCGGCGGCGAGAATCCCGCTCCGACGGCGTATACGCAGCTCGGCGGCACCAAGCTCAACATTCTCGAGCTGTGGCACGGTCCCACCTGCGCCTTTAAGGATATGGCGCTGCAGATCCTTCCGCATTTGCTGACAAAATCACTCAAGAAAACCTACGACGGCAAGGACGCCGTTATTCTGGTCGCAACCTCCGGCGACACCGGCAAGGCGGCGCTTGAGGGCTTCAAGGACGTCGACCACACCAAGATCATCGTGTTCTATCCCGTGGACGGCGTAAGCCCCATGCAGAAGCACCAGATGAACACTCAGGAGGGCGACAACGTGACCGTCTGCGCCATCAAGGGCAACTTTGACGACGCCCAGACCGGCGTGAAGAAGATATTCACCACGCCTGCCATCGCCGAAAAGCTTGCCGAGAACGATATGCTCTTCTCGTCAGCCAACTCCATCAACTGGGGCAGACTGCTGCCGCAGATCGTCTACTATATCTCAGCCTACTGCGATATGGTCAACGACGGAAAGCTCGCTTTGGGCGACAAGATCAACGTGGTCGTGCCGACGGGCAACTTCGGCAACATCCTCGCGTCCTACTACGCCTGCCAAATGGGTCTGCCGGTCGCCAAGTTCATCTGCGCATCCAATTCCAACAATGTGCTCACCGATTTCATCAACACCGGTGTTTATGATAAAAACAGAAAATTCTACACCACCATGTCGCCTTCCATGGATATCCTTGTATCGAGCAATCTCGAAAGGCTGCTTTATCAGCTTTCAGGCAACGATGACGCCACGACACGCGGCTGGATGACCGCGCTGAAAACCGAGGGCAGATATGAGGTCGGCGA
>ONHJ01000131.1 GCA_900317595.1 uncultured Eubacteriales bacterium | reverse complement strand
TTTTTGAGAACTCGGTGCGCACGCCGTTGCCCTTTGTCTGTATGGAGTTGTTGATGACGGAAACCGTGTCGCAGTAATAGACCTGCTTCGGCAGCTTGCCGCTCTGCACGTTGACGCCCATCACCGAGATCGCCGCCTTTTCGTATGAGGAGTGCGCGTAGACGTCGTCGAAGGTGCCGCAGTTGGTGATGGTGTTGCTGTTTATGACCACGCTGCTTTTCTGCGGCTGATATGTGTCGCTGTAATGCGCCGGAACGCCGCCGGCGCTCGACAGATAGCTCGGCAGATAGGTGTTGCTGCCGTCGATCTGATAGACAGCTATTGCGCGCACCGCCTTGTCGATCTTGTTGCGCACGATCTGCGCGTCAGCCCAGCCGAGAGTCTGGATCGCGGCGCTGCCCATATTATAAAAGCTGTTGTCGCGGATTATGACGCCGCGGTGCGGCGCGTTGAAGATCGAGGTGTGCGAGCCTACGCCGCGCGGCGCGTTTTTGAACTGGCATTTTTCGACGAGCACATTCTGCATCGGCAGGTCCTCATAGCCGCACTCGTTGATGTTTCCGGGCGCCAGCACATCGAGCTGGAGCTGCTCGTAGGCGTCCAAATTGCCCGCGTCCACCTTTTGGTTGTCAAACAGACAGCCGCGCACGGTCAGACCGTCGACGCACGCCGTTTCGATCATGTGGGCGTTATAGTTGTTTTTGAACGCGACATAGCGCAGCGCCAGGTTTTTCGCGTGAGTCAGCTTGAGCATGGTCGACGAGCCCAGACAGCCGTCGAAGGTGCCGCCTTCGATTATGATGTTGCGGTGGTAATAGCCCTCGACTCCGTCGGCTCCGACGCGCAGCATATTCGCTGTGCCGCCGCGCTTAAGGGTGACGCCGTTGAGCGAGAGGGTGGTGTTGCCGGACACGTTGAGGGCGCCGTCGAGCTGATATTCGCCCGGCTCCACAACGATCTTGTAAGGATTGGCGTCGGTGGCGTTTTCTCCGGCGATATAGAGCGCCGCTTGGATAGCGCGCGCGGCGCCGATTTCGGCGATCTCGCTTGAAGTGACGTTCAGCACCGTTACGCCCGCCGAAACACCGCTTGAAGCCTGCGCAGCGTAAGCCGTTGACAGCGACGCCGCCGACGCTGTGAGCGCCACGGTCAGCGAAAGCAGTACCGCCGCCGCTTTTTTAAACCTTTTTTTCATTAGTATCCGTCCTTTCGGGAAGGGTTTTGCCCATATTATAATACAGAAAGCACAAGATTACAAGAACACTTACAAAAAATACGGCGAAAGAAAACCCTTGTGCAATTCCGCCCGGTATGCTATAATCATCTTATCAAAGACGAACAGGAGAATGAATATGTCATTTTCTCAGGATAAAATCAGGAATTTCAGCATCATAGCGCATATCGACCACGGCAAAAGCACGCTTGCCGACAGGATTTTGGAGCTGACCAACTCCGTTTCGGCGCGCGATATGGAGGCGCAGCTTCTCGACGATATGGAGCTGGAGCGTGAGCGCGGAATAACCATAAAGGCGCGCGCGGTCAGCGTTGTCTATAACGCCGACGACGGCGAGCAATATCTGTTCAATCTTATCGACACGCCCGGTCATGTCGACTTCAACTATGAGGTCTCGCGCTCTCTCGCCGCCTGCGAGGGCGCTATCCTGGTGGTCGACGCGTCGCAGGGCATTGAGGCGCAGACGCTGGCAAACACCTATCTCGCGGTGGACAGCGGGCTTGAGATTGTGCCCGTCATCAACAAGATCGATCTTCCCAGCGCCGACCCCGAGCGCGTGATTACGGAGATCGAGGATATCATCGGCATCCCCGCCGAGGACGCGCCGCAGATCTCGGCGAAGGCGGGCATCAACATCCACGCCGTGCTCGAGAAGATCGTAAGCGACATACCCGCGCCGACCGGCGACCTTAACAAGCCGCTTCGCGCGCTGATTTTTGACAGCTACTACGACAGCTATAAGGGCGTCATCATCTATGTTCGCCTCAAAGAGGGTCAGATACATCCCGGCGACGAGTTCAAGCTGATGGCTACGGGCAGCGTTTTCAACGTGGTGGAGTGCGGACTTATGCACGCCACGACCATGGAAAAGACCGACGGCCTTTACGCGGGCGAGGTCGGCTATATCGCGGGCTCGATCAAGACGCTTGCCGACGCAAAGGTCGGCGACACCGTGACGCTGGCGAATAATCCCGCCGACGAGCCGCTTCCCGGTTACAGAGAGGCCCAGCCGATGGTGTTCTGCGGCATTTATCCCGTGGACGGCGCGAAATACGGCGACCTTAAGGACGCGCTCGAAAAGCTGCAGCTAAACGACGCGGCGCTCTCATTTGACCCAGAGACCTCGGTTGCGCTTGGCTTTGGCTTCCGCTGCGGCTTTCTCGGACTGCTGCATATGGAGATCATACAGGAGCGTCTGGAGCGCGAATATCAGCTTGACCTGATAACCACCGCGCCGAGCGTTATCTACAAGATACACCGCACCGACGGCACCGTTGAAAACATCGACAACCCCACAAACTACCCCGACCCGTCGCTGATACAATCAGCCGAGGAGCCGGTGACCGACGCGCATATCTACACGCCGAAGGAATATGTGGGCAATATCATGGATCTGTGTCAGGACAGGCGCGGCACCTTTATCGATATGCAGTATATCGACGCGGACAGGGTCGATCTGCACTATGAGCTGCCGCTGGCTGAGATCATTTACGACTTTTTCGACACGCTGAAAAGCCGCACGCGCGGCTACGCCTCCTTTGACTATGAGCTCAAGGGCTATATGCCCAGCGAGCTGGTGAAGCTCGATATCATGCTCAACGGCGAGGTGGTTGACGCGCTCAGCTTTATCATACACAAGGACAAGGCGTATCCCAGAGCGCGCAAGATGGCTGAAAAGCTTAAGGAGAAGATACCGCGTCAGCTCTTTGAGGTGCCTATCCAAGCCTGCATCGGCGGCAAGATCATTGCGAGAGAGACCGTTAAGGCGATGCGCAAGGACGTTCTCGCCAAGTGCTACGGCGGCGACATCACGCGAAAGAAAAAGCTGCTCGAAAAGCAGAAGGAAGGCAAAAAGCGTATGCGTCAGCTCGGCACCGTAGAGGTCCCGCAGGAGGCGTTTATGGCGGTGCTCAAGCTCGATACGGATTGATCCACTCAGCGGTCAGTTGAAAGCTGAAAGCAAGCTGCAAATTACAAATTGCAAGTTATCGGCAATGCGCTTTGTTTTCCCATAAGCACGCGGCAATACAAATCGGGTGCGGGTGTCCCGCCCATCATTGTTAATTGTTAATTGTTAATTATAATTATTTAATTATATAAAGGGGCTGGCTCAAAACTCATTGTTATGAGTAAGAGTCAGCCCTTTTATTGTAATTGTATTGTACTGTAGGGTCAGGTCTTGTTTCTGCCCCCTAATAGGG
>ONHJ01000101.1 GCA_900317595.1 uncultured Eubacteriales bacterium | reverse complement strand
CGGCAGACTGTGCACGAACGGAATGAGCGAATTCGCGCGCGATGAAACAAATTCGAACGCCGCGCTGCTCGTCAGCGTCGGTCCCAGGGATTTCGGCGGCGACAGCCCGCTTTCGGGAATGTACTTCCAGAGGGAGCTCGAGGAAAAGGCTTTCAGGCTCGGCGGCGAGAGCTATGCGGCTCCCGTTCAGAGAGTTGAGGACTTTCTGAGCGGCCGCCCTTCAAAGGGCTTGGGCGAAGTTTCACCGAGTATTATGCCCGGCTGGACGCCCTGCGATCTGCACACCATTCTTCCCGAATACGTCGGCGAGAGTATGAAGCAGGCGATCAGGGATATGGGCAGGCGGCTGAGCGGCTTTGACCATCCGGACGCGGTGCTCACGGCCGTTGAAACGCGCTCCTCCTCACCTATACGCATTCTCAGGAACCCCGAAACTCTGCAGTCGGTCGCCGTAAAGGGACTTTATCCCTGCGGCGAAGGCGCGGGCTACGCCGGCGGGATCATCTCCGCGGCGGTGGACGGGATCAAATGCGCGGAAAAAATCATAAACAAAAAATAACCGAAAACAAAAAAAGCAGCCGGCTCAGAATCTGAGCCGAACCGCTTATGCGACTGCGTCTGTAAGCCGGGTTCTGTCTTGAACAGCCATCTATCTTGGCGGTCGGTTGCCCGAACCGCTCGGTGCCACCTCCACGGGACGCGCCGAGCAAGCGCATATGTCCCTCCACGGTGTTGCTTCAAATAGGGTTTACACGGCAGAGCGGTCTCCCGCCCTCCGGTGAGCTCTTACCTCACCTTTCCACCCTTACCCGCAAAGCGGGCGGTTGCTTTCTGTTGCACTATCCCTGGGGTCGCCCCCGGCGGCCGTTAGCCGTTATTTTTGCTCTGTGAAGCCCGGACTTTCCTCGCACAGACCCTTTCGGGCGCTGCTCGCGGCTGTTCGGCGCACTCGCATTATTATATTAAAACAAAATCACGAAAAAGTCAATTACATCTTGAACTTATTTGCTTTTTGGATTATAATGTCATAGATCGAAAGAAAAGGAGTAATATTATGGACATCAGACAGGAATCATTAAAAAAACACTACGAATGGAACGGCAAGATCGAGGTCATCTCGCGCGTGCCGATCAACTCCTCGGAGGATCTGGCGCTCGCCTACACTCCCGGCGTTGCCGAGCCTTGTCTTGAGGTGCAGAAGGACATTGACAAAAGCTATGAGCTGACCCGCCGCAGCAATCTGGTGGCGGTCATCACCGACGGCACCGCCGTTCTCGGCTTGGGCGACATCGGCCCCGAGGCGGGAATGCCGGTCATGGAGGGCAAATGCGCGCTGTTCAAGGCTTTCGGCGATGTTGACGCCTTTCCGCTCTGCGTCAAGAGCAAGGACGTGGACGAGATAGTCAACACCGTTTACCTCATCAGCGGCTCCTTCGGCGGCATCAATCTGGAGGATATCTCTGCGCCGCGCTGCTTTGAGATCGAGAGAAAGCTGAAAGAAAAGTGCGATATCCCGATCTTCCACGACGACCAGCACGGCACCGCGATCATCGTCGCGGCAGGTCTGCTGAACGCGCTGAAAATCACAAATAAGAAAATCGACGAGATCAAGGTCGTTATGAACGGCGCAGGCGCCGCAGGCATAGCGATCGCAAAGCACCTGATGACCATGGGCGTTAAGCACATCACCATGTGCGACAGCAAGGGCATCATCTGCAAGGGCGACGAGCGCCTGAACGCCGTTAAGCGCGAGATGGCAGAGATAACCAACCTTGAGCATCTGACCGGCACGCTTGCCGACGCCATGAAGGGCGCGGACGTGTTCCTCGGCATCTCCGCCGCCGGCTGCGTAAGCGAGGATATGGTGCGCTCGATGAACCGCGACCCGATCATCTTCGCGATGGCTAACCCCACGCCCGAGATCATGCCCGACCTCGCCAAAAAAGCGGGCGCCGCTGTGGTCGGAACCGGCAGAAGCGACTTTCCGAACCAGATCAACAACGTGCTCGCCTTCCCCGGTATTTTCCGCGGCGCGCTTGACTGCCGCGCAAGCGACATCAACGAGGAGATGAAGATAGCCGCGTCCTATGCCCTCGCCTCCATAATCGACGAGAGCGAGCTGAGCGCTGACTACATCCTGCCGCACGCCTTTGACCCGAGAGTCGGCAAGGCGGTCGCCGAGGCGGTCAAAAAAGCCGCTGTTGAATCCGGCGTAGCAAGGATCTGATAACCATATTTCAAAACGGACGTGTCGACCGGCACGCCCGTTTTTTCTTATGCGGAATTATTTTATACTCTTTTCCTCTTCGCGATCTGGATGCCTGAAAACACGATGCCCGCTATCGAAAGAAGAATCACCAAAAAGTACAGGTCATCCGCGCCGAAGAATGATATCATAATATCATACACTATGCTGAAAACAAAAGCGATGACAGACGCGGCAAGCCCGACAAAGCCCGCGACAGGCTTTTTCATAAACGAAAGCACAGCCCACGCGATCAGCAGCGCCGTGCTGATGAAGAACAGCACCGCCACCGTCGAGGTGTTGCCCTCAATGCTGCCGTCGAAGGCTTTTCCGGTAAACTGGATCATCGACATCGGCGTGTGCTTGAAGTGCTTCGCGCTCGGGTCGCTATAGGAATAGCACGGCAAAAACGCTGTCAGAGCGTTCAGTGCGCCGATCACGCCGCTGATGATAAACACGACGGACGCGCCCTTAGTTTTAACCGACTTCTGCTCCTTGGTGAGCTTATCGCGGACAACGCCGCGAAAAACGAGCTGCACAACGGAATATACCAAGCCCTGCACCGCGAAGAACAGGTTCAAGCCCGGGAACGCGGTGATAAAGCCCTTGAAGTGAACGCCGTTATAGATCTGCGTGATCCAGATTATGGAGATCACCATCAACAATCCGTTTGCGACAAAGCCCCATCCGCCTGCGGAGCGCCTTCTCAGGAGCGACATGACCGACCAGACCAGCAGCAGGCACATGATGATAACAAAGGAACAGAAGAAAAACGTGATGACGGCGCACGCCTCATCATTGCTGCCGAAGAACCCTGTTCTTGAGGATGAACTTGCGTTATCCATGATGTAGATAAAAATCTCAAAGAAATTCATAAATCCCTTCGAATTCCTGTACACCTGCGGGAAAACCGGCAAAAACAGGTTGAACAGCGCAAAAGCGGCGCTGATGAAATAGATCACATTGCAGATGATTTTCTTTTTTTCGGATACCGGCGGCTTTGAGTCGTTCGTGGGCGTCGGCGCGTTCAGCGCTGTTCCGCAAACGGCGCAAAACGCGCCGCCGCATTCTTTTCCGCAATTTGGACAAACCATAAATAAATTCCTCCGTATGACATTATATTTTTTTGATTTCCGATTTTGCCCTTTCCAAAAGGGCGTGTTTTTCATTCGGAAGATCGCCGTCGATCACTTCTTCAAGCAGAAGATGAAGCAGCGCTCCGACATTTTTACCTTTTTTAACTCCGACGGCAAGCAGGTCGTTTCCGTTCACCGCAAGCTGAGCAAGGCTGAAACAGCGGTTTTGAGCGAGGATTTTGTTGTAACTACGCTCCGCCAAGTCCAAAGCGGCAAGCTTTTCGGTGCGCAGATGATCCGATTGAGCCGCGATATCCGCGCGCTGCACCGCAAAGAGCATCCGCGTGTTTTCCTCGCCCAGATCACGCAGCACCCG
The DNA here is from genome assembly GCA_900317595.1 of uncultured Eubacteriales bacterium. Lineage (GTDB taxonomy): Bacteria > Bacillota > Clostridia > Oscillospirales > Acutalibacteraceae > Ruminococcoides. The sequence continues at coordinate 1,858 of ONHJ01000101.1, read as the reverse complement.
CCGCACCTGTTTTTCGCCGCCGGTGAAACGCAGGTCATGCCATTCTGTCAGCGTGAGCACGGTTTTGATGAACTCCGACGGACATCGCAGGCGCCGCAGTATCGTTTCAGCCATCTCCGCGCTGATCTTCTGGTGATACTTAAAATGATCGCAGCCGTTTTCGTCGGTGGTGCGCGCCCTCGGCTTGCCGATATCGTGCAGCAGCATGGTCATGCGCAGCTCGGGTGACGGCTCGACCGCCTCAACCGAATGAAGAATATGCCGCCATACGTCATATTTATGATGCGGCGTGTTCTGCGGAAAATCAAAGGTCTCACTCAGCTCCGGGATCACAACGGCGATCACGTCGCGGAACTCATCGAGCACGTTCGCGGCGTTTTTGCCGCAGATCGTCCTCAGCAGCTCCTCTCGGACGCGCTCCGCCGCGATATTTCGCAGGAGCCGCGCGTTGCGGTGAACAGCGTCGGCGGTCTCCTTCTCGACAGCGAAGCCATAGACAGAGGCAAAGCGCAGCCCGCGCAGGATACGCAGCGCGTCCTCGTTGAAGCGGTTTTCGGGAACGCCGACACAGCGCAGCAGACCGTTTTTCAGATCCTCAGCGCCGCCGAACGGATCCTTCAAGCCATCTTCGTCGTTATACGCCATAGCGTTGACCGTGAAATCGCGGCGCGACAGGTCGAGCGAAAGGTCGTCGGTGAAGGTCACGCTCTCGGGGCGGCGGTTGTCGGCGTAAACGCCGTCGACACGGTAAGAGGTGACCTCAAAGGATCCTCCGCCTGCCGTCACCACCAGAGTGCCGTGCTTCAAGCCGTAATCGTAGGTATTGAAATCGCGGAACACGGCGCGCAGCTCGTCCGGCCGCGCATTGGTGCAGATATCCCAATCGTGCGCATCCAGACCCATCATAGCGTTGCGCACACAGCCTCCGACGGCGTACGCCTCAAAGCCGTGTTCGCGCAGGGTTTTGATAATGATATCAGCCTCAGGCTGTATGTTTATTTTCATTTTATCACGGAATCTTTGTCTTTTTGTTTTTCGATTACCTGGTCGGCGACAGTGTAAAGGATGTGGAACAGCACCGTCATCGACGCCATAAGGATAAGCGCGAATACCAGCGCGCCGCCGCTTAACGCGACAAGCTTGAAGACCCAGCTGAAGAACGCGACGGCGATCGCCAAGCCGCCGGCGCTGAGCGTCAGCATGCCTGCGCGAAGGGCGTTGAAGGGAATACTGAGCCTGACAATCAGCATCAGGCAGATCAGCGCCGTAAGATACACCGCGATCGTCTGCATCTCCATCCTGTCAAGCCCGACCGCTCCGTTGAGCAAAACGGTCAGGATTATGCCCGCGACCACGCACAGCGCCGCCGGCAGTGCGCGCGTGATGATATTGAATGTAAAACTGCCCCGAACGATATTCTTATTGGGCTGCAAGGCGAGAACAAAGGACGGGAAAGCCACCGTCAGCGCGCTGATAAGTGTCAACTGTATCGGCTCGAAAATGTAGGAATGGGCTGAAAAAATGAAGAACAGCGAAAGCAGGATGGAATAGACGGTTTTGACCAGATAGAGCGCCGAGCTGCGCTCGATATTGTTGATGGTACGTCTGCCCTCGGCGACTACCTCCGGCATGGAGGCGAAGTCGTTGCTGACCAGCACAAGCTGCGACACGTTGCGCGCAGCCTCGCTGCCCGAAGCCATAGCCACCGAGCAGTCCGCTTCCTTGAGCGCCAGAACGTCGTTGACTCCGTCGCCGGTCATGGCGACCTTGTGGCCGTGAGCCTTAAGCGCCAGAAGCAGCTTTTTCTTCTGCGCGGGCGTCACTCTGCCGAACACATTGCGGCGCTCGGCGGCTTCGT
>ONHJ01000016.1 GCA_900317595.1 uncultured Eubacteriales bacterium | reverse complement strand
GTTGAGGAAACGACCGCCGAAGCTGAGGAAACGACCGCCGAAGCCGCCGAGCCCGATTATGAAAATCCCGATGTCGTTCTTTCCGATTTTAACTCCTTGAAAACCTACGCCAAGGAGATGCAGTCAAACGAGCATCAGGGCGAGGTAGTCAAGGTGATGGGCTTCAATAAGCGCTCCATGTTCGAAGCGAAGGCGTCCGTTATGATAAAGGGCGACGACGGAACGAGCTTCGGCACCACCTATCGCATCATCGGCATCGACAGCATCGAAGGCTATCCCGAGGACGACGATATTATCGAGATCACCGGCGTTGTGACGCTGGAGGAAGGCGGCATCGGCTGCTATATTGCGGTGCCTAAAAGTCAGGTCACGATCGCGGTATAATACCGATATCTCCCGAAAAAATCGCGCAGGATAACAGAGCGTTCTGTTATCCTGCGTTTTTTGATTCAGTGCTTGTGTATCAAAGTGCAGATGAAGTAATAGATCGGGATCGTGAGAAAGACTATCCAGCCCATTGCCCAGCCGCCGCAAATACCGCAGAAGCCGAAGATGATATACACGGCTGCGGCAAGCACCGGATAGGCGAAATCCTGAGGCTTTCTTTTGAAGATAGCTTCTATCAGCGAGTAGTAAAGCGGGATCGCCAAAAAGCAAATCCAGCTCAGCGCCCAGCCGTGACCTGCGCCGCTGAATCCCCACGCCAGAAAGCCGATCAGCGCGACAGCCCAAATCGGAAACGCCTTAAACGCGCGGTGGCGCGGATCAACGGCGTGCTTGTGTTCGTCGATATCGTCTTCGACCATCACGTTGCCGTCTTCGTCGGTATAAACGCGGCTGCTGCCGTTCTCCTCGACGTGGATGCCGTCTGTGCCTACGTGTACGCGGTCGCCGCTGTGATCGATCACGTTGACGCCGTCCTTGAAGTTAATATGTACATAATCTCCGTCCTCGCTTTCGACGTGGATGCCGTTGCGAAAGGAGACCTTTCTTGCTTTGTGATAGGTTTTGTTTTCATCGGGACCGCCCATGCCGGCACGTTCATCCTGCGCGCTCTGTTCGTCCCGAGCGTCGCTGTTTTCCTTCTCGTCCGTTTTGCCGCGCAGCAGCTCGTCGAGGCTGACGCCGTAAAGCTCCGCTAACAGTATCAGATTATCGGTATCGGGCGCCGCCTCCGCACGCTCCCATTTGGACACAGCCTGACGGCTCACGCCGATCTTTTCGGCAAGCTCCTCTTGGCTGAGCTTGTGCTGCTTGCGGTATTGCAATAGTCTGTTGGCTGTTTCGATATTCATAAAGCACCCTCCTTTGTTGTGGCATAATTGTAGCATATCCGCGCCCAAAATGGCAATACATTTCGCTTTACACCGCCGCAACCAACGGTTGCGGGACGGAAAAACCCTCATTTTATGCGGTTTTTTCGCTTGTCTAAAAAGTTTTGCAGAATTATCGCGGCGGCTACCCCGTCCACCGCGTTTTTGCGCTTTTTGCCGCGGGTATTGGTGTCGTTGAGATAATTGTGGGCGGTCACGGTGGTGCCGCGCTCGTCCTGCATCTCAACAGGCAGCCCGGTAAGCGTGCCGAGCTCGGCGGCAAAGGCGCGCGCGTTGAGGGCGCTCTCACCCTCGGTGCCGTCCATGTTTTTAGGAAGCCCCACCACAAGCAGCTCCGCGCCCGCCTCCTTGGCGGCGTCGGCGACCTTTTGCGGCAGCGCCTTGGGCGATTTCTCGAAAATCACCTTGTAGGGCGACGCCAAAAACTCTGTTTTATCGCAGACCGCAAGCCCCGTTCTCGCTTTTCCCAAATCAACTGACATGATGACCATCAAAAAAATCCTTTCGGTTGTTTTCCTTCATTATAATCCAAAAGCGCTGAGGTTACAAGGCTTTTGCTTTTGTTTTTGACAAAACAAATCCTTGATAATTCTGATCAAAAGACTTTACTTTAAAGCTACACAATGGTATAATGTGTAGCATAGAAGTCAGGTGATCAAAAGTGAAGCGAGAAATGCTCGAGAAATTATCTAAACAAAACAACGGTATTTTGAAAACATCCGACGCGGAAAGGCTGGGTGTTACAAAACCATACTTTTATGAATTTATTGCAAAGCGGGGATATAAAAAGCTGTCGCAGGGCGTTTATCTTGCTCCCGATTCTTGGGAAGACGGGCTGTATGCTTTGCAGCAGCGATTTTGCAAGGCAGTGATTTCCCATGAAACCGCCTTGTATTTGCTGGGATTGTCGGAACGGGAGCCGACCAGATACGAGTTCACGGTTCCTCACGGTTATAACGCGACAAGCCTGAAACGGCAAGACGCGGCGGTGTACTCCGTAAAGCCCGAATGGTATCCCATCGGGATCGTTGACAGCAAAACGCCGATGGGCAATTCGGTGAAAATATACAACGCCGAGAGAACGCTTTGCGATATTTTCAAGCCGAATTGATAATTTCATCAATGGTTGGATTAGACAACCGCTCCACGATGGATATAGACACGACCGTAAGGCAAATCCATCTTTCCGCTGATGAAATATCAAAGGTTATTGAGGAGATCATTTCCGTCAGGCTCGATGATGGCATTTCTTTTTGCGTGAAAACCATTTCCGATATAATGGACGAAGCTGAATACCCGGGAATACGGGCTGTTCTGGAAGCGACGCTTGAAAATATGCGTACACCGTTGAAAATCGATTTTTCAACAGGCGACGTTATAACGCCGAAGGAAATCGAGTATAAATATAAACTGATGTTTGAAAACCGCAGCATTTCGATATTGGCATATAATACCGAGACGATCATAGCAGAGAAACTGGAAACTGTCATAACCAGGAGTACAGCTAATACAAGGCTGAGAGATTTTTATGATCTGCGGATCCTATACGATACGGTCGATATCGACTGCGAAAAAATAAGATCCGCGTTTTCGGCTACAAGCGAAAAGCGAGGATCCGCTAATGTTGTCAAAAACAGATTCGCGGTACTTGAAAAGCTTAAAAAGGACGAGGGAATGAAAGCCCTTTGGGCAAATTACCAAAGAAAATATAATTACGCCGGGGAGTATAATTGGCACGATATCATTGCGGTTATAAGAATCTATTTTGATTGGCTTTGACATTATTATCGTAAAAAAATATCTTTCGGTTGTTTTCCTTCATTATAATCCAAAAGCGCTGAGGTTACAAGGCTTTTGCTTTTGTTTTTGACAAAACAATATAAAATCAAGCCGCCACGGAGTGACAAATCCATCGGCGGTATTCTTTTATAATAGAAGCATCAAATCAAAAGGAAGTAAAAGCTATGGAAGGTGTAAAAACGGCTGCCCGCGCTCAGAGGGCGGCGGAAAAGAAATTCGCGAAAAACGCGGCTATGCACGCGATCTAGTATCTCGCCACGGCGCTGATAGGCACGGGGCTTGGCTATGTGACGCACAGCCCTTCGGACAGCTTTCGCTATCTGGCTGTGGTTATCGCCATCGGCGCCTTGCGCTGGCTGTTCAGCGAGCTGGACTTCATCCGCAAGAGCCGGCTGTTCGCGCCGCTGACCGCGTCCGCGGCGGTGTTCGCTACCGGCTTGGCGACGGTGTTCGGACGCACGGGCGCGCTGACCAATGTTGCGGACTGCATCGTCGAGGCGGCGCTCGCGGGCGGCGCGGCGTATTTTATGGCGCTTTCGGTTAGGCTCGCGCGGCAGCAGCGCGGCATCTCGGCGTTCACCGGGCAGGAGAGCGCCGCTGTAGTGCTGACCGCCTGTGTGCTGCTGCTGTCCTTGGGCGGCGTGTCGATAGAGGGCGTGTCGCCGGGCAGGATACTGGCTGCGGTCGCCATCCTGCTCTGTGCGCGCTACGGCGGAGTCGGCGGCGGCGCTGTCAGCGGCGTGGCGACGGGCGCGACATTCAGCCTTGCCGACGCGGCGCAGGGCTATCTTTGCGGTGGCTTCGGCTTCGGAGGTCTGACAGCGGGAATGTTCGCGCCGCTCGGCAGCTTTGCCTGCGCGGCTTCGTTTTTGCTGTCGCACAGCCTTATGAGCTTCACCTTCGGCAGGGAAAACGCCCTGCCGTCGGCGCTTATCGAGGGCTTCATCGGCTGCGTGACCTTTTTGCTGCTTCCGCGCGAGGTCGGCAACGTGGTGTCGCCGATGTTTCACAACGAGGCGGGCGCGTCGCTGGGCGAAAGCCTGCGCCGGGGCGTGGTGATGCGGCTTGACTTTACCGCCAAGGCGATAGCCAACGTGAAAAAGGACGTTCAGGATGTGTCGCAAAAGCTGGGCGAGATGTATTCTCCGACCTTTTCTTGGGTGTGCGAGAACGTGGCGCGTGACGTTTGCGGCGGCTGCGGTCTGAAAATGTATTGCTATGAGCACGAGGAGGGCGTGACGCGCGACGATTTTTTCCGTTTGGAGGAGATACTCAACGAAAAGGGCGCGCTGAGCGAAGCCGATGTGGAGCTTGCGTTCGTCAAGGGCTGCTGCAAGAAGGGCGAGATCGCCGACCAAATGACGCAGAATTTCCGCCATCTTCAGGCGGCGCGTGAAGCGCAGCGGCGTGTGGCGGAGCTGCGCGGAGTGGTGGCGGGGCAGTTCGCGGGCATCAGCGACATCCTCCGCGATCTTTCGCGTGATTTCGGCAGCGCAATGCGCAGCGACGAGGACAGCGCGGAGCGCGTAACGGAGGCGCTGACGGCGGCGGGCTTCGGCGTTGCCGACTGCGTGTGCCTGCTTAACGCCGGCGGCAGGATGACCGTGGAGCTGTCGCTTGCGCAGCGTGCCGACGCGCCCGTGCAAAAGGGCAGGCTTGCGCGCGAGGTGTCGCGCTGCTGCGGCAGGCGGTTCGATTTGCCTGCGCTCAGCTATGAGGGCGGCAGAGTTCGGGCAGCGCTCTGTGAAATGCCGCGATATGACGTGGAGATCGGCAGCGACCAGCATATAGCCGACAACGGAAAGCTGTGCGGCGACTGCATCGATTACTTCAACGACGGAAAGGGCTGCACCTACGCACTTGTCTGCGACGGCATGGGCACCGGAGGAAGAGCCGCCGTGGACGGCAATATGGCGACCTCGGTCATGGGCAGGCTGCTGCGCGCGGGTCTGTCGCCCGACAGCGCCCTGCAGATCGTCAACACGGCGCTGATGATGAAAAGCGAGGACGAGTCGCTCTCGACCGTCGACGTTGCGGCGGTCGATCTGTATTCGGGCGGCGTGACGCTGAAAAAGGCGGGCGCGCCGGTGACTTATATCAAAAAAAGCGGCAGGCTGACGACGCGCGAAATGCCGTCGCTGCCCGCCGGAATATTAAACGATATCCGGTTTTCATCGGAAACTGTCAATTTGAATGCGGGAGATATGGTGGTAATGGTGTCAGACGGCGTATTGACCGGAGATGAAAAATGGCTGGAGCGGCTGATCCGCACATGGAACGAGGGCAGCGCCCAGAGCTTGGCGCAGGCTGTGGTCGAGGAGGCGATAAGGCGGCGCGCACAGACCCGCGACGACGATATAACGGCTGTCGCGATTCGGCTCACGGAAAACGACGTATAATACTATTCTCAAATAAAACTCTTTAGCATCTGTCGCGTAAATTCCGATAACATCTGTTTAAAGCGTTTTATTAATAATAGTATAAAAAAGCAGCGCTTTCGTTAGGCGAAGGCGCTGTTTTCCTTTTATTCTGTTTTGTTTTCCGGCTTCAAATCAATAATGACAAGCTCCCGCGGGTTGTTCAGGCGCGGAATGGCGGCGGTGTTGGAGCAGCCGGCGGAGAGGACAAGGCGGTTTTCGAAAACTCCCTTGTCATATTTCGGAAAAAGCCCGCTGTGCGAGGAAAGCACGCCCCTGCCGAAGACCCTGATCTGACCGCCGTGGTTGTGACCGGAGAGCGTGAGGTCAATATCCAGATCGCGCACAAGCCTGTCAAAATACTCCGGGTGGTGGCAGAGCAGCAGCTTGAAGCCGTCCTTTGCGGCAAACCGCGCAAGCCAAGCGCTGTCGGCGGCGGTCGAAAGACCTCCGACGCGCAAATGCTGACCTTTGACCTCGGCTTCTACGTCGGCGTTGTCGAGCAGGGTGATGCGGTTTTCCTTTAAAAACGCGAGATCCTCCTCATGCAGCTTTTCCTCGTGGTTGCCCAGACTCAGCCAGACCGGCGCGAGCTTTGCCGCCTCGCGCAAAAAGCGGTAGGAGTTTTGTATGTCGGGCAGGTTGCGCTTTCCGACGATGTGGATCAGAAAATAGTTGATGTTGAACGCGGCGGCGAGGAACAGCCGGTGAAAGAAACTCAGCTCGATGCGGTGATATGGTCGGTTGTGCTCGTCGTCAAAGCGCTCGAAGGTGTCGCCCGTCACCGCTATGCAGTCGGGCTTTGCCTGCCTCAGGCGCTCCAGAATGTCGTCGGCTCTGCGCTCGTGCAGATCGGACACCAGCGCCAGCCGCAGCGGACGCCTAAGCTTCGGAAGGGTCAGTGTGTATTCGGTTGTCACCGTTTTCTTTGACATGGCTTTCGCTCCGTCTCATTGGCATTGATATAGTATATGCGGCGGCGCGCGTGATCAGAAGCGAATCACCTCATCATTCTTTCGACATGAAGCACATCGAGAAGAAGGATCCAGCTAAGGCCGTAGTAGGTGACGACTGCGACAAGGTCGTTGATGGTGGTGATGAGAGGGCCCGAAGCCACGGCGGGGTCGACCTTGATCTTCTTGAAGAACAGCGGTATCAGGGTGCCGACCGCGCTGGATATCAGCATGGCGACCATCAGCGACACGCCGATACAGCCCGAAACGGCAAAGCTTACGCCGAACGGCTGGTGCTTGGCGAGGGCGATGTACAAGCCCACCAAAATCACCGAGAGCGTGCCGAGCAGGATACCGTTGAACAGTCCGACGCGGGTCTCCTTGACCACAAGCTTGCCCTTTTGCTTAAAGGTGAGGTTTTCGTCGGTCAGCACGCGGATGGTAACAGCCAGCGACTGAGTGCCTACGTTGCCCGCCATATCGAGTATCAGCGACTGGAACGCCATGATAAGCGTAAGCTGCGCCACGACCTGCTCAAACGCGCTGACCACGGTGGACACCAAAATGCCCAAGCCGAGCAGCGAAAGCAGCCACGGCAGACGCTTTTTCATGCTCTGCAGCAGCGGCTCCTTCAAGTCTTCCTCGGCGGTCAAGCCCGCGAAACGCGCGTAGTCTTCGCCCATCTCGTCGTCAACGACCTCGATCAGGCTTTGGGCGGTGATGATGCCGAGAAAACGGTTGGCGTTGTCAAGCACGGGAATAGAGTCTTCGGAGTAATCCTTAAGCTTTTCGATACAATCGTCAATTGTTTCGTGCGCGTAAACATAGGGGAAGGAGGTGACGATCAAATCGTCAAGCGGCGTCGTTTTTTTGGCGGTGATAAGATCGCGCAGCTCCATCGCGCCGTAAAACTCGCCGTCCTCGTCCACCACAAACAGCGTGGAGATGTTGTCGTTTTCCTCAGCCTGACGCACAAGCTCGTCCATGGCCTCGGGAACGCTGAGATTTTCGCGGATAACGATGCAGTCGGTGGTCATCTTGCTGCCTATCTCGTCCTCGTCAAACGAGGCTATCAGCATGATGGCGTTCTTGACCTCGGGCTGCAGCGCGTCGATTATAAGCGCGCGCCGCTCCTTTTCCACGTTCTGCAATATTTCCGCCGCCGTGTCGGTTTCCAGCTCGGAAATGACCGCGGACGCTTTTTTTATGTCCATCTCGCCGAAATAGCGGTCGGCTTCGTCCTCCTCCAGACGCTCAAACGCCTCGGCGAGCATCGAGGCGGAGCAGATGCGGTAAAGCTTTTTGCGCTCGGAAAGGCTCAGCGCGTCCATCGCCTGCGCGACGTCGGCGCCGTGGTAATCCTCCAGCTTGCTCTGTGCCGCTTTAGGGGAGTAGTTGCCGCGGATGATTGTTATGATCTCGCTCTCATAGTCGGGTTTCGCCGCAACGATCTCATCGATATCGGCGGCGGCCGTTGTGTTTGTCTGCATAAAAACCCTCCTTTTTTGAGTTGTGAGTTATGAGTTGTGAGTTTAGTTGTCGGCAGTCAGCCGGTAAACTCATAACTCATAACTCAAAGTTCCTCTGCGCGGATTTGGTTCAAAAACGCCATGCAGCCCTCCTCGATATCGCGGTAGGCGGTCTCGAAGTCGCCGGTGTACCACGGGTCGGCGACAGGGCGCGGGTCAGGCGCAAAGTCGAGCAGCAGCGATACCTTGCCCTGCGGGTCGCTGCGTATGATGCGCATGATGTTGCGCAGGTTCATGTTATCCATCGCGAGGATGAAGTCGTATTTGTCATAGTCCGCCTTGGTCATTTGCACGGCGGTTTTGCCGCTGCAGCCGATGCCGTGCTGCGCAAGTATCCGTCGCGCGGGCGGATAGACCGGATTGCCCAGCTCCTCGCGGCTGGTCGCCGCCGAGGCTATCACAAAACCGCGCTCAAGCCCGCGCTCACGCACCAGCTTTTTCATAATAAATTCCGCCATTGGGCTGCGGCAGATGTTGCCGTGGCAGACGAAAAGAATTTTAGTCATAAGCTTTTTGTCGGTAGTAAAGTGTAGATTCAGGCGGAAAGCAGCGCCCCCGTGTCTGTCCGGAAGCGCTGCCTGGGTGTTTCTTACTCTTCGTAAGGAACAAAATCATCCTTGCCTGCGCCGCAAACCGGGCAGCACCAATCGTCGGGAATGTCCTCAAACGCGGTGCCGGGCTCAATGCCGCTGTCGGGATCGCCCTCTGCGGGATCGTAAACGTAGCCGCAGGGCTCGCACATATACTTCATAACTATGCTCCTTTCTTTTTGATTTATAAGTGAATTACTGATATTAACTCAGGAAAGCGCTTGTCTGATCCACGCAATGAATCGCGTGGAGGAGCGACTGTTGTGTTGCTCCCTACAGTTATAAACCAAGCTTTTCTTCAATAGCTCTCAACTCTTACAGCAGGTGCGCTCTCAGCTCTTCGCCGGACTGCGCGCAGAGATAAGCGGGAGCGATGTCAAAAACGGTCTTGGCGCCGCTGACGCCCTCCGCGTTGAGTCTTGCCGCCGCGCGCGCGTAGGCGATCAGCACCGAGCCGGTAAATTCGGGGTTGGAGTCGAGCTTAAGGCTGTATTCAATGACGTGCTTTACGCCGTCGCTGCTCTCGCCGGAATAGATCACGGAGCCGCCGTGGGGCAGACCGCTGTGGTTTGCCTTCATTTCCTCGGCGGAGATAAAGTGAACGGTGGTGTCGTAGTCGGCAAAATAGTTGGGCATGGTCTTGATCTCGTTTTCGATCCTCTCGAGATCGGCGCCCTTCTCAGCGACCACAAAGCACTCTCTGGTGTGCTTTTCGCGGGTGGTCAGCACGGGATCGGAGCCGTTTCTCACCGCTTCAAGCGCCGCAGGGACCGGCACGGTGTACTGGCGCGCGTCCGAAACGCCCTCTATCCTTCTGACGGCGTCGGAATGGCCTTGGCTGACGCCCTTGCCCCAGAACGTGTAATCCTTGCCGTCGGGCAGCACCGCGTGGGCATAGACCCTGTTGAGCGAGAACATTCCGGGATCCCAGCCGCAGGAGATGATGCCGACCTTGCCCGCAGACTTGCTCGCCTTGTCCACGTTCGCGAAGTGGACGGGTACCTTGGCGTGGGTGTCAAAGCTGTCGATGACGTTGTACATCGCCGCGTATTTGGGGGTCATTTCGGGCAGGTCCGTGGCGCTTCCGCCGCAGATTACCAGAACGTCGATGTCCTCGGTTCCGGCGTCGAGGTCGGCGGTGCTTTTTACCGCGGCGCCCTCTGTGTTGATGACGAGTGCGGACGGGTCGCGGCGGGTATAAACCGCGACAAGCTCCATGTCGTCATTCTTCTTGATGGCAGCCTCAACGCCCCTGCCGAGGTTGCCGTAACCCAAAATACCGATTTTTACCATTTTTATTCCTCCTATGTGCTTATTAAAAGCCAAAAGCCTTTCAGCTTTCGGTTCTCAATTTTCGCTTTTAGATTCTCAAGATGAAATCTTGAGTGAAATGTCGAACGCCTTGACCGAGTGGGTGACCGCGCCCATCGAAATGATGTCAACGCCGGTTTCGGCGATCGCGCGCAGCGTTTCGTCGGTAATTCCGCCGCTTGCCTCCAGCAGCGCTTTGCCTGCGGTGATGTCGACCGCTTCCTTCATCTGCTCCACGCTCATGTTGTCGAGCATTATCACGTCCACGCCCGCTTCAAGCGCCTGACCCAGCTCGTCAAGGTTGCGCACCTCAAGCTCGATCTTGGTCATGTGGCCGAGCTTTTTCCGCAGCTTTGCAACGGCGTTGGCTATTCCGCCGCCCGCGTCTACGTGGTTGTCCTTAAGCATTGCCGCGTCGGAAAGGTTGAAGCGGTGGTTTTTGCCGCCGCCGACGGTGACCGCGTATTTTTGCAGCGGGCGCAGTCCCGGCAGTGTCTTGCGGGTGTCGGCGATCGAAGCGCCGGTGCCCTCGATGATTTTTACGGCGCGGTTGACGGCGGTCGCCACTCCGCTCATGTGCTGTATCAGGTTAAGCGCGGTGCGCTCGCCCTTTAAAATCGTGCGGGTTTTGCCCTTGATCTCGGCGATTATGTCGCCTTTTCCCAAAACAGCGCCGTCGTGCTTGTAAACCGTCGCTTCAAAGCCCTGCGGCTGCAAAATCTCAAATACGCGCAGCGCGACGTCGATGCCGCAGAGCACGCCGTTGTCCTTTGACAGGAAGCGCGCGGTGTTTTCCTGATCCTCATCGATCAGGTAATCGGTGGCGCAGTCGAGGTAATTTATGTCCTCGAGCAGCGCGGTTTTGATGATCTCGTCTATGTAAATGCTGTTTATCATTGATTTCCCTCTCTGACTTCGTCTAAGATGATGCTCGCGACCACCGCAATGCTTTTGGCTTCAACAAAGTCGGAGCTGATCTCAAAGTTTTCGCTGAAAAGCTGCTTGATGATCTCTTCGATCTCGCGGTAGCTCTCCTCATATTTTTCGGGCTTGGGCAGCACGAAATAGGTGTCCTGCAGTATCCTGCGTATCTTGGAGCGGAAGCCGTGCGGTATGGGTCTGCCGGTGATCGGACGGTGCGCGGGCTCAAGCCCCAGCGGCCGCCTGCCGTATTTCTTCAAAAGGCGGGTTATGTCTTCCGCGGCAGTGCGCGAATAGACAAGCGCCTCAAGCAGAGAATTGCTTGCCAGACGGTTGGCGCCATGAACGCCCGTGTGCGCACATTCGCCTGCGGCGTAGAGGCCGTCGATAGAGGTGCGCGAGTTGAGGTCGACGTCGATGCCGCCCATCAGGTAATGCTGGCACGGGAACACCGGGATCCTGTCTTTGGTTATGTCCACGCCCTCCTCAAGACAGCGCTCATAGATCATCGGAAAGCGTTCGCGCACAAATTCGGCAGGCTTGTGCGTGATGTCAAGATAGAATTTTTCGCTGCCCGTCTTGATCGATTCTCTGATGATCGCGTTGCTGACTACATCGCGGGGAGCCAGCTCACCGCGCTTGTCATAGTCAAAGGCAAAGCGCTCGCCGTTGCAGTTAAGCAGCACCGCGCCCTCGCCGCGAACCGCCTCGCTGATGAGAAAGCGCTCTCTGCCCTGATCCGCCGCGAATGCGGTGGGGTGGAACTGCACGCGGGAAAGATTGCGTATCTTCGCGCCGAGCATATGAGCGAAGGCGATGCCGTCGCCGGTCGCGATGGCTGAGTTGGTGGTGTATTGATACACCCTGCCGATGCCGCCCGTTGCGAAAATGCAGTAGCTGCAGCCGAAATAGTGCGGCGCGCCGTCCCTGAGCACGCTCAGATAAAAGCCGTTCAGCGTTTTGTGTATGGAATAGAGCAGCGCGTTATCGAGGATATCCACGTTCGGAAGCTGACGCACCGACGCGATAAGCGCGTCGACGATCGCCTTGCCGGTGGAATCCTTGTGATGGACAATGCGGTGGCGGCTGTGACCTGCCTCCAGCGTCTTTTTCAGCGTGCCGTCGGGGTTGAGGTCGTAGTCCACGCCCAGCTCTTTGGTTTTCAGCACATCGGCGGGACCCTCCTTGACCAGCTTTTCAACGGCGGCAAGGGTGTTTTTGTATTTGCCTGCGATCAGGGTGTCGCTGATGTGAAGCTTGTAGGCGTCATGCACGGTGTCGAGCACGCAGGCGACGCCGCCCTGTGCAAGCGAGCTGTTGGACAGCGGCAGCTCGCGCTTGGAGATCAGCAGCACGCTGACGTCGGCAGGAAAACTGATGGCGGCATACAATCCCGCTGCGCCTGTGCCGACGATGACCGCGTCATATCGTTTGTCCATATTTCTTCCTCGTTTTCTATTTACAAAAGGTTGGTTTTATATTATACTATTATTCTGAAACCCGATCGCCCCGGCGGCGCGTCAAGCGCACGGAGCATATCAGCTTTATTATACACCAACTCGGTAAATTAGTAAAGAAAAAAATCTTTGGATTATACAGGAACCGTTATGGAAATGATCGAAAATGAAGAAAAAGTGACCCGTGCGCTGCTTGTGAGCGTGGATACCGGCGATTTTGACGCTGAGGCGTCGCTTGATGAGCTTGCGGAGCTCGTGAAAAGCGCCGGCGCCGAGCCGGTTTTATCGCTGATGCAGCGCCTTGGCCGCGTTGAAAGCGGCACCTATGTCGGCACCGGCAAGCTTCGCGAGATCGCCGAGATCTGCGCCGAGCAGGAGATCGACTTGATCGTCGCGGACAGCGAGCTGTCGCCCACGCAGATAAAAAACATGGAAGACGCCGCGGATGTGCGCGTCATCGACCGCACCACCCTGATCCTCGATATCTTCGCGCTGAGGGCGCGGTCAAAAGAGGGCAAGCTTCAGGTCGAGCTTGCGCAGCTCAAATATATGCTGCCGCGCCTGACCGGACGCGGCGTTGAGATGTCGCGCTTGGGCGGCGGCATTGGCACCCGAGGCCCCGGCGAGACCAAGCTCGAGACCGACCGCCGCCATATCCGCCGGCGCATCGAGACGCTCAAGGAGGAGCTTGATGAGGTCGAAAAGCACCGCAGGATGCTGCGCCGCCGCCGCGAAAAAGACGGCGTCATCACCTGCGCCATCGTCGGCTACACAAACGCGGGCAAGTCTACGCTGATGAATTACCTGACAGACGCGGGCGTGCTGGCTCAGGACAAGCTGTTCGCCACGCTCGACCCGACCTCGCGGGCGCTTAAGCTGCCCGGCGGCGTCAGCGTCATGCTGATCGACACAGTCGGACTCGTCAGGCGGCTGCCTCACCATCTGGTTGAGGCGTTCCGCTCCACTCTGGAGGAGGCGGCGTTGTCCGACATCATCATCAACCTCTGCGACGCGTCCTCCGATGAGGCGCGGGTGCATTTGCAGGTGACCCGCGACCTGCTCGATTCGCTCGGCTGCGGCGATACGCCGGTGCTGACGGTGCTCAACAAATGCGATCTGCTAGACAGCGGCTTGCAGGCGCAGGACTTCGGCTCCTGCATCAGGATCAGCGCAAAAACCGGCGAGGGCGTGGAGAATCTGCTGCAGGCGATAGAGGACAACCTGCCGGTGCGCATGCAGCGCGTCAGTCTGATGATACCCTTCGCGAACGCCGGTCTGCTGAACGAGATCCGCGAAAAAGGCACCCTGCTCAGCGAGGAGTACACAGCCGAGGGCGTCGCTGTCGAAGCGGTGGTCGATGAAATGCTTTACGCAAGGGTCAAGGATTTTTTGAAATGATTTTTCGGAGGTCAGGAAATGGAAGGGCTGTTGAATTTTGATTTTACGGTGCTGAACTGGATACAGGAGCATATGCGCTGCGGATTTTTGGATTTTGTTTCAAAGGGCTTCGGCTTGGCGGGACACGCCGGCATCTGCTGGATAGTCGCGGCGATAGTGCTGCTGTTTTTTAAGAAAACGCGCTCCGCGGGCATTATCGCGCTGGCGGCGATGGCGTTCGGCTGGATACTGGGCGACTTTGTGCTCAAGCCTTTGGTGCAGCGCTCGCGCCCGTTTACGATGGATAATCCGCTGAATATGTTTTGGCAGAAGGATTTGCCGGGCGGCAAGCCTACGGGCTACAGCTTTCCGTCGGGGCATAGCTGCGCGGCTTCGGCGTTCACGACCGTGATGCTGATGGTAAAGCGCAGAGCGGGCTTTATCGCGCTGCCGTTCGCGGTGCTTATGCTGTTCTCGAGGCTCTATAACTACGTGCATTTTCCAACCGACGTTTTCGCCGGAATGATCCTCGGCGTGCTGAGCGCGGTGCTGATGGTTATGATCTTCCGCAAAACAGGACTCAAAGGAAGGCCGGACGCAAAAAGATAGATGAAAGCCGGTGGTCACCCTTTTTAATTAACAATTAATAATTAACAATTAACAATGAAGGGCGGGACACCCGCACCCGATTTGTATTGCCGCGTGTTTATGCGAAAACAAAGCGCATTGCCGATAACTTGTAATTTGTAATTTGTAACTTGCAATTTGTTACTCTTACAGACTGCCAAAAAACACTTGCATTTTTTCAACAGCCGTGCTATAATATTTATTGATGCAAGTTGCGTTGCGTTCAAATAAGTGAGCGACAGGCCCTGTGCGATTGGGGCCTGCGAACCATGTCAGGCGGGGAACCGAGCAGCATTAAGCAGTTTTTCCGATGCGATACAGTCAGTCTGTCGTTCTCTTATTTGAATGTCACAGCTTGCATTTTTTGCACGAACAACGACCGAATGGGTGAGAGCCTTGTATCAGGTATTATACCGCAAGTGGCGGCCGAAGACCTTTGACGATGTTTCGGGTCAGGAGCACATCACGACCACGCTGAAAAATGAAATACATGAAAACAGGCTCAACCACGCCTACCTCTTTACCGGGTCGCGCGGTACGGGCAAGACCACCTGCGCCAAGATTCTGGCAAAGGCGGCAAACTGCCTTGACCCCAAAAACGGCAACCCCTGCGGCGAGTGCGAGATATGCAGAGGCATTGAGAACGGTAGCATCCTCGATGTGGTGGAGATGGACGCGGCGAGCAACCGCAAGATCGAAAATATCCGCGACATCATCGACGAGGTGCAGTTCAAGCCCAACCGCGCGCGCTATCGCGTGTATATCGTCGACGAGGTGCATATGCTCACCACCGAGGCGTTCAACGCGCTGCTTAAAACGCTTGAGGAGCCGCCGGAGCACGTGATATTCATCCTCGCCACCACCGAGGTGCATAAGCTGCCGCAGACGATTCTGTCACGCTGTCAGCGGTTCGATTTTCACCGGATACCGCCTCAGGCTATCGCGGACAGGGTAAAATATGTAGCGCAGCACGAAAACGCCTCGCTTAGCGACAGCGCCGCCATGCTTATCGCGGGCGTTGCCGACGGCGCGCTTCGCGACGCGCTCTCGCTGCTTGACCGCTGCATCGCCATCAGCGGCGATATCGACGACGGGGTCGTCAGACAGGCGGCGGGCTTGGCGGATAAAAAGTATCTCTATGAGCTTTCCGCCTGCATCATCAACAAAAACACCGCCAAGGCAATGGAGACCGTCGACCGCCTTTACGGCGAGTCGAAGGACATGGCGCGGCTCTGCGACGAGCTGATAGCCCACTTCCGCGCCTTGATGCTGATAAAATCACTGCGCCGTCCGCGCGACATCCTTGTGATGTCCGACGAGGAATTTGAGCAGGCGCAGACACGCAGCGATTATCTGTCGCTTGCGGACATAGTTTACTATATGGACGTGCTCTCACGCGCTTATCAGCGCATGGGACACGGAACAGGCGACCGCACCGAGCTTGAAATGGCGCTCGTCAAGCTGTCCGCTCCCGAGCTCGACGCCACAAACGAGGCTGTCGCCGCGCGCCTGACGGCTTTGGAGCGTGCCGTGAAGCGCGGGATCCAAGCGCAGGCGGCGCCTGCCGAGGCTGTGCAGCCTGCCGAGGACAAAAAAGAAGCGTCCTCGGCTCCGGCGGACGAAAAGCCCGAAAATCCCGAAAATCCCGAAAAGCCTGCCGCTCCGCAGCCCGCTCCCGAAAAAGCGGAGCAGCCCGAAAAGCCGCGTCAGCAGTCAGAGCCCGCTTTGGCTCAGCCTGCGCCCGCTCAGAGAGCGCCCGCTCAAAAGGCTTCCGCGAAAAATCTTGAGGAGCTTTATAAAAACGCCCGGCCGTTCCCGCAGTGGGTCGAGGTCGTCGACGGAATGAAGGGCATCTCAAAGTCCATCTCGGCGGCGTTTGTCGGCTCTACCGCATACGAAAGCGGCAGCTATCTGCTGATCGACGTCAAAAACAGCATAGCGTTCGAGCTGCTGCGCCACAGCAGCCGCCGTCAGGAGATCCGCGACATAATTCGGGATATCACCGGCACAAGATATAATCTGGGTCCGTACCGTCCGCCCGAAAAAAGAGCGGAGACCGTCGACCCGATGCAGCGCTTCAAGGACGCGCTCAAGGACAGCGGGATAACGGTCGAGGAAAACTGAGATCTGCATGGCGGCGCCGAGCCGCTCCGAAAAAAATAAATAAACAAACCGCACAGAAAGGATGTTCAATATGAAAGCAAGATTACCCAAGGGCTACGGCGGAGGCGGAGCCAACAATATCCAGCAGCTCGCGCGCCAGGCGCAGAAGATTCAGGATGATATGGAAGCCGCCAACAAGGAGCTTGAGACGAAGGAATATGAGGCTGCCGCAGGCGGCGGCGCCGTAAAGGTGACGGTTACCGGCAAAATGGAGCTCGTCAAGGTTGATATCAGCCCCGAGGTCGTCGATCCCGAGGACGTGGAGATGCTCTCCGACCTGGTGATGGCGGCTGCCAACGAGGCGCTTAGAACCGCCGCCAAGGAAAAGGAAGAGAGAATGGATTCGATCTCCGGCGGACTCAATATCCCGGGAATGTTTTAAAAATGGCGCAGTATAGCGTTGCGCCGCTGGATAATCTGGTGGATCAATTTGAAAAAATGCCCGGAATCGGGCATAAAACCGCCCAGCGGCTTGCATATTATGTATTGAATCTGTCAAAAACAGAAGCGGAAGCGCTTGCAAAGGCGGTGACGGACGCTCACGAAAAGATTCGTTATTGCAGCCGCTGCTGCAATCTTACCGACAGTGAATTGTGTCCCGTCTGCAAAAGCGCGGTGCGCGACCACAGCGTGATCTGCGTGGTCGAGACTCCGCGTGACGCCACCGCGGTGGAAAACACCCACGAGTTCAAGGGCGTTTATCATGTGCTGCACGGCGCGATCTCTCCGCTCAACGACGTAGGCCCCGACAACCTGACCATAAAGCAGCTTCTGCGGCGGCTTTCCGACGGGCAGGTCGAAGAGGTTATCATGGCGACCAATCCAACGGTCGAGGGCGACGCCACCGCGCTGTATATCTCAAAGCTCCTTAAGCCGATGGGCGTGCGCGTAACGCGGCTTGCCTATGGGATCCCGGTCGGCGGCGACTTGGAATACGCGGACGAATACACACTGGCAAAGGCGCTGGAAGGCAGGAATGAGATCTGATGGCTTCACTGAAAACGATCGCGCAAAACAAAAAGGCGCACCACGATTATTTTATCGAGGAGAGCTATGAGGCGGGCATCGAGCTGTTCGGCACCGAGGTAAAATCCATCCGTCAGGGAAGGGTAAACCTAAAGGATAGCTGGTGTTCGATAGTCGAGGGCGAGATTTTCGTCAACGGCATGCACATTTCGCCCTATGAACAGGGAAATATCTTCAACCGCGACCCGATGCGCGTGCGCAGGCTGTTGATGCACAAAAAGGAGATCAACCGCCTTTACGGCATCGTCAAGCAGACCGGCTATTCGCTGATCCCCATCAGCCTCTATTTCAAGGACAGCCGCGTAAAGCTGCAGGTGGGACTGTGCAAGGGCAAAAAGCTTTATGATAAGCGCGAGGATATGGCAAAACGCACCGCGAAGCGCGACATAGAGCGCGCCATCAAGGAGCAGAACAGATAATCGGAAAAATCGGAAATGACAAATCGCGGGGTTCTGAGCAAACCGTTCGTTCGCGGGCTGTCGTTTCCGGTCAGATATGGGGATGTAAAGGTTTCGACGGGGGATGCGACCCCTGATAAGCGAGCGGCGGTGCGGGACCGCCATAAAATCCGCAAACTTAAAATAACTGACAAACGTACAGTTTCTCTGGCTGCTTGATGCGGCCCGTCCCTGCGCGGAGCACCCCGGCCGCGTAAGGGGCGTCGACTAGGGGTAAAGGTGAACAGAGCAGCGCTTCGGGCTCTGTCATCATTTTGAAGCTACCGAACCCGTGAGCCTGTCGTTGGGCGCGCGGGCAAGGGAACGCTAAAACAGCGACTGCGCTCGGAGAAAATCACGGCGAACATCTTTCGGACGCGGGTTCAACTCCCGCCATCTCCACCATATGAACTACCTGCTGAAATCTGAACCCCACAGTGGTTTGAATTCAGCAGGTAGTTCACTTTTATATAGGTTTTATGCGAGTTTGCGCGTCTAAATTTGAAAGATTATTTTCGGACATGATTTCAAAAAAGTGAAAAAACGGGTTCCAAACAGAAAAATGTATGGAATCCGAACCCCGCAATTCCAAAATAACAGTCTCGGTTTTTGGCTTATTTACTGTAATATTCCGCTTCCTTCCGGTCGGGTGTCTTGTATTGATTCTTGGAATGCGGACGTTCTCCGTTATAAAACTTGATATAGGCATCAACTGCCGCTCTGAGTTCTTTCTCGGAGCGGTATTTTGTACGGTACAGCTCTTCACGCTTCATATTGGAAAAGAAGCTTTCCATGACAGAGTTATCATAGGGGACATGCGGTCTGGAAAACGATTGAGTGACGCCAAATCCTTTTAGATAGGTCATAAACGACCTCGATTTGTAATTTGAGCCGTTGTCAGTATGAAATAACAGGGACTGATTTGGCTGTCTGGACTCGTAGGCTGACTTGAAGGTCGATTTTGTCAGCTGTGTGCTGTTGTTATATCCGATTTTATAGGCAATGACCTTGCGCGCATACAAATCGATAATCACACAAATGTAAAAGCTTTTTTCGTTATACCTGAAAAACGTGATATCGCTGACCCACACTTCGTTTTGCCGATTCAGATAATTCTTGTGCTTTTTCTTTTCTTTGTCATAGTAATCCTTCGCGTCTTCACGAATGCTGATAAGACCCATGTCCGTCATCAGTTCACGTACCATTACTTCGCTCGTGTTAATACCGCGTTCTTTGAGAACGGCAGCTATTTTCTTTGCACCGTAGATCTGACGGCTTTCGTGATAGATAACTTCGATTTGTTTGCGAAGATCTTCCCGCCGTTTGGCGTACCATGTATTATCCCGCTTGTTGCGCTTGATGTGATTGTAAAAGGTACCCCTGGGAACCTTTAGTGCGTCGCAAAGTACGTGGACGTTGTAATCACTGTATAATTCCTCCAACATGGATAATCGAATCTGAACCGGAATCGATTCAACATCAAACGCCTTTTGCAAAACCTCAACCATTGCCTTTTGCTTTTCGCCTGTTCGCTCAAGATTGTTGATTGTCATCTTATTGACCGGCAGTTTATTCGATTTTGGCTGTTCGGCTTTTATCCAGCCGTAGATAGTGCTTCGCGGAATATTCGTACGCATTGAGATGTTGACGACGGATTCTCCGCTTTTGTAACTGTTGATTATGTTTTGTTT
>ONHJ01000100.1 GCA_900317595.1 uncultured Eubacteriales bacterium | reverse complement strand
GACAACTCCATCACCGGAATGACCGGTCATCAGCAGAACCCCACCACCGGATATAATATCAAGGGCGATCCCGCGTTGGCGGTCGATCTTGAGGCGCTGTGCAGATCGATCGGTATTGAGCGCGTGCGCGTTGTGGATCCTTACAACCTTAAAGAGTGCGAGGACGCGATCCTTGAGGAGCTCGGCGTCGACGCGCCCGGCGTGATCATTTCGCGCAGACCTTGTATGCTGCTTAAGTACGTCAAGGCAAAACCGCCTGTAAAGGTGAATGAGGATAAGTGCGTGGGCTGCAAGCAGTGTATGAAGCTTGGCTGTCCCGCCATCAGTATGAAAAACAAGAAGGCGCACATCGACTTTACCCAGTGCGTCGGCTGCGATGTTTGCACCCAGCTTTGCAGACTGAACGCGATCGAGAAAGGGGAGAGATAATATGGAAACAAAAAATGTGATGATCGTCGGCGTCGGCGGTCAGGGAAGCTTGCTCGCCAGCAAGCTGCTCGGCAAGCTGCTGACTCAGGAGGGCTTCGACGTAAAGGTTAGCGAGGTCCACGGCATGAGCCAGCGCGGCGGCTCCGTTGTCACCTATGTGCGCTTCGGCGACAGGGTGTATTCTCCCGTTATCTCAAAGGGCGAGGCTGATTTCATCGTTTCCTTTGAGAAGATCGAGGCGGCGCGTTACGCAGACACCCTCAAAAAGGGCGGCAAGATCATTGTAAACGCCCAGCAGATCGACCCCATGCCCGTTATCACCGGCGCTGCGGAATATCCCGAGGGCGTGCTCGACGAGCTTCGAGCCAAGGGCGTGTTCGTCGATGAGATCGACGCGCTTTCTCTCGCGGTTCAGGCGGGCAACGCCAAGAGCGTAAATATCGTGCTCATGGGCAGACTCGCAAAGTATTTTGACATCGCCTACGAAAAGTGGGTGGAGGCGATAAAGGTTTCGGTCAAGCCGCAGTTTGTGGACGTGAACCTTAAGGCGTTTGACCTGGGATATAACTATTGATTTAATCAGTTAAAGTGTTAAATCTTTAACGAATTAATAAATATACCCATAGGCAGTTGACTTTAAAACTAAAACTAGGGTATAATTTACGTTAAAGTTGACCGTGAAAGCGAAAAACGAGCGCGAAAAGCCCTCTGCTTTCAACTCTCAACTCTTCATAGAAGGAGTGGTACCAATGGGCAATTATTTCCAGCCCTCGATCGAAACAGCCTCCCGCGAGGAGATACTGGCGATCCAAAATGAAAAAATCGTTAAACAGGTCAGACACGCTTATGAAAACGTGAAATATTACCGTGACCTGATGGACGCCAAGGGCGTAAAGCCCGAGGATATCAGCGGAGTGGAGGACATCAAAAAGCTGCCCTTCCTCTCAAAAGCCGATCTTCGCGAGGCTTATCCCTACGGCCTGCTCGGCACTGACCTCAAAGACTGCGTGCGAATCCAGTCCACCTCCGGCACCACGGGCAAGCGCGTTGTGGCGTTCTATACTCAGCACGACATCGACCTCTGGGAGGAGTGCACCGCCAGAGCGATCATCGCGGCGGGCGGCTCCAAGGACGACGTGGTTCAGGTCGCCTACGGCTACGGTCTGTTCACCGGCGGCGCCGGCATCCACGGCGGTTCTCACAAGGTGGGCTGCCTCACCCTGCCCATGTCGTCGGGCAACACCGAGCGTCAGATCCAGTTTATGATGGATCTTGAGGCGACCATCCTCTGCTGCACGCCCTCATACGCGGCATACATCGGCGAGACGCTTGCCGAGCAGGGCTACAAGCCCTCCGACAACAAGCTCAAGGCAGGCATTTTCGGCGCCGAGCCCTGGACTGAGGAAATGCGCCGCAGCATCGAGAAAAGCCTCGGCATCAAGGCGTATGACATCTACGGTCTGACCGAGATCAGCGGACCGGGCGTCGCCTTTGAGTGCGAGGAGCAGAAGGGTATGCACATCAACGAGGATCACTTCTATGTGGAGATCATCGACCCCGAAACGGGCGAGGTGCTTCCCGAGGGCAGCAAGGGCGAGCTGGTGTTCACCTGCCTTGACAAGGAGGCGTTCCCGCTTATCAGATACCGCACCCGCGACATCTGCGTTCTCTCGCGCGAAAAATGCTCCTGCGGCAGGACCCACGTCAAGATGACCAAGCCCATGGGCAGAAGCGACGATATGCTTATCATCCGCGGCGTAAACGTGTTCCCGAGCCAGATCGAGACCGTGCTGCGCAAGCAGGGCTACACGCCGAATTATCAGATCGAGATCGACCGCATCAACAACTCCGACACCTTTGAGATCAAGGTTGAGATGGCGCCCGAGCAGTTCTCGGATATCGTTTCCATCAACCAGGCAAAGGAGAAAAAGCTGGAGCAGGCGATGCGCACTATGCTTGGCATCGGCCCCAAGGTCCGCTTGGTGCCGCCCAAGACCATTACCCGCAGCGAGGGCAAGGCGGTGCGCGTCATCGACCACCGCAAGCTGCATGATTGATCGAGGAGGGTCAAGATGGCTATTCAGCAGATTTCCGTTTTTGTGGAAAACAAGCAGGGCAAGCTGGTTGAGACCGTAAAAACGCTTGCCGAAAACAATATCAACATCCGCGCTATGAGTATCGCCGACACCAAGGATTTCGGCATCCTGCGCATGATCACCTCCGACAACGACAAGACCCGTGAGGTGCTCAGTGGCGACACCGTGGTAAACACCACCGAGGTCATCGCCGTGAAGATGGCTGACAAGCCCGGTGCGCTCTATAAGGTGATCGATATCCTCTCAAAGGCCGGAGTGAACATCGAGTATATGTACGCCTTCACCGCTTCCGACGCTCTCGGCGCCTACGTAGTGTTCCGCGTCGACGATGTGGAGCAGGCGCAGAAGCTGATGGACGACAACGGAATGAAGTCGCTCAGCGATAACGAATTGAATTGATAGTATAAAAAACCGACCCGCACCATTAAGGCAGCGGATCGGTTTTTGTTTGAGTTTGTGTTATTTAGCCTCCCATGTGGGGCTGTCCTCAAGGCTTTCGCAAACCTCGACGCCGAACTGGTAGTTTGTAACGCCGTCGGCTTTCCAGACGCTGAGGTTTGAGATGATGATCTTCCTGTCCTTGTCATAGTAGGCGACTGATTCGTCTGTCGCCAGCTTTGCTTTGACAGGCTGCAGGGTCTTGAAATAGTCATCAAAGAATTTTTGTACTTCCTCAACGGATTTGTCAGTGGTCAGCCAGTGGCGCGGATTGGTCACGCCCTGGGTGTCGACATGCTTGTAGACGGAGCCGTCAACGATCTTTGCCACGGGCGCGGAGCCGTCGGACAGGGTATAGGGCAGCTCATAGCCCTTGCTTGTGACCTTGCCGGCGATCGAGGTCTGCGTCACGGCGGAGCCTGAGTTCTGCGCCTTGTTCTTGCTTTTTGTGCAGGCTGCGGCGGCAAAGGCAAGGCAAAGCGCGCAGAGCACGCAGGCGGCACGTTTGATATAAAAAACAGATTTCATATAAAAATCCTCCTTTTTCTTTTGAATCAATTTTAATATATTTCGCATAAAAAGTCAACCTGAAAATGGTAAAATTCACATAATTGCGCTGAAAGGTGAGAAAAGGTCAAATTTCCCTTGACTTTTCCGAAAATTGGTGTACAATATTATTAGCACTCGGGGATAAGGAGTGCTAATTGATTGTAATCTAAAATAGGAGGCTATTTTTTATGACTATTAAACCATTGCTTGACAGAGTTGTTTTGAAGGTTGAGGAAGCCGAGGAAAAAACCAAGAGCGGCATCATCCTTTCTTCCGCAGCGCAGGAAAAACCCCAGTTCGCCACCGTTGTGGCGGTCGGCCCCGGCGGCGTTGTCGACGGCAATGAGGTAGAGATGTATGTAAGCGTGGGCGATAAGGTTATCGCAAGCAAATACGCGGGCACCGAGGTAAAGCTCGACGGCGAGGAATTCACCATCGTCCGTCAGTCCGACATTCTCGCCAAGGTAGAGTAATTTTTGGAGGTATTGAATCATGGCTAAACAAATCGCATACGGTGAAGACGCAAGAAAAGCATTGATGAAGGGCATCGACCAGCTCGCCGATACCGTTAAGATCACGCTCGGCCCCAAGGGCAGAAACGTGGTGCTCGACAAAAAGTTCGGCGCTCCGCTGATCACCAACGACGGCGTGACCATCGCCAAGGAGATCGAGCTCGACGATCCCTTTGAAAACATGGGCGCTCAGCTCGTCAAGGAAGTTTCCATAAAGACCAACGACGTTGCCGGCGACGGCACCACCACCGCCACACTGCTGGCTCAGGCTCTTATCCGCGAGGGCATGAAGAACGTGACCGCGGGCGCTAACCCCATGATCCTGAAAAAGGGCATCGCCGACGCCGTAAAGGTAGCTGTTGACGCGGTCATCAAGAACAGCGTCGAGGTCACCGGCACCGCCGATATCGCGCGTGTCGCCACAGTTTCCTCTCAGGATGAATTCATCGGCAAGCTTATCGCCGAGGCTATGGAGAAGGTCACCACCGACGGCGTTATCACCGTTGAGGAGAGCAAGACCGCCGATACCTACAGCGAGGTCGTCGAGGGCATGATGTTCGACCGCGGCTATATCGCGCCCTACATGGTCACCGACACCGACAAGATGATCGCGGAGCTCGACAATCCGTACATCCTTATCACCGATAAAAAAATCTCCAACACTCAGGAGATCCTGCCCGTTCTGGAGCAGGTCGTTCAGTCCGGCAGAAAGCTGCTCATCATCGCCGAGGATGTTGAGGGCGAGGCTCTCACCACTCTGGTGCTCAACAAGCTTCGCGGCACCTTCACCTGCGTTGCCGTAAAGGCTCCCGGCTTCGGCGACAGAAGAAAGGAAATGCTGCAGGATATCGCCACACTCACAGGCGGCACCGTTATCACCTCCGACCTCGGTCTCGAGCTCAAGGACACTACCGTTGACCAGCTCGGCACAGCCCGTCAGGTCAAGGTCGAGAAGGAGAACACCATCATCGTTGACGGCGCGGGCGACAAGGACGCTATCAAGGGCAGAGTCGCGCAGATCCGTCAGCAGATCGAGACCACTACCTCCGATTTTGACCGCGAGAAGCTTCAGGAGCGCCTTGCGAAGCTCGCAGGCGGCGTAGCAGTTATCAAGGTCGGCGCCGCTACCGAGATCGAGATGAAGGAGAAGAAGCTCCGCATCGAGGACGCTCTCGCGGCAACAAAGGCTGCCGTTGAGGAAGGCATCGTAGCCGGCGGCGGAATCGCCTGCATGAACGCTATCCCCGCTGTTGAGGCGTTCGTTGAGACCCTCGAGGGCGACGCCAAGACCGGCGCGAAGATCGTTCTCAAGGCTCTTGAGGAGCCGCTGCGTCAGATCGCCGCGAACGCGGGTCTTGAGGGCAGCGTGATCGTCGAGAACATCAAGAAGGCGAACAAGGTAGGCTACGGCTTCAACGCCCTCACCGAGGAATACACCGACATGGCGGAGGCCGGAATCGTTGACCCGACAAAGGTCACCCGTTCTGCTCTGGAGAACGCTTCTTCCGTTGCCGCGATGGTTCTCACCACCGAGAGCCTCGTCGCCGATATCAAGGAGCCCACACCTCCCGCACCCGCAGCTCCCGACATGGGCGGAATGTACTAAGGCACGAGCCGTGCCGGGCAGCGCGCCTTTGGAAAGCTTGGCTTGAATCAAAGCTTTGCATAACGGCGCGTCATAACGCGGATATGACGGCGACCTCTTTTCAAAACGTATAAACAGTTTCAGGGTAC
>ONHJ01000038.1 GCA_900317595.1 uncultured Eubacteriales bacterium | reverse complement strand
CCGCGCATGGTGCGCAGCGATTACCACGAGAGCCAGAATTTTATTTTATCCTACGGCGGCGTACGGTTTTTTGACAAATGGGGATAATCGAAAAGCAAATAATTCCGCATCCTTCGGTGGATGCGGTTTTCATTTGACGCGATTTGCGAAGATAAGTGTAAAAAAGATTGATTAATTCCGAAAAGTGTGTTACAATGGATTGAAATAATTCTTTTGAGGTAATATATGAAAAGATTGATGACGTTATTCCTTATAGCTTTGCTGATGTTTGCTGCGGTCGGCTGTCAGCCGAACTCCGGATCAAGCAAGAATAAAAGCGAGGCCTCTTCAGAGACCGCTGCTTCGGAGACGACCGGTGTTCCGAGCTCTTCCGCTGAAGCAGCCACGATGATTTATGCTACGCCCGATGAATTCAGTTTTGACGATGACGAAAGCGCGGAGGAAAGGCTGCAAAGGCTGATTTACGAGCCTTTGCGCACCCCAAAAGCGGAAATAAAGGCAGACACGGTTTTGCAGTATCCCGAACTCCCGACCGGCTGCGAGTCGGTGGCGCTGACGATAGCGCTGCGGTCACTCGGTTTTAAGCTCGAGAAAACCGATATCGCCGAGAACTATTTGATCCATGACGAGGACGTTATGTACGGCTATGCCGGCGATCCCTTCGAAGAAGACGGCGCCGGCGTTTTTCCTCCGGGCTTGACCGATACCGCGAACAACTATCTCGCGGATCAGGGCTCGGACTACGTCGCACTCAACACGATGGGTACGGATTTTGAGGATCTTTATAAAATCATCAGCGCCGGATACCCGGTGGTGCTGTGGACGACAATGTATTTCACGCCGCCGCTGATCGAGGATTACGGCTATTTTTACGGCGAGGACGTCTACTACTGGTATCACAGCGAGCATTGCGTCACGCTGACGGGCTATGACACGGAAACCGGCATGGTGACCATCAGCGACCCGCTGACAGGTATCGTCAAGTGCAAGGCAAAGGATATCGAGGATATCTACAACAAGACCGGCAAGCTGTCGATGGCTATCATAAAAGGCAGCCCGCAGCAAAACTGGCAGGCTGACGATTACGATTATGAAATAATGGGATAAAAAATAACCGATTGAACCTTCCTTGAGGGGGCTTCAATCGGTTTTGTTGTTTTTTGAATTGAGTTAAGCGATGATCTCTTCTTCCCTGCGGTCGAGCAGACATTCCACCAGCACGGCTTTTTGGGCGTGCAGACGGTTTTCGGCTTCCTCAAAGATCTCGTCGGCGTGAGCCTCAAAGACCTCAGCGGTGATCTCCTCACCGCGGTGAGCGGGCAGGCAGTGGAGCACCATGCAATCATCGTTCGCTACCGCCATCAGCTCGTCGTTGACCTGATAGATTCCCGCGAATGCAGCTTCACGCTCCTTCTTTTCGCTCTCCTGACCCATGGACGCCCACACGTCGGTGTAGATAACATCGGCGTTTTTCGCGGCTTCCATCGGATCGTTGACGATCTCGAACTTGTCGCCGAACTGCTTGCCGAACTCCATGATGTGCTCGGGCGGGAAATAGCCGTTGGGGCAGGCGGCGGAGAAGGACATACCCATGCGCAGCGCGCCGACCGCGAGAGAGTTGAGCATATTGTTGCCGTCGCCGATAAAGCACATCTTAAGACCTTCAAGCTTGCCCTTGAATTCGCGGATGGTCATCAGGTCGGCAAGTACCTGGCAGGGGTGGCAGTAGTCGGTGAGTCCGTTGATAATCGGGATAGAGCCGTATTCGGCAAGTGATTCGACCTCGCTCTGGGCAAAGGTGCGGATCATTATCGCGTCAACAAAGCGTGACAGCACGCGAGCGGTGTCCTGAACGGGTTCGCCCCTGCCGATCTGGAGGTCATTGGAGCTTAAAAAGAGGGGATATCCTCCGAGCTGAGTCATGCCCACCTCAAAGGAGACGCGGGTGCGGGTGCTGGATTTTTCAAAAATCATGCCCAGCGTTTTGCCGGCGAGCAGCTTGTGCTCAATGCCGTGCTTCTGTTCATATTTGAGCTGGTCGGCAAGGTTGAGGGTGCGGGTGATATCCGCAGTAGACCAGTCCTCAAGCTTAAGTAAATGCTTCATATTGTGATCTCCTTTAATGTTTTTTCGAGTATGGTGACCGCTTCGTCCAGCTCGTCTTTGGTGATGGTCAGCGGCGGCAGCATCCTGAGCAGATCCTTAGCGGTGATTATCAAAAGTCCGTTTTCTACGCATTTTACGGCGATGTCGTGGGCGTTGCCGTCGATCTCGATGCCAACCATCAAGCCGAGTCTGCGCACATTTTTGACCTCTTTTATTTCACGGAGCTTTTCTTCAAGGTAAGCTCCCTTTCTTTCAACTTCGTTTAAGAATTCCTCGTTTGCGATCGTGTCGAGCACGTAATTCGCGCCCGCGCACACAACGGGATTCGCGCCGAATGTGGTGCCGTGGGTGGAGGGTGACATAACGTCCTTTAGCTTTTCGCCGCAAAGGCAAACGCCGATCGGCAGTCCGCCGCCAAGTCCCTTGGCAACTGTCATCAGGTCGGGCTTGACGCCGTAATGCTCGTGGGCAAACAGCTTGCCGGTTCTGCCGACGCCTGTCTGCACCTCGTCGATGATAAGCAGGATATCCTGCTTATCGCAGATCTTCGCGACGCTCTGCACAAAGCTTTTGTCCAGAATATTCACGCCGCCCTCGCCCTGAACTACCTCAATCAGTACAGCGCAGGTCTTTTCGTCGATATTGTTTTTAACGTCGTCGATGTTGTCGGCCTCGGCGTATTTAAAGCCCTCGGTGAAGGGGAAGAAGAAGTTATGAAAAACATCCTGACCCGTCGCCGCAAGCGTGGTCACGGTTCTGCCGTGGAAGGAGTTTTTGAGGGTGATGATCTCATTGCGTCCGGCGCCGTATTTGTCAAAGCTGTATTTTCTCGCGATTTTTATTGCACATTCGTTTGCTTCGGCGCCGCTGTTGCCGAAGCAGACCTTTGCCATCCCCGTCAGGGTGCAAAGCTTTTCGGCAAGATCGCTCGGCTGCTTGCTGTAAAAGTAGTTGGACATATGCTGGATCGTGCCCGCCTGAGCTGTGACAGCCTTCACCCAGCCCTCGTCGCAGTAGCCCAGAGAGTTGACGCCGATGCCGGAGCTTACGTCGATATAGCGCTTGCCGTCCTCGTCGAAGGCTGTGGCGCCCTTTCCGCTTTGCAGGGCGACGTCGTAGCGCCCGTAGGTGTGCATGATATATTTAAGGTCTTTTTCTTTGGTGTTCATAAATGATCCTCTCCTGTCAGTATTCGGTAGTCAGTGATCAAAAGCTGAAAACAAATACGTCGTCGCGCTTTTTAAATCCGAAATCGCTCCAGAATTTTTGACCCGTTTCGTTGTTTTGGTAGCAGAAAATATGTGTTTTTTCAATTCCCTCCGCCTGAATACCGGCAATCGCCCTTTCGGCAAGGGCGTGACCGATGCGACGGCGGCGGTATTCGGGCAGCACCGCCATATGGTGGATGAAGCCGCGTCTGCCGTCGTGACCGGCAAGCACGGTGCCGACGATCTTGCCGTCGACCACCGCGACCTGCGAAAGCCCTTCGTTGCGCTTAAGATACCTCTCGATCTGCGAGCGTTCATCCGCCGAGGAAAGGGCGCGCTTGGTGGTGATTTGCCACATCGCGAAGATCTCGTCGTAGTCGTCAATTGTCATGGGTCGGATGGTGTAGTTCATAGAAACTCCCTTTTATATATGAAAAGCAGGCTGCTTGCCGAAGGTGATCGAGGGCTCGGTCAGTGCTCAATAGAACATCGTGCCGATGCCTTCGTCGCTGAACAGCTCGAGAAGAATGGAGTGCTCGATCCTGCCGTCTATGATGTGGGCGCGGTTTACGCCGTTGCGCACCGCCTCAACGCAGCAATCGATTTTCGGGATCATGCCGCCGGTGATGATGCCGTCGCGCTTGAGCATTGGCACCTCGCTGACGTTGACCACCGGGATCAGGCTTTCGTCGTCGTTGACGTCGCGCAGCAATCCTCGGATATCGGTCATAAGTATCAGCTTTTTCGCGCCGAGCTTGGCGGCGATCTGCGCCGCTGCAAGATCGGCGTTGATATTGTAAACATTGCCGTCGTAGCCGCCCGCTACCGTGGCGACGATCGGGATATAGCCGTCCTTCATGGCGTTTTGCAGAGGCTCGGGATTGACCTCGCGGATCTCGCCCACAAAGCCCAAGTCCGCAGCGCCTGCCACAAGCTTGTCTGCCATCAGAAGTCTGCCGTCAAGACCGCAAAGTCCGAGTGCCTTGCCGCCGTGGCTGTCAAGAAGCTGCACAAGGCTTTTGTTGACCTTGCCGGCAAGCACCATCTGCACGATGTCGATCGTCTCCTGATCGGTGACGCGCAGGCCGTTCACGAATTTGCTCTCCTTGCCGACCGCCTTAAGCATGGCGTTGATCTCGGGGCCGCCGCCGTGTACCAGCACAACATTGATGCCCACAAGCTGCATCAGCACCAGATCGCTCATGACCGCGGATTTCAGCTTGTCGTTCAGCATGGCGTTGCCGCCGTATTTTACGACGATCGTCTCGCCCGTCCATTTTTTGATGTAAGGCATTGCCTGTATCAATACCTTTGCGCGTTTTTGGTTATCCATATTTCTCCACTCAAAATCTTTTTGTTGTTAAGTTCTGTAATCTCCGTTGATCTTTACGTAATCGTAGGTCAGGTCGCAGCCGTATGCCTCGGCTTCTCCGCAGCCGTCGCCCAGCGTGATGACGATCGTTATCTCGTTTTCAAGCAGGATACGCTCCGCCTTCGCCTCGTCAAACTGCAATCCGCAGCCGTTTTGGCAAACGAGGATCTCGCCGGCTTTTGAGAGGTAGGCGACGTCGATTTTTCTCACGTCGTCAACCTGCGCGCCGCTGTAGCCTACGGCGCAGAGCACGCGGCCGCAGTTTGCGTCGGCGCCGAACATCGCCGCCTTGACAAGGCTGGAGCCGATCACGCTCTTGGCGATGATCTTCGCCGCCTGCTCGTCCTTGGCGCCCTTTACGCTGCAAATCAGCAGCTTGGTCGCGCCCTCGCCGTCAGCTGCAAGCTGTTTGGCGACCTTCTTGAACGCGGCGGTCAGAACCTCAAGAAAGGCGTAATAGTCGGCGTTTTTCTCGGTGATCTCGGCGTTGCCGGCGTAGCCGGACGCCAGAATCGCCAAGGTGTCGTTTGTGGAGGTGTCGCCGTCCACGCTGACCATGTTGTAGCTGACGTCAGCCGCTTCGATCAGGGCGCATTTGAGCATCTCCGACGAGATCGCCGCGTCGGTGGTGACAAAGGAGAGCGTGGTGCCCATGTTGATATGGATCATGCCGCTGCCCTTGGCGATGCCGCCGATGGTCACGTTCCTGCCGCCGATCACGGTCTGTACAGCCCACTCCTTTTTCACGGTGTCGGTGGTCATTATCGCCTCCGCCGCCTGAGCGCTGCCGTCCTTGGAGAGAAGCGCTTTCAGCCTTTCGACGTTGTTTTCAATAGGCGCCAAAGGCAGGGGCTGACCGATAACGCCCGTTGAGGCTACGATCACATCGTTTTCATCGATGCCGAGCGCGTCTGCCGCAAGCCTTGCCATCGCCGCCGCCTTTTCATAGCCGTCGGGGTTGCAGGCGT
The DNA here is from genome assembly GCA_900317595.1 of uncultured Eubacteriales bacterium. Classification (GTDB taxonomy): domain Bacteria; phylum Bacillota; class Clostridia; order Oscillospirales; family Acutalibacteraceae; genus Ruminococcoides. The sequence goes on along the minus strand of ONHJ01000038.1, from coordinate 17,799 downwards.
TTGCGTTGCCGGAGTTGACGATCACCGCCTGCGCCTTGCCGTTCGCAAGGTGCTCCCGGGTGACATAAATTGTGTCGGATTTCACGAGATTGCGGGTAAAGATCGCCGCTGCGCTGCAGATCTTGTCGCAGGCGATCATCGCGAGATCGCGCTTGCCGTTGGGGATAACGGGCGATTCATTCGCCTTAGCCGCCTTGGTGATGGCGTCGGAGGTAGCCTGCTTCACGCCGGCGCATACTCCCGCGGCAACAAAGCCCTGCGGCGCGGTCACGCCGCCGTCTATAAAAGTAAAATTATTCATAAAAAATCCTTTTAGGTTGAAAAATGTTAACTGATCGGCAGCTTCGGATCAAAACGCCGGCGGCATGATCACAAGCCCGGTCTTTTCATCGATGCCGAAAATCAGGTTCATGTTCTGGATCGCCTGACCTGCCGCGCCCTTGACCATGTTGTCGATGGCGGCGCAGGCGACCAGCTTGCCGGCGCGCTTGTCGTGGTGGATGGAGATATCGCAGAAATTGGAGTAGCGCACGTTATGGATGTCGGCGCACTTGCCGTCATCAAGAAGGCGCACAAAAAACTCGTCCCTGTAATAGTCCTTATATGCCTTGCGTATGTCCTCAAAGCTTACGCCGTCCTTGATATCGGCATAAACCGTCGCCAGAATGCCGCGGTTGACGGGCAGCAGATGGGGGACAAAGGTGATCGTCACGTCCTCGCCGCTGAGCTTTGAAAGCGTCTGCTCGATTTCGGGAGTGTGGCGGTGGCAGGCGACCTTGTAGGCGTGAAATCCTTCATTCAGCTCGGGGAAATGGTTGCCCTGCGTGGGCTTTCTTCCGGCGCCGGTCACGCCGCTTTTGCAGTCGCAAATAATGCCCTTGGTGCTGACCAGCCCGTTTGCGATCGCCGGCGCGATAGCCAGCGGCGAGCAGGTGGTGTAGCACCCGGGGTTGGCGATCAGGCGCTTGCCCTTGATGTTTTCGCGGAAAAACTCCGGCAGACCGTAAACGCTCTGCTCGTGCAGCTCCTTGTCAAGGAAAGTGCCGCCGTACCATTCGGCGTATTCATCCTCGCTCTCGAGCCTGAAATCAGCGCCGAGGTCGATGAAGGCTTTGCCCGCAGCCATGCACTGCGCGGCAAGCTCCTGCGAAAGTCCGTGGGGCAGCGCCGCGAAGATCACGTCGCTCTTTTCCACCACGGCGTCTTGGTTTTCGCAAATCATATCGTTCAAAAAGGTGTAGGCGGGGTAAACGTCGCTGAGCTTCTGACCCTCAAAGGAAACCGAGCTGATCGCCGCGATCTCCGCCTCAGGGTGCGCGGTCAGCAGCCGCACCAATTCCGCGCCGGCATAACCCGTTGCGCCTACGATTCCTGCTTTTATCATAATTTTCAATCCTTTATTTGTAATGTTTATCAAAAAACCATTTTGCGGGGTTATTGTCGATGTATTTGCGTATTTCATACAAGTCGTGTTCGCCCCGAATTACGTGTTCAAAATAGTCTCTTTGCCAAATATGTTTTTCAAAAGGGGGAAGGATACCGCTTTTGACAAGTTTTATATATTCATTTGTTGTTTGTGTTTTGTACCATTGAATTATCCGGTGTAGGGGCGGACCCATGTGTCCGCCCTGAGCACAATTTTTGAATAAAACAAAATGTATGTGGTCGGGCATAATACAGTAATAATCAATTTTGATATCATCAAATTTTGATTCTAAGGCGAACAGTTTTTCTTTTATCATAACGCCTGCTGTACTTGGGCGGACACATGGGTCCGCCCCTACGTATTGAATCGACCCAAAGAGTTTTACTCGATTGTAGGTGCAAATGGTAACGTAATATGCTCCGCTCGTGCTATAATCATAATTTGGAAGCCTGAGTTGTTTGCGGCGTTTTTGCTGAACAGAATCATTCTCCATTTATTATAATTTTTCCGCGATTTCCTTCACGCGCTGCGCCTGTGCCTTGACCAGCGCGGGCGCGGGACCGCCGAAGGCGGTGCGCTGTGAAACGCATTTTTCAAGCGAGATAGCGTCATAAACGTCCTCGGTGAAGACGCCGCAGACGGCTTTGTATTCCTCGAGCGGAAGGTTTTCAAGATCGGTCCCGAGCTCAATGCAGCGAGCCACCAGCTCGCCGGTCGCCTTATACGCGTCGCGGAACGGCACGCCGTTCTTGGTCAGCCAATCGGCGCAGTCGGTGGCGTTGATAAAGCCGCCGGCAGCCGCCTTTCTCATGTTCTGCGGCAGCACGCGCATGGTGTCGAGCATCGGGGTAAAGGCGGTCAGGCACATCTTTACGGTGTCGACCGCGTCAAAGATAGCCTCCTTGTCTTCCTGCATATCCTTGTTGTAGGCGAGGGCGATGCCCTTCATCACGGTCAGCAGCGTCATTGTGTCGCCGAAGACCCTGCCGCTCTTTCCGCGCACCAGCTCCGCGATGTCGGGATTCTTTTTCTGCGGCATGATAGAGGAGCCTGTGGAAAATGCGTCGTCCAGCTCCACAAATTTAAATTCCCAACTGCACCACATGATGATCTCCTCCGAGAAGCGGCTGAGATGCACCATGATGATCGAGAGCGCCGACGCGAACTCAATGCAAAAATCGCGGTCGGAAACTCCGTCGAGCGAGTTGTTGGTGATTCGCTCAAAGCCGAGCAGCTCTGCGGTGACCGTTCTGTCGATGGGATAGGTAGTGCCTGCCAGCGCACAGGAGCCGAGCGGCATTTCATCCATGCGCTTAAGGCAGTCCTCAAGACGCGAAACATCTCTCAGCAGCATTTCGCCGTAGGCGAGCAGATGATGACCGAATACGATCGGCTGCGCTCTTTGCAGGTGGGTGTAGCCCGGCATGACGGTGTCGCTGTACTTTTCCGCCTTGTCGGCGATGACCTTTATCAGGCCGACGACCATATTTTTGACGTTTTTGACCTCTTTTTTGAGGTAAAGCTTGATGTCGACCGCGACCTGATCGTTGCGGCTTCTGGAGGTGTGCAGCCGCTTGCCGTTGTCGCCGATGCGCTTGGTCAGCTCACCCTCGATAAAGGTGTGGATATCCTCCGCCTCCGGGTCAATCGTCAGCGCGCCCGACTCGATATCGGCGAGGATGCCCTGCAGACCTTGAATAATGTCGGCGCTGCTCTCCTCGCTGATGATGCCGCATTTGCCGAGCATAGCCGCGTGGGCTATGCTGCCCTCGATATCCTCGCGGTACATGCGGCTGTCAAAGGAGATGGAGGAGTTGAAGTCGTTGGTGGTTTTTGAAAGCTCCTTTTTGAAGCGTCCTTTCCAAAGTTGCATAGGTTACCTCATATCTATAAAAACACGTTGTGGGGCAGGTAAAAAACCTGCCCCGAAACAATCAGATTTGCGTTTATTTAATTAAGCCCTTTTTCGCGCGCACCTTGATCGGCAGACCGAACAGGTTGATGAAGCCTGCGCTGTCGTTCTGGTTGTAGACCTCGTCCTCGTCAAAGGTCGCGATCTCCTCGTCATAAAGGCTGTAGGGACTGGTGACGCCCGCGTCGATGATATTGCCCTTGTAGAGCTTGAGCTTTACGTCGCCGGTCACATATTCCTGAGTGCTGTCGACAAACGCCGACATCGCTTCGCGCAGAGGAGTGTACCACTTGCCGTCGTATACCAGATCGGCAAAGGTGTTGGCGAGGTTCTTTTTATAGTGCAGGGTGTCCTTGTCGAGACAGATCTCCTCAAGCTTGTTGTGCGCCGCGAAGAGGATGGTGCCGCCGGGCGTCTCATAAACGCCGCGCGCCTTCATGCCCACAAGACGGTTCTCTACGATGTCGGTGATGCCGATGCCGTTTCTGCCGCCGATCTCGTTGAGCTTCTCGATGATCGCCACGCTCTCGGTGTCTTCACCGTTGATCTGCGTGGGAATACCCTTTTCAAAGTGAATGGTCACATATTCGGGCTTGTCGGGCGCCTGTTCGGGAGAAACGCCCATTTCAAGGAAGCCCTCCTTGTTGTACTTCGGCTCGTTTGCGGGATCCTCGAGGTCAAGACCCTCGTGGCTGAGGTGCCAGAGGTTTTTGTCCTTGGAGTAGTTTGTCTCTCTGTTTATCTTGAGCGGAATGTTCATTTTTTCCGCGTATTCGATCTCATCCTCACGGGATTTGAATTCCCATGTTCTCCACGGAGCGATGATCTTCATGTCGGGAGCATACGCCTTGATAGCCAGCTCAAAACGCACCTGATCGTTGCCCTTGCCGGTGCAGCCGTGGCAAATCGCGTCGGCGCCCTCAGCCTTGGCGATCTCAACGATCCTCTTGGCGATTACGGGACGCGCGAAGGAGGTGCCGAGCAGATACTTGCCCTCATAGATCGCGCCTGCCTTAACGGTGGGGAATACGTATTCCTCAACGAATTCCTTGTTGAGGTCTTCAATGTAGAGCTTGGAAGCGCCGGTTTTGATCGCTTTTTCCTCCAAGCCGTCGAGCTCGGTGCCTTGTCCTACGTTGCCGGAAACCGCGATGACCTCGCAGCCGTCATAATTTTCTTTCAGCCAGGGGATGATGATGGAAGTGTCCAATCCGCCGGAATATGCGAGCACGACCTTCCTGATTTTGTTGTCAGCCATAATGATTACCTCCGATTTGATTTGTTACGTTTACCATTATACACCATCTTTCCGAAAAATCAAGGGAAATCTTGAATAAATATACAGATTTTAAGCTTTGCACAAAAAATAGAGGATTGTGACTCGTTTTTGGTGAGAAAGCTGAAAATCAGTGAATTTTTATGGACTGTAATGAAATTCGGCGCTGCGATAAAAGAAGAAAAATTGTAATGATTATTCACAAAATGCCGCTTTATATTCGTAATAATGAATATTTTTCGCCAAGTATTGAATAATATTCAAAATGTGTTATAATAATAGAAAAGGATGAAGCATATGATCATTCAACAGAAAGGATTTGATATCATGGTCGATTTTAAGAAAATCTCTCCGCAGCAGATCGTCGAAAACCCGTTCAAGCTGATCGGCGGCGATTGGGGTCTGGTGACCGCCGGCACGCCCGAAAAGCTGAACACCATGACCGTTAGCTGGGGCGGCGTGGGCATTATGTGGAACAAGCCCGTCGTTTATATTTTCATCAGACCTCAGCGCTACACGATCGAGTTTTTGGAGCGTGAGGAAAACTTCACTCTCAGCTTTTACCCCGACGAATACCGCAAGGCGCTCGGATTCTGCGGGTCGCGCAGCGGCAGAGACGTCGACAAGATCGAGGCGACCGGCTTTACGCCCGCTTTTGCCGAAAACGGCGCGCCGTATTTTAAGCAGGCAAAGCTGGTGCTGTGCTGCAAAAAGCTTTACGGACAGTTTTTGAACGAGGAGAGCGTTATCGCGGGCGAAACGGTGCTCCCGAACTACAACGGCGACTATCACAAGATGTATATCGGCGAGATCACGGAAGTGCTCGCCAAATAAGGAGAAAACCATGAAGCGGACTTTTAAAAGATGCGTAAGTATTATACTCAGCGCCGTCATTCTGACGCTGGCGGCTTCTGCCGTCGTTTCAGCGCAGACCGCCTCTGTCGAGCTGACCTTCAGCGGATCGGTGTCGTATTACGGCGAACGCGACATTCTGCTGCAATACGCGTGCGCCGACGCCCGGAACGTCAAGCTGCTCAACGACAGTACCCTTTATCATTACAGTCTTGATTCAGGTTCGTTCTCGGAGGAATACACCTTCCCGGAGATACAGGATATCAACACCGGGGCGGGGCAATCGGGATCGCTCAAGGTGTTTAATGGAATACGCTCGGCGTATATCAACGAAAACACTGGCAAGCTCTACTTTGCCTATGACAAGTACAAAAAGTTCAACAAGCCCGAGGGCATGGCTGTCGAGATCGTCATCCCTCGAGGCGGCTGCGGTCGAAGGCACCGTGACCGTGCCGTGTGAAAGCCTTTCTTCCGTCGGCGCCGACGACAGCGGCAATATCTTTTTGGCGGTTCGTCAGCAGTTCAGCGATATTCAGAGCAGCACCGCGCTCTTTGTGCTTGACATAAACGGAAATAAGCTGGCGCAGACGCCGCTCGAAAATCCGATCGACACCTTCTGCGGTTTTGCGGACAGCGGCAAATTCTACTTTGCGCAGACGGAATACACCGATATCGGCGGCGGCACCTTTTCCGTCAGCCGCAAGCTCAACAGCGGTATGTACGGTGACGGCGCGCTCAGCCTTGGCTCTTCGGTTTCCGGCATAAATTATTTCTACAATCAGCCCGCAAAGATCCTTGACGGCAGATATCTCGCGAACTACACCGTCCGCCTTTACGACATGAACACCGATTCTGCGGCTTATTATTTCCCGGGAACGGCATCTACGGAGAATAATTACAACCTGAATCACAACAGCGTTAACGCGTTCCTCGACGGCGACCTGATCTATGTGCTCTCGAGCAGCCGCCTTGTGTCGTGCTTCGGGCTTTCCGACAGCATGCTGGTCGCAAGCTACGTCTCCGACGCCGATATTTTCAGCATCATCAAATGCGGCGACAAGCTTTTGGCGCTCACCAAAAACGGCGGCAGCTACAGCTACACGGCGGTTCCCTTCGCTGATTTCGATCGTCTGGAGGAAACGACGCTCGACCTCAACGAGCTGCCGGTCTATCAGCGCAGTCAGGCTGAGATAGTCAGCCGGTTTTCGCAGTCCGCGCCCGCAGATCTTAACGAGACGTTTTATTCCGAAACCGGCTCTGCCTCAGCGCCCTATAAGGAGTTCACCCTCACCGAGGGAACGCGTGAGAATATCGTCCGCGCCGCTAACTACTATCGCTGGCTGGAGGGACTTACCGGCTTTGAGTCAGCCGATGATTCGGTCTGGGACGACGCCGCCAAGGGCGCTGTGCTCACAGAGAAAAACGTGCGGCTGACAGGCAGCTTGTCGCATTATCCGGCTCAGCCCGAGGACATGGACGACGATTTTTACGCGGCCGGCTACCGCGCGACGAGCAAGAGCAACATCGCTTACGGCTTCGGAAGCGGACAGCGCGCTGTCATCGACTTGCTGCGCGGCTTCCTCAATGACGAGGGCTACACTGTTCCCGGACACCGCGACACGTTCTTCACCCGCAACGGCGACCGTTTTGCCGCGGGCTACTGCAATTACGGCGCGGTGAACACCATTAAATACACAGGCTCGCCGAATGTTCAGGGCGCATCGGAGGTTGGCAATAATCAGCCTGCGTACGCTTGGCCGACGCCCGGTCTGTTCCCTGAGGAAGAGATCTCAGTCGAATCGGTCTGGACGATCAACCTCAACACCGATTATGCTCAGCTTTCGACAAAGGAATGTGCGGTCACCATCACCGATATGCAGACCGGCGAGGAATTTGTGCGCGACTCAACCGAAACCGGGCTCTACACCTCGGCAAGCTGGGGCAGATTCCTCAGCTTTTCTCCTCCTGAGGCGGAATGTTACACCGGAAAGATCTATAAGGTCGAGGTGACTAACCTCGCCGACGGTCAGGGAGCGCCGCTCAAGCTCGAATACACAGTCAGCTTTTTCAGCTATTCCGACCCGGTCACGATCGACGGTGCGGAATACACCTGCGACAGTTACGGCAAGCTCACAAGGATACTGCCGGCCTATGTGCTCGGCGACGTCAACAGCGACGGCATGGTGAATGTCAAGGACGTCACAGAGATCCAGCGCGCCGTTTCGGAATACACCGTGCTCAATGAGGTGCAGCGGCTTGCCGCCGACGTCAACCACGACGGCGTCGTGACGATCGAGGACGCCACAAAGCTGCAGCGGTATTTGGCTGAGTTTATTTCGGAATTGTAATATGAAATCAAGCCGGAAGTCGGGATTTTCCGACCTCCGGCTGTTCTTTTCGCGTGTTTCGGTTCAAAAAAGTGTTGACAAACCGAGATTCCTGTGGTATAATCACTCTCGTTGTTGAAAAAGTTGGTGTCGATGACGCTGAGGGTCCACCTGTTCCCATACCGAACACAGAAGTTAAGCTCAGTTGTGCCGAAAATAGTGCCTTGGCGACGAGGTGTGAAAATAGGGAGATGCCAACACTTAAAGTGTCCACCCAGCAGGGTGGGCGTTTTTTTATGTTATTTTCAAGGGATCGGTAAAACATGGATCGTTTTTTTGATGAATTAAGCGCGCTGCCGAATGTTTGGGAGCTTCTGCAAGCCGCCGAAAAGCCGATAGCGCTCTACGGCATGGGCAACGGCGCCGACAAGGTGCTCGCGGCGTTTGAATGCTTCGGAATAACGCCCGCGGGAGTTATGGCGAGCGACGGCTTTGTGCGCGGTCAGCGCTTTCACGGCTTCACCGTAAAAAAGCTCAGCGATCTGGAGTGCGAGCTCGGCGATTTCATCGTCGCGCTCAGCTTTGGAAGTCAGTTGCCCGAGGTGATCGCGTCAATAAAAAATGTCGCCGCGCGCCGCGCCCTTGTTGTTCCGTGCGTTCCGCCCTTCGGCGAGGCGCTGTTTGACAGAGACTTCATTTCCGCTCACCGCGACCGAATAAAGGAAGCGTATTCGCTGCTTGCCGATGAAAAATCGCGCCGGGTCTATAAAAATGTCATCCGATTTTATCACACAGGCGATATCGCGCTGCTCGACGAGATCACGACTGATAAGGACGAGGCGTTTTCGGAGATCATCAAGCTCGGTTCAGAGGAAAGCTATCTCGATCTGGGCGCGTATAACGGCGACACGGTCGACGAGTTTTTGCGTTATACGGGCGGCGCTTACCGCGAGATCACCGCTTTGGAGCCGAACCCGAAAAACTTCTCCAAGCTGAAAGCTCACTGCGCCGGTCTGCCGCGCACGGAGCTTCATCAGCTCGGCGCTTGGAGCGAAAACACTACGCTGTTTTTCAATAACAAAGCTGGCAGAAACAGCGCGATATCCTCTGCGGGCGCCGAAACGCCGGTGGTCGCGGCGGATGACCTGCTGAAAAACAAATCGGTCACCTATATCAAGGCGGACGTGGAGGGCGCCGATTTTGAAACGCTTCTCGGCTTAAGGCGCACCCTTGCCGCACAAAAGCCAAAGCTCAATTTCGCCGCCTATCACCGTTTTGAGGACGTTTTCAGGCTGCCGCTTTTGATAAATCAATTGAATCCCGAATACAAAATATTCCTGCGCCACCATCCCTATATCCCTGCGTGGGACACCAATTTGTACTGCGTATAAAAAACAGGGGGCGGCACCGGGCATTAAACCCACGGTCAGGTTAAAACCTGACCCTACAGTACAATGAAATTACAATAAAAGGGCTGGCTCTTACTCATAACAATGAGTTTTGAACCAGCCCCTTTTAAGGTATTGTCAAAAAGAGGATCGATTGTCTTCCTCAAGCATGCGGTCGATGTCCGCCATGTATTTGTCGTAGTCAAAATCGTCGTCGTCGATCGATTGGCGCCCGGGCTTTTCGTCGAGCGGCTCGTCGTCGTAGTCATAGCGCTCCGCTTCGGTGTGCGTTTCCTCACGGGCTTCACGCTCCATGCGCAGGCGTTCGCGCTCGTCGCGGCGTTTTGCGCGAAGCATAAGCTTTTCCTGCTCCTGCTTTTCCTGCTTTTCCTTTTTGCGGCGCTCGTCGCCGAAAGCGAGGTCGCCCAGAAATTGTCCGAAGATCCCCGCCACCAGATAGACAAACAGCAAAATCAGGTTGGTCACGCTGAAGCCGCCGCTGTAGATCATCGTGAATAAAAAGGCGATCGGCGCCATCAGCGTGAACAAAAAGTCGATACCGTGCTTGGCGCAGTAGATCGCCGAGGTGATCACCGCGGTGCTCAGCAAAATAAAGTAAAACGCCACCGGCCAAAGATTTCCGAGCGGGCCGCTGCGGATGAAAATCAGCGGAACCAGCAGAAAAACCGCGAAAATTGCGATAGCATAGGGCAGATATTTTTTTATCAGTCCGTTCATAAAAACCCTCCGTAATTCAAATCATATCGATTATACTATTAAACCCGCGAAAAATCAAGTGGATTTGCGGGAATCTCACTGTTTCCCAAGCGATTATTTTGAAACCGGACAGGGGAGGCGCATTTAACAGGGTAATGCCGTCGACTTAAGCGCAGAAAGGTTTTTCTTACGCAGATACCTTTTATTATTTCCTTAAGTTGACGTCATTGGTCCGAAATGGGTTTAGGCAGCGCCGGGTCGACGTAAACCGTTTTGTTTTTTACGTAGATCACCATTCCGGGCTTTGCTCCGGCGGGCTTGCTGACGTTTTTGACGAGGGTGTAGTCGACCGGCACGTTGGTGCTCTCCTTTGCCTTGCTGTGATACGCCGCAAGCCGCGCCGCCTCCATGATCGCGGTCTCGCTCGGCGCTTTGCCGTCGCAGCGCAGGATCACGTGGGAGCCGTGGATATCCTTGGTGTGCAGCCAAAGGTCGGTTTTGGCGGCGGTTTTCAGGGTGAGCTGGTCGTTCTGGCGGTTGTTCCTGCCCACCATAACGGTGAAGCCGTCGGAGGTCTGAAAGCTTTTCGGAGCCGATTTTTCGAGCTTCGGCGCTTTGCCCTTCGGTCTGCGCAGATAGCCCTGTTCGGTCAGCTCCTCGCGTATCTGCGCAAGCTCGCGCTCGGTTTCGGCGCGGTTCACCGTGTCGAGCACCGATTCCAGATAGTCAAGCTCAGCCTCGCCTTTTTTTATCTGTTCGCCGAGAACGGTCTCGGCGGTCTTTGCCTTTTGATAATCCTTGTAGTATTTCTGCGCGTTCGCGGCGGGCGATATCGCCGGATTGAGCTTTATGCGCACCGTGCCGCCGTTCTCGTCGTAAAAATTCTCCACCTCGGCAAACTCCGCTCCGCGTGGGATGCGGTAGAGATTCGCGTGCAGCAGGTCGCCGTAAACGCGGAGCTTTTCTCGGTCGCCGCATTGCTTAAGCTCCGCCTGCTGCTTGCTGAGCTTGCGGGCGATACGCTCGGTTGCGGTGGTCAGCAGCTTTTGCAGGCTGTGGCTCTTGACGCGCATACGTTCCTTGGCGTCGCGCTCGCCGTAGAATTCCTCAACCGTGGCGCAAAAGCCCTCGGTTTCCTTCACCACGGCGTAGCCGCCGTACTGTTTGATCGGGAAAAACGAAAAATCCATCGGTCTGCCGTCCTCGCGGTAGACGATGCAGGGCGTTTGGCGGCACTCCTCAGCCGTGCGTTTGAAATCCGCCAAAACCGCAAGCAGCTTTTCGGGCAGCGCGCCCTCAAGGCGGTTGGTCGCGCCCTCACAAACGCGGTATTCCAGCTCACGGGCGACGATCGGCGAAATGCCCTCCACCACCTGCATAAGCGCCTTTGACAGCGGCATTTCCGCAGGCAGGGCTTTTGCCGCCGAGGCGATCTCGTCGGGCGTGTGTTCCAGGATATTCAGCTTGTTTTGACGCTCCGGCAGCTCATATTTCAGATTAGGCAGCATCGGACGGCGGCTGCTGACGGTCAGGTCGGCGCGTTTCAGCGCGTCGATGATAACGCCCTTGTCGCGGTTGATCACGATGAGGTTGCTGTGCATTCCCATGATCTCGCAGACGACGCTCAGCCCCTCAAGGTCGCCCAGCTCGTTGACGCACTCAAAGTCCAAAAACAGCACGCGGTCACAGCCGAGCTGACGCACGCCGGTCAGCTTGCCGCCGCCCAGCCTTTTGCGCAGCAGCATGCAAAACATCGGCGGCTGTGCCGGATTCTCGGGAGTCTCGGCGCAGAAGTTGACTCGAGGCGAATTGGCGCGTGAGGACAGCAGCAGCTTTTTTGTGCCGTCATAGGTGCGCAGCACAAGCACAAGCTCGTCGCGGTTGGGCTGATAGATCTGGTTCACCCTCGCGCCGAGCGCTTTTTCTTCTATTTCTTTTTTAATATGTCGTAAAAAAATTCCGTCAAGCATGGTTTAGTTGTCAGTAGTCAGAGGTTCAGTAGTCAGTTATTAGTAGTCAGTTGTCAGTTGTTTCGGTATTTACAAATTACAAATTACAAATTGCAAGTTAATTTAGCTTTACACTGTACAATCTTCACTATTCACTATAAAATCGGGTGCGGGCAGCGCCCGCCATTAATTGTAAATTATTAATTGTTAAGAAAGTAAAGCTCAGTTTTACTTGTGGTATTTTCCGCCTGAGTTTATCTCAAAGGCGCGGTAGATCTGTTCGCTTAATATCACGCGCGCCATTTGGTGCGGAAAGGTCATTTTGCTCATGGAAAGGCGCAGGTCGGCACGGCGCTTGACCTCGTCGCTCAAGCCGTAGCTGCCGCCGATGATAAAGTCGACGGTGCTTTTGCCCACTACCGCAACGCCGCTCAGCGTCTGCGCCAGCTCCTCGCTCGACAGCATTTTGCCCTCGATGCACATGGCGCAAACATAGTCGGCAGGGCTGATCTTCTGCATTATCCGCCTGCCCTCGGCGTTCAGAACCTCGGCGATCTGCGCGGGGTTCGGAGCGTTGCTTTTGATCCTCTCCTCCGCAAGCTCCGTTATCTGAAATTTGCAGAACGCCGACAGCCGCTTGCCGTATTCCGCGATCGCGTCGGCAAAATACGCCTCTTTGATTTTTCCGATACAGATGATATTGACACGCAGCATTAAAAGATCACACTCTTTACACACGCGGCGCCGGGCGCGACGTCCAGCGTGAAATCGTTTTTGTATCTCATTCCCGCCCGCTCCAGCTCACACACCGAGGTGCGCAGCGCGATTTCCGGGGTGTTGTTCTGCTCGCTGAGATGCCCCAGCATCAGCCTCAGGGTGCCGCCGCTGACAAGCTCCACCAGCTCTGCCGCGCAGGCTTCGTTGGAAAGATGCCCTTTGTCGGAGAGGATGCGCCGTTTCAGCGGAAATGGGTAGGGACCGGTTTTCAGCATTTCAATGTCATGGTTGGATTCCAGCACTACAAAGTCGCTCTTTGCGGCGGCTTTCCTCACGTCATCCGACATAATGCCCAGATCGGTGGCGATCAGCGCCGACTTCCCGTCGGGCGTCGTCACGCGGTAGCAGCAGCTTTCGGCGGCGTCGTGCGAGGTGTTGACGCGTGAGATCAGCATATCGCCGAGCGCGGCCTCGTTTTCGATGACGAAGGTTTTGGTCTGCGGGTCAAGCTTTTGCCCCATCTCAAGGGCGCGCAGCGTGCCGGCGCTGGCATACACACCCAGACGGTATTTTTTCGCAAGCACCCTCAGCGCGGCGCAGTGATCGATATGCTCGTGGGTGACAAAAATCGCCTTCACGCTGTGCATATCCACGCCGTTGAGCGCCATCGCCTGCTCGATCTGCTTGCAGTTCCTGCCCGCGTCGATCAGCACGCCCTCGGCGCCGGAGCCGATATAATAGCTGTTTCCCTTACTTCCGCTGAACAGCGGCACCGCCTTTGCCAAATCCACCATTCCTTTTGGTTCGTTTTGCTAACAGTATAGCACAGTTTCCTGCGATTTTCAAGACCGCGGGCAAGGCGCAGCATCAGCGCAAACGGTGCCAAAAAGAAAACCGCCTGCGCGAAAGAACGCGAAGGCGGTGAAAAATTATTGATAAACGCCCATCTGAACGGGGATGTTCGTTTCGTTGTCGACCAGCATGAATATGAAAGGCCGGTCAAAGGTGACGGTGTCCCCGGAAGGTTCCGGAGCAGATATATTCTGCGGGGCGCTGTCGGTGTTGACGCCGTTGATGCTCAGCGAGAATTTGGGGCTTATCTCCCACGCTTCGCTTATCTGCGCGGCGGAATTGAAGCTCATCGCCGAAAGGCTTCCGCCGGTAAAGAGCGAAGCGAGTCCGCAGTGCGAGAGCATCGCGGAGCGTGCCGACGCGCTGCCGCTTTCCAGACTGAACGAGGGTATCACGGCGGAGACGCGCTTGGTGAAATCCACGCTGTCAAAGAGAGCGGCGTATTCGTTGACGGTCAGCAGCTTTAGATAATCTTCCGTCGAAATGCCTTCGTTAGGCATGATAAGCACCAGCTTCAGCGGTGTTTTGGCGGTATATTTTATGATCCCGACCGCGTTAGCGGTTTGGAGCTTGATCTCGCTCGCGGTGAAAAATCGTGCTTCACGCGTGCCGTCAACGCCGTTGAAGGTGCCGGCTTCGGCGTCCGCCTCATAGCCGTTTAGCCACGCGTCGCGGATGCTTGCGGCGCTTATGAGCGCGGCGTCGCTTTCAACATCGGGCGCTTCGTCCAAGCCGTAGGAGCTGAATTGGTTTTTCAGCTTCTTATCGGCGTGCTCACCGTCAAATTCATAGCGGAATACGCCGAGATCGTAATAATCACGGGCTGTTTGCAGGAAGGACGATTTTACGTCGATGCCCTTGTTGATAAGCAGCGCGCCGCCGAGACGGACATGCGCCGTCGGCTTTTCGCTCTTTTTAAGTCCCGCCTTGGCGACCGACTCCATCCTGCTTGCAAAATATGAGGAGCAGCGGTTGAGGTCGTCGAGGGTGAGGTTGCCGCTGAACGACAGCAGAATATCCTGACGCACCTCGGGCGCTGCGGCGTTGGCGGTCATGGCAAGCTGCAGCTCAACGGCGGCGGGCGAAAAGGCGAAGCTGCCTTTTTCGGTTTTTGCCAGCTCGTTAAGCATCCGAAGCGAAAGCCCTGTCATCGCGTCGGTGTAGTTGGTGTAGGAGGTCGGAGGCTCGGCTGTGCCGTCGGCATAGTTGAAGGTCACGGAAATGTCCTTGTTGCGTTTGTATTTGCTCAGCATTTTTTCGTCGTCCGTGAATTCATCGGGGTTGGCGCAGGCGCAGAGCGTCAGCGCGCACAGCACCGCGGCAAGGGCGGCGGAAAAGATTTTTTTCATCATTGATTCTCCTCTGCGGAAGGAGCACTCAGCTCCTTGACCAGCTTAAACATATTTTCTGCCGCCTTGGGCTGCGCAAGGCGTTTGCAGTTTTCCCGCATGGCTTCCAGCTTTTCGGGAGAGCGCAGCAGTGCGGCTATCTGTTCGGCGCCGTGCTTTTTGTCGATCGCGATCGCCGCGTTTTCCTTAAGCAGGAAGTCGACGTTATACTGCTCCTGCCCGGGATAGGCGTTGTAGATCGCCATCGGAAGGTGACACGCGAGGCTTTCGGTGATTGTCAGACCGCCCGGCTTTGTCACGATGATGTCGGAGATGTGCATATAGTCCTCGACATTGTTGACAAAATAGAGCAGCTTGGTGTGTTTGGCGGCTCCCAGCTCATCAACGGCGGCCTCAAGCTTTTCATAGAGCTTTGAGTTTTTGCCGGTGATGACGATCAATTGCAGGCGGTCGTCGCTTTCGGCAAGCTGCCTGTAAAAGTCGAGGACGCCCGTAACTCCGAAGGAGCCCGCCATCAGCAGGATCGTGGTTTTTTGCGGATCGAGCCCTTCACGGCGGAAGATCTCTTCCTTTGCGCCGGGAATGTTGAATTTTTCAAAGGTTGGAATACCGATGGGGTAGATCTTTTCCTCGTCGACGCCGTATTCCTCAACCAGCTTTTTTGCCATCTGAGGCTCTGCGATAACATAGGCGTCTACGCCCTCGGCGATATAGGTGCGGTGCGCGTCATAGTCGGTTATCAGCGAAACGACGGTGGAGTTGATTTTTCCCTTTCGCTTAAGCTTGGCGACCATGGCGGTGATAAAAGCGTGGCAGACGATGATGACGTCGGGCTGATGCTTTTCGATCTCGACCAGCAAATGGTTCGCTTTTGACGCGTTGGACTTCATCACCGCTTTATACATCAGGTTTTCGCGGTCGGTGATCTTATACAGCCCGCCGTAGACGGAGGGCGTTTGTTTCACCAGAAAATAATAGCCGCCCACTACGGTTTTGTCAAATGTTTTGCCGATCGCCTTCAATCCGTCAACCACCGTCACGCTGACGTCGGGCGCGATATGCTTTATTGTGTCCTCCAGCGCTGCCGCGGCACGCTTGTGACCGCCGCCGGTAGATGCTGAGAATATCAGTATTTTCATCGAAAATGCTCCTTTTACAATAGCCGTTTGCTCATAGCGGGGCATACGTGAGGTATCTCTCTTTATTATACTGAAAACGGGGCAATTTTTCAACAGATAATTTGCGTGAAATGTCTGTTTTTTTTCTGAAAAGCCGTTTTTTGATATTTCACAAAAAAACACCGAAAACTTTTGATTCTCTTTGTGTTTTGCCACTTCCATTTTGGAAAAAATTGTAGTACAATAAAAATGCAAAGGAAACTCCAACCGACATATACTATAGATATCTTTATTCTTTCAGACCGGGGTGAAATATGAAATACGGTAACTACAACGCTGCCGCCGAGGAAATGGTCGACATTTCGAGCGGTTACGGCGCCGGAGCCGCGCCCATGCGCTACACTCCCGCGCAAAACGGCGGAAATAAGAATAAAATCCTGATAATCTCTATTGTCGCGGCTATCGCTGTCGCACTGACAGTAGCGGGATTCTGCATTTTCAGCGCGTTGCATCAGGAAGGCGGCGACGGCAAGCCGGTGGCGGGCGGCAACAAGACATTTGTTTTCGCGGACAAGACCACGGTTTCGGGCGTCGATATTTCGGGCAAAACCGTCAAGGAGGCAAAGGCGCTGCTTGAGCAAAAGCGCACAAGCTTTATAAAGCCCTTCACGCTTACGGTGAGCATCAACGACGCCGACGCGCAGCTCGATCAAACCAAATTCAAATATACCTATAATATCGACGAGGTCGTCGGTCAGATCGAGGAGGACGCCAAAGCCGGCAGATCCACCTCAAAGCAGACCTACACCGTTACCGCGTCGGTGACCGACGAATCGGTGGCGGACGCCGTTGACGCGCTTTGCGAGCAGTACAACGCCGAGCCGAAAAATGCCCGCGTGTCGAGCTTTAAGCCTTTTGCCGACGATCGCTTTACCTTTGAGGAGGCAAAAAAGGGCTGCAAGATCGACGGCGAGGATCTTAAGGCGCAGATCAGCTCCGCTTTGCGGGACGGCGGCGACAGCATGACCGTCAACGCGAAAACCGAGCAGACCGACGCCGAGGTTTCCGCGGCGTTCCTCAAGCAGAACATCGTCAAGCTCGGCTCTTACGAAACCTATTCCACCAACACGGAAAACGCCACAAGCAATATGCACGTAGCGCTTGAGGCGTGCAACGGCTCCGTGATCGAGCCGGGCGAAAAGTGGTCGTTCAACGACAACACCGGTGACACCAACCTTGAATCCCTCGGCTACAAATCAGCCAACGTGATTTCCGGCGGCAAGATCACCCAAGGGATCGGCGGCGGCATCTGCCAGGCGAGCTCCACCATCTACAACGCGGCGATTCGGTCTAATATGACGATAGTTGCGCGATACAACCACGCGTGGCCGTCAAGCTATGTTCCCGTCGGCTTGGACGCGACCATCAACTACCCATATCTCGATCTGGTGCTTCAAAACGCCTCGTCCTATCAGATGTTCCTTGAATGTAAGGAAGAGGGCGGCACGCTCTATGCCACCTTCTGGGGCTGGCAGGATCCGAGCTACGACGAGATCACCGTTGAAAGCCATGAGGGCGAATACGGCAAGGACACCTATAAAGCCTACGCCACACGCTTTTTCTACAAGAACGGCGAGATGGTAAAAAAGGAAGCGCTGCCCGAGTCGGAGTATGACATCTACCGCTCAAGCTCCGACGATAATACGGAGACTATCTCCGACAACAACGGCGGCGGTACCGTTACATATACCGATCCTCCGACCGAAGCGGTCACCGTGGAACAAACCGCTCCGCCCGAACCCTCGCAGTACGAGGAAAACGGTTGGACGGAAGAATCGGTCTACACCGAAGAACCATATGTCGAGGATTATTCCGAAGGAATAGACCGCTGCGCTGTTTTTGGCATAGTTGGTAGC
>ONHJ01000028.1 GCA_900317595.1 uncultured Eubacteriales bacterium | reverse complement strand
TCTCTGTCACTCCGTCTGCGCTGTCCGTCGTCGGTGACGAGCCTTTCCGTCTTGGGATACTCAAAGATATCGCCGTTTTGGGCGTTCGCTTCGAGATAGGCGGCGAACTCGCGAGCGTACCATTTTGCCATTTCAAGATTGTGCATGCGGTAATAGCCGCAGTTCTGCGGAGTGGTGCCGGGTACCTCGGCGGTGTCCTCGACCGCCTTGAACGCGCCGAGGATAAGGTCATAGATATCACGGGATCCTCTGCTGCCCTTTAAAATGAGATAAAATCCCGTAAGGCAGCCCATCGGGCCCCAGTAAACGACCTCGTCCTTCTGGTCGGGGTCGTTGCGAAGATAAGTCGCGATGATGTGCTCCAGCGAGTGCATGGCGGCTACGTCGATCACCGGCTCCCTGTTGGGGCGCTTTAATCTTACGTCGTAGGTAGTGACCGAGTATTCGCCCAGATGATCGACCCGGCTCGTGAAAATTCCGGGAACGATGCGGGTGTGATCTACCGAAAAGCTTTGAATCAATTCCATTTATATTTCTCCTTTACTTTTCTTTTCGATTGTAGGGAGCGACGCCCTCGTCGCTCCTGCAAATCGCCGTGCGATTTGCTTAAGTTGACGACTTTGCCTGAAAGCGGACTGATACGATCCTTAGCCTTTCAGCCGTGGCTTTACCTCTTTTTATACAGCACAAGCTCCGGGTTTTTGCCGTCCGCCTCGTAGGTGCAGATCAGTATAAAATCCATATTCGCCAAAACGCCGAAGCAGCGGTCTCCGCCGAATTCCGGCTCAAGCTGATTGCCGAGATAGGTGGCGCCGTCGTTCAGGAACTTCGCGCTCATGCCGCTCGGCAGGGGATAGGAGAGATTGACATAGCTGCCGACCAGCGCGTTCAGGCTTTCAACCTTCGGCATCCCTTCGATGTTCAGGGCGTTGATCTCCTCAATAAGCTGCCGCTTGAACGCCTCAAACTCTCCGTTGCCGCTCAGCTCCTCATAGCGCTTCCAGTAATCGAGCTGCGGCAGTGCCTGCTTTAAATAGGCGCGCGCCTGCTCCTCAGAGAAGCCGTCGGAAGCCATATGAGGGACGCATACCTCGATCAGCTCGTCCATATCGCTGTAGGTATACTGCCCGTCGGCGTAGCACCATTTGCAGTAATTCTCGTTCGGGGTCCCGTCCTTGTCCGCGCCGATGATACTATCATCAAGCGGCATGCCGCAGCACTGGCAGATCAGCGTGCGAGGAGAGCCGAGCAGAGTGTTGATCGAAACATTGAACAGCTTTGAGAGCAGCTTGAGCGTGTCCGTGCTCGGCACCGTGTCGCCGTTTTCCCAGCGCGACACCGCCTGACGCGTCACAAAAACCTTTTCGGCAAGCTCGTCCTGCGACATACCGTTTTTTATCCTCAGTTCATAAATAACGTCCTTTGTGTCCATAAAAACACCTCCATGTTATTTTCATATCTCTATTATAATACAAAAACACACAGGTTTCAAGCAACCTGACGTTGCTTCCTTAAGTAAAGTGATTCTTTTCGCGTGCCTGAGAAAAAAATATTTGGCTAAAACCGAAATTTTTGCTGTTTTAGTTGCAGTATTGAAAAATCTGTGATAAAATGGTAAATGAAGAAAACCGCAATTCAGCAATTCTGCTGCTTTTTTGAAAAGGGAGTACCGTAAATGAAAATTCCATTTTCTCCGCCCGATATCGGCAAGGACGAGATACGCTTGGTGACCGAGGTGCTGGAATCCGGCTGGATCACCACAGGCCCCAAGACCAAGCTGCTTGAACAGAGGATCGGCGACTACTGCCACACCGGAAAAGCCGTGTGCCTGTCCTCGCAGACAGCCTGTGCCGAGATGACCCTAAGGATCCTCAGAGTGGGTCCCGGAGACGAGGTCATTTTGCCCGCTTATACATACACCGCCACCGCATCGATCGTCTATCACGTCGGCGCTACCCCGGTGATGATCGACTGCAAGCCCGGCTCTTATGAGATGGATTACGACAAGATGGAGGAAGCCATCAACGAGCGCACCAAGGTGATAATCCCCGTTGATTTGGCAGGCGTCGTCTGCGATTACGACCGCATTTATGAGGCTGTCCGCAGAAAGAGAGAGCTGTTTCACCCCAACGGCAAGATCCAGGAGCTGCTCGGCAGAGTCATCATCATGGCTGACGCGGCTCACGCTTTCGGCGCGCGCTGGCACGGCCAGATGTGCGGTGAGATCGCGGATTTCACCAATTTCAGCTTTCACGCCGTCAAGAACCTGACCACCGCGGAGGGCGGCGCGACCGTGCATCGTCTGCGCACCCGTATCGACGAGGAAAAGCTCTATAAGCAGTATATGCTGTGGTCGCTCCACGGCCAGACCAAGGACGCGTTCGCGAAAAACAACGCGGCGGGCTGGGAATACGACGTGGTAGACGCGCAGTACAAGTGCAATATGCCCGACGTGCTTGCGGCAATAGGTCTGGCGCAGCTCAACCGCTATGAAAGCATGCTCAAAAGGCGCCACGCGCTGATAAAATACTATAACGAGGAATTTAAAAACCTCGATGTTCAGGTGCTTGACCACGCCGGCGACGATCACCGCAGCAGCGGACACCTCTATTTTGTCCGCTTCAACGGCAAGGACTCCGATTTCCGCAACGAGTTCTACAACAAAATGGCGGAAAACGGCGTCATGTGCAACGTGCATTTCAAGCCGCTGCCTCTGCTGACGGCGTATAAGAGCAAGGGCTTCGATATCGCCGATTTCCCGAACGCCTACGATCAGCACAAGAATCAGCTCACCCTGCCGATGAATTCGGTTATCACCGACGAGGAAGCCGAGTACGTCGTTGAGACCTTCAAAAAGGTTTATGACGAAATGAGTAATAAATAATGTCGGACGCTGCCCGCGCCCGATCCCTAACGCCGCGTGCTTTTGAAGAGCACGCGGCGTTTTGTTTTGCTGCGGTGTCCGCCGTAAATATTTTTGGGCTGACGGACGGTCGTGCCGTTCAACTAAATTATGTAATCGTTGCCGATGTTGTCCGTCCGCGTCAGATCGGCTACCGAAAAGCTGTCAGTGTAGCGGCGGATCGTCTCATCAAGCCCTTTCCAGAAGCCGAGCGTCCTGCATTCCGCAGCCTTTGGGCATTGCTTTGCTCCGTCCTCAAGGCAGGCGACCGGCGCCAGACCGCCCTCCATTATCCTCAGTACCTCGCCGACGTTGATGCGGTCGGGCTCAAAAGCCAGACGGTAGCCGCCGCCCTTTCCGCGCAGACCGATAAGGATGCCGTTTTTTACAAGCTCCTTTACGATGCTCTCTAGATATTTTTCCGAAATATCCTGCCGCTCCGCAACGTCCTTTAACTTGATATAGCCGCGTCCGCCGTGCTCCGCCATATCTATAAGTATGCGCAGCGCGTAGCGCCCTCTTGTTGAGATCAACATTAAAATCACCTCTTATTACCCATTATAACAGTATGTTTATGTGATTTCAAGATTTTTTTCAGATTTCCTCTTGACAAATCGAAAAAATAAGCGTATGATAGTATCAATCCACCAACATACTAACTTAATGGGTAATAACTTTACGGAGGTAATCATTATGAGTAAGATTTATCAAACAGCAGACCAACTGATCGGCAAAACGCCGCTGCTCGAACTGACGCACATAGAAAAGGCGCTTGGACTTGAGGCGAAGGTCGTCGCCAAGCTCGAGTATTTCAACCCCGCCGGCAGCGTCAAGGACAGGATCGCCAAGGCGATGATCGAGGACGCGGAGAGCAAGGGACTTTTGAAGCCCGACAGCGTGCTGATCGAGCCGACCTCGGGCAATACGGGCATCGGACTCGCGTCGGTCGCGGCGGCAAAGGGCTACAGGCTTATCATCACGATGCCCGAGACCATGAGCGTGGAGCGCCGCCAGCTTATGAAGGCATACGGCGCCGAGCTTGTGCTGACCGACGGCACCAAGGGCATGAAGGGCGCGATCGCCAAGGCTGAGGAGCTTGCGAAGGAGATCCCCGGCAGCTTCATTCCCGGACAGTTCGTCAATCCCGCTAACCCCGCTGTCCACAGGGCGACCACAGGCCCCGAGATCTGGGAGGACACCGAGGGCGAGGTCGATTTCTTCGTGGCAGGCGTCGGCACCGGCGGCACCGTGACCGGAACCGGCGAATTTTTGAAGTCGCAGAATCCTGACGTCAAGGTCGTCGCGGTCGAGCCCGAAAGCTCTCCGATCCAGGGCATCGGCGCGGGCTTTGTCCCCGATGTGCTCAACACCGAAATCTATGACGAGATCATCCCCGTCTCCAACGAAAACGCGTTTGCAACCGGCAAGCTGATCGGCAAGACCGAGGGCGTGCTCGTCGGAATATCCTCGGGAGCGGCTGCGTGGGCAGCGATCGAGCTCGCCAAGCGCCCCGAGAACAAGGGCAAGACGATCGTCGTTCTCCTGCCCGACACAGGCGACAGATATCTTTCGACACCGCTGTTCGCGGATTGATCGGGAAAAACGGAAAACCGGAGCCGCTTTCACGCAATTAATATCCTTTATCATTTGACAGCACCTCAAACGGTGCTGTCATTTTTTTGTCCGTCGCGCCGATACCGGCTTCCTTTCGTTGAAAATCCACAAAATCTTCCCCTGAAATTCTATATATAAGGCGGTGAAAACGGATTGAAAATTGCACTGCGGTATGCTATATTATAGGTAATGAAATCGATTACAAAATTTTTCACTCATTTTCGGAAAGAGGTGCTTTTATGAAAGACATCGTTACGATAGGAGAGATCCTGATCGATCTGACCTTCAGCGGACGCGAAAACGGCATACCCGTTTATACCGCGAATCCCGGCGGCGCTCCCGCAAACGTCGCGGTTGCCGCCGCGCGTCTCGGAGCCGACGCTGCCTTTATCGGAAAGGTAGGACGCGATTTTTACGGCGATTTTCTGCGGAAAACGCTTGAGGACAACAAGGTCGACGTGTCGGGAATGCTCACTGACGACAGCGCGCGCACTACGCTCGCGGTGGTCTCGGTTTCGGAAACCGGCGAGCGCAGCTTTTCGTTCTACCGCCGCAACTGCGCCGACACCCTGCTCGACAGCGAAGAGATCAGCCTTGATCTGCTCGGAAACACCCGCTTTTTGCACTTCGGCTCTGTCAGCCTGACCGACGAGCCCTCGCGCTCCGCCACCCTCTTTGCCGCCGAAAAGGCGAAGGAGCTCGGCGCGACCGTCACCTATGACCCAAACTACCGCGCGAATCTCTGGAGCGGCGAGGCTGAGGCGGTCAAGCAGATGAAGTCGGTCCTCGGCTTTGTCGATATCCTGAAGATCTCCGACGAGGAGCTGCCGCTGCTTACCGGCACCTCCGACCCCGAGCAGGGCACCATGCAGCTCTTTGAGAATTACGGTATCCCGCTCATCCTTCTGACGCTCGGAGCCGACGGCGCATTTTACCGCCGCGGCGGCGAGACCGGAAAGGCGGACGGCTTCAAGGTCAAGGTCGCTGACACCAACGGCGCCGGCGACACCTTCTTCGGCGCTTTCCTCAGCCGCATGGCTGCGCAGAAGGCGTATAAGCCCGCAGACCTCAGCTCCGAGCAGCTTTTCGAGAGCGTGCGCACCGCCAACCTCGCCGCTTCGCTGACCACCTCGCGCCACGGCGCTATCCCGGCTATGCCCGATCTCGCGGAGCTCGAAGCCTGCCTCGGAAAAAAGGAGGGATGAGCCTGTGAAGCAAAACGCGAATGAGCTGGAGATCCGCTTTGAAAACCGTTATGACGAGCTGAAATGGCTTTATTATGAGCTCTATCACGGCGACGCAAGGGGCTTTGACTACCTCTGCTCTCTGATAAAGCAATTCTATGACGACCGCAGCGAATCGCTTAAGGAGCTCGACCGCAGGCGCGAGCAGGATCCCGACTGGTACCACGGCAACGACATCGTCGGCATGATGCTCTATGTCGACAACTTTGCCGGCGACCTAAAGGGCGTCGCCGAAAAGATCGATTATTTTACCGAGAGCGGCGTCAACTACGTTCATCTTATGCCTTTGCTCGAAAGCCCGAAGGAGCACAGCGACGGCGGCTACGCGGTATCTGATTTCCGCAGGGTACAGCCCGAGCTCGGCACCATGGACGACCTGCGCACGCTTACCGAGCTGTGCCATCAGCGCGGGATAAGCTGCTGCCTTGACTTTGTGATGAACCACACCAGCGACGAGCACGCGTGGGCGAAGGCGGCGCGTGAGGGCGACGCTGAGGCGCGCGGACGCTACTTTTTCTTCAACAGCCGCGAGATCCCGGACGCCTATGAGCGCACGGTACCGCAGGTGTTCCCGACCACAGCGCCCGGAAATTTCACTCAGCTCGACGACGGCTCGATCGTGATGACGACGTTCTATCCCTATCAGTGGGATCTTAATTACGCTAACCCGATGGTGTTCAACGACATGACCGCGAACATGCTGTTTCTCGCAAACGCGGGTCTTGACGTTATCCGCCTCGACGCCGTGCCCTATATCTGGAAGGAGCTCGGAACGCCCTGCCGCAACCTGCCGCAGGTGCACACCATCGTCCGCATGATGCGCATGATCTGCGAGATCGTCTGCCCGTCCGTGCTGCTGCTGGGCGAGGTCGTAATGGAGCCCTCAAAGGTTGTGCCTTATTTCGGCACGGTCGACAGACCCGAGTGCAATATGCTCTATAATGTCACCACCATGGCGAGCACCTGGAACACCGTCGCTACCCGCGACGTCCGCCTGCTCGAGCGCCAGATGGAGCAGCTTGCGGCACTGCCGAAGAACTATGTTTTCCTAAATTATCTGCGCTGTCACGACGACATAGGCTGGGGCCTCGACTACAACTGGCTGCGCGCACAGGGCATGGAGGAGGCGCCGCACAAAAAGTTTCTCAACGACTATTTTATCGGCAAATTCGATGGCAGCCCGTCGCGCGGTGAGCTGTATAACGACGACCAGATCCTTCGCGACGCCCGGCTTTGCGGCACAACCGCCAGCCTTTGCGGCATTGAGGCGGCGCTGTGGGACAAGGACGAAAAGGCGCTTGATCTGGCGATCGACGCCGACGTAATGCTTCACGCCTATATGTTCACCCAAAGCGGCATACCCGTGATCTACAGCGGCGACGAGGTCGGTCAGCTCAACGACTATATGTACCACGCTGACATCAACAAGAAGTTCGACAGCCGCTATCTGCACCGCGGAAAATTTGACTGGGAGCTTGCCGAGCGCCGAAAGGACAAGACATCATATCAGGGCAGGATATTCTCGGCGCTGCGAAAGCTTGAGACCGTGCGCGCCCAAAACGAGGTGTTCAAGGCGAACGCCGAGTTTGGTACGGTCGAAACCCGTTCCCAAAACGTGCTGGGGCTGCGCCGCGCGTCCGGCGCTCAGGAGCTTTTGGCGCTGTTCAATTTCTGCGGGGAAACGCGGATGATCGCGGTCGACCGCCCTTATCTTGACCTGATGACGGGCAAAAAGCACACCAAAAAAACTATCGAGCTGCCGCCCTACGGCTTTATGTGGGCGCTGCTTAAGTAAACGCGTCTGCTAACGGCGTTTCCATATTTAAACTTACCTTTACAAGAAAAAGAGGAGTAATATGAAAATCAGCGAAATTGCCAAGCTTGCGGGGGTATCCTCGGCTGCTGTCAGCCGATACATCAACGGCGGCAGCATCAGCGAGGAAAAGAAAGAAAGAATCAAAAGGGTTATAGAAGAAACAGGCTATGTGCCGAATGTGGCGGCGAGGCTGCTCCGTCAGCAGCGCATCGACAGCATCGGGATCATCGTTCCGCGCATCAACTCCGACTCCGTGAGCAATCTGATCGAGGGCGTTTCGTCGGTGCTGAACAAAAACGGCATGACAGCGATATTCGGCAACACTGAAAACGACGAAAAGCGTGAGATAGAGTATCTGCGGCTTATGCAGGAGACCCGGCTCGCGGGCGTGATACTGATGGGAACGGTGTTCACCGCCAAGCATGAGCAGGTCTTTCGTGAAAGCAAGCTGCCGATCGTGGTCTGCGGACAGAATCACCCGTCCGTGAGCTGCATCTATCACGACGACAAAAATGCGGCGAAGGAGATCGCCTCCTATATTATAGGAAAAGGCTGCCGCAGGCTCGCCTATATCGGCGTCAACGAGACCGACATAAGCGTCGGCGTCAACCGCCGTCTCGGTGTTGAGGAGGCGATGGCGCAGGCAGGGCTTGACCCTGCTTCGCTCGTCCGCAGCGAGGGCTTTTTTCACGCGGAGGAGGGCTACAGAGGGATGCGCGGCATCCTCGACGGCGGCTTTATCCCCGACGGCGTGATCTGCGCCACCGATACGCTTGCGGCGGGCGCCATGAAGGCGCTGCGTGAGAAAGGCCTGCGGATACCCGAGGACGTCGGTATCGTAGGCATAGGCGGCGGAACAGCCGGCAGTATCATTTATCCCGCGCTGACCACCGTGCAGCTTTTCCACCGCGAAAGCGGCGAACGCACACAATGCTCGGCTATCATCTGATCGAAAGAGAGTCTGTTTGACAAGGAGTACTCGAAATGAACGGAAAATTATTATTCTTGGATATCGACGGCACCCTTACCGAACCCGGCCGCAATACGCCGCTGCAGTCCGCCCTTGAGGCGATACGCAAAGCGCAGGCGAACGGACACAAGGTATTTTTATGCTCCGGAAGAAATCTTGCGATGCTCAAGCCCCTTTTGCAATACGGCTTTGACGGCTATGTCGCCAGCGCCGGAGGCTATGTCGTCAGCGGCGACGACGTCGTGTTTGACCGTCCGATGAAGCCCGAGGTGTTCCGCCTCGCGATGGATTGCTTTGAACGCAACCATGTGTTCCGCACGGTGGAGTGCCTCGACGGCACCTACGGCGACAGCGGACTTGGAGATCTCGACGGCACCTACGGCGACAGCGGACTTGGAGATCTGCTTGAGGGCGCGGACGCGTATTCCAACAGTGAGCTGCTGCGTTTCCGCCGTCAGCTCAGCGAAACGCTCGACATCCGCCCTATGAGTGAGTATAACGGCGCGCCCGTGTATAAGATCGTCTTTATGTGTACCGAGCGCAGCCAGCTCGACGAGCCGATGGAGCTGCTCAAGGACTATTTTGTGTTCTGCGTGCAGAATCTCGAGGCGGTCGGCTGCCTCAACGGTGAGGTTTTCGTTCCCATCCTGCCCGCCATCGTCGCCGCCGGTCTTTTGATGGGTATCCTCAACGGCTTGAAGCTCATCAATGAAGACATCGCGACATCAGGCGTATACAAGATCCTCGATATGTTCAGCAATGCCGCCTTTACCTTCCTGCCCATACTCATCGCCGTTTCTGCGGCGCGTGTGTTCGGCGGCAACATCTTCCTCGGCGCTGTCATAGGCATGATAATGGTACACCATCACCGATCCCGTAGGTATCCATGCCCGTCCCGCCGGCATCCTCGTTAAGGCAGTAAAGCCCTTCCAGAGCACCTGCAAGCTCACCAAGGGCGAAAAGACCGTTGAAATGAAAAAGCTCATGGCGCTGATGGGTCTGGGCGTCAAGTGCGGCGACACCGTCGACATCACCATCGAAGGTCCCGACGAGGACGTCGCGGCTGAGACCATCGAGAAGTTCTTCAAGGAGAACCTCTGATCCTCACACATCAACACCAAAATAAAGGAGGGTATGCACCATGATAGTCGCAACCGGTAAATCCATACTCAAGGGCATTGCCATCGGCAAAATAAAGTTTTTGAAAAAAGAGCAGGCTAAGATATCAGACACCGCAGGCGACGCCGCAGCGGAACTGCAGCGTTTTGAGGACGCCAAGGCGCTGGCTGTCGAACAGCTTCAGGCGCTGTATGACAAGGCGGTCGTGGAAGCCGGCGAAGACCACGCCGCGATCTTTGAGATCCACATGATGATGCTCGACGACGACGATTATATCGACTCGATCACCGAGATCATCAATTCTCAGGGCAAGTCGGCTGAGTACGCCGTCAAGACGACCGGCGAGAACTTCGCGGAGACCTTTGCCTCAATGGACGATGAATATATGAAGGCGCGCGCCGCCGACGTCAAGGATATTTCCACACGCGTCGTCAACATCCTCACCGGCGCGGACACGGGTCTTGCCGACAGCGACGAGCCGTTCATCATCGTCGCCGAGGATCTGGCGCCTTCCGAGACCGTTCAGCTCGACAAGAGCAAGCTGCTGGGCTTTGTCACACATCTCGGCAGCACCAACAGCCACACGGCTATCCTTGCCCGCAACATGAACATTCCCGCGCTGATCGGCACCGACATCAGCGAGGCATGGGACGGCAAGCTCGCCATCATCGACGGCTACAACGACTGCATCTATATCGAGCCGACCGCCGACCTGCTTGAAACGCTCGACAAAAAGCGCGTTTACGACCTGCAGCAGAGAGCGCTGCTTCAGGAGCTTAAAAAGAAGCCCAACATCACGCTCGACGGCACCGAGATCAACGTCTACGCCAACATCGGCAATGTTTCCGACGTCGGAATGGTGCTGCAGAACGACGCCGGCGGAATCGGACTTTTCCGCTCGGAATTCATCTATCTGCACTCCGAGACCTTCCCGACCGAGGACGAGCAGTTTGCCATCTATAAGCGCGTCGCCGAGATGATGGGCGGCAAAAAGGTCATCATCCGCACCCTCGACATCGGCGCCGACAAGCAGGCGGATTACTTCAACCTGCCCAAGGAAGAAAATCCTGCGCTCGGCTACCGCGCCATCCGCATCTGCCTGACCCGCCATGATATCTTCAAGGCGCAGCTCCGCGCTATCCTGCGCGCCTCCGCCTACGGCACCGTCAGCATCATGTTCCCGATGATAATCTCCGTGCGCGAGGTGCTCGACGCCAAAGAGGTGCTCGAGGAATGTCGTCAGGAGCTTATTGCCGAGGGCGTCAAGCTCGGCGAGGTCGAGATCGGCATAATGATCGAAACGCCCGCCGCCGTTATGCTCGCGGAGGAGCTTGCCGCCGAGGTTCAGTTCTTCTCGATCGGCACCAACGACCTCACGCAGTATACGCTGGCGATCGACCGTCAGAATCCCAAGCTCGACCCGTTCTATGATTCTCACCACCCCGCAGTGCTGAGAATGATCGAGCAGACCATCAAGGCAGGCCACAAGCACGACTGCTGGGTCGGCATCTGCGGCGAGCTCGGAGCGGACACCTCTCTGACCGAGACCTTCCTGCGCATGGGCATCGACGAGCTCAGCGTGAACCCGGGCAGCGTACTCAACGTCAGAAAGACCATCCGCAGTCTTGACCTCAGCAAGTGACCGGCAGAGCCGTTTTTCTGAAAATCTCTTTTTATTATTCACCCAACGCAATAAAACCGACAGTTGACCTGTCGGTTTTATTTAAATGATTCGGAGGAACGCCTATGTTTTTGAAAGGCAAAAGCCTCGTTCGCAAGCATATCCGCTTTTACGGCGAGGTCCAGGCGGTCGGTTTCCGCTATCAGGCGCAGACAGCCGCGCGGCATTACGGCGCGACCGGCTGGGTGCGCAATGAATACGACGGCTCGGTGACTATGGAGATACAAGGCACCGAGCAGCAGATCAACGACGTCGTCGCCGAGATCGACAGCGACCGCTATATCCGCATCGAGCGCATGGAAACAAAGCGGATCGACCCCGTTTTGGACGAACGCGGCTTTCGCGTGCGCTATTGAACAGGCTAAACAGAAAGGAGGCGCATGATTGTGAAGCAATGGACAAAAGAAGAACGATATCGCGTGCTGCGCAGCGCCGAGGAGCTCAGAGAGCTGTTTGAGCGCATCATAAAATCAGGCTACCGGCAGCACTACCACATCCAGAGCGTGACCGGGCTGCTCAACGACCCCAACGGCTTTGTCCGCTACGACGGGCTTTGGCACCTGTTTTACCAGTGGTGCCCCTGGGGCGCGGTGCATGGGCTGAAATACTGGTACCACACCGTTTCGCGCGACCTGGTGACATGGCAAAACCGAGGCGTCTGCATCCGTCCCGACACCGAATATGACAACAAGGGCGCCTATTCCGGCTCGGCGCTGCCGATGGGCGAACACCTTTATCTCTACTATACGGGCAATCATCGCGACGAGGATTGGACGCGCAGACCCTACACCTGCCTTGTCGACCTGAAAAACGGAAAAGATGCGCAGAAGCTGCCGCCGCTTTACGGCGCGCACCCGGACTATACCGAGCATCAGCGCGACCCGAAGGTGATCCGCCATCCGAATACCGGAAAATACTACATCATCCTCGGCGCCCAGACCAAGGACAAAAAGGGCTGCTGCATAATCTACACCTCCGACTCTCCGACCGAGGGCTGGCGCTTCGCGGGTCAGCTTAAGGTGCCGGGCTTTGAGGATTTCGGCGATATGTGGGAATGTCCGTCGATCGAGACCATCAGCGGCTATGACGTGCTGATCTTCTGTCCGCAGCACCTAAAGCTGCACGGCAGGGGAGACGCCGTCCACCATAACGGCTATCTGCTTGGGCATATGGACTGGGAAACGCTGACCTTCACGCCCGACAACACAAACTTCCATGTGCTTGATTTCGGCTTTGACGCTTACGCCGCCGAGTGCGCCGCCAATCCCGACGATCAAAACAAGGCTACGCTCGTGGCGTGGATGGGCTTGCCCGACGCGTCATATCCCACCGACGAGGAGGAGTGGTCGGGCTGCCTGACGCTGCCGAGAGAGCTGCGCGTCAGGGATCGCCGGCTTATCCAGCAGCCGCTCGACGCGCTTCGGGCGCTGCGCGGCAAAAAGATAGACCCGGAATCCACCGACCTGCTTCCGCGCGTTTGTGAGATGGAGCTTATCTGCCGGGGCGGCGACCTGAGCGTAACGCTGTTCGCGAAAGCGGACGGCACCGGCGGTCTGACGGTCGCCTATGACGACAGCAGGCGCGAGATCACGGTCGACCGCTCCGGAATGGAACGCCGCTTCAACACGGAGCTCGGCGAACAGCGCACCAGACCGCTGCCTAAGGGCTTGTTCCATCTGCGGTTCTTCATCGACCGCAGCTCGGTTGAGATCTTCGTCAACGACGGCGACGCGGTCTTTTCATCGCGCGTTTTCCCGACCGAGGGCGAATCACGCCTGCGAATCAGCGGCGACGCCTCGCTTCATTTATGGGAGCTGAACCGTGCGGTGGAGGAGACCTTCACGATAGACTGACGGAAATCATTGTCATTTTCTTAAAAATCTACCGGCCCGATCCCCGCAATTCATTGCGGGGACGGACGGCGAGGGTGCCGTTCCTGCATTGATTACTCAGACTTTTCTGTTTTATTGCAGGGAGCGACGCCCTCGTTGCTCCTGCAAATCGCTTTGCGATCTGCTTAAGCTGTTGACATTGTTACTCGAGCCACGGTGCTGTCAAAAGCGTTCCGCTCTTTTCCGTGCTTGACAAACCGAAACGGCTGTGATAGAATACTTTTGATAAGCAAGGATGTTTTCCGCAGAGGAAAGCGTCTTTTGTTTTAAGGAGATTTGGAAATGGACAGTGTCAAGAATAACATGTATTCGGCGTTTACGACCGGAAATCAGATTTCACCCGCTTATTTTGACAAATACAGCGTTAAGCGCGGCCTGCGCAATCCCGACGGCACCGGCGTTATGGCGGGCGTCACGAATATCTGCAACGTGCACGGCTACGTCGTTGACGACGGCGAAAAACAGCCTGCCGAGGGCAAGCTGATTTTCAGGGGCTACAATATCCGCGACCTTATCGGCAACGCCGTAAGCGAGGATCGCTTCGGCTATGAGGAGATCGCCTATCTGCTGCTGACCGGCAAGCTGCCGAGCAAGGCGGCTCTGGAGGAGTTCACCCTTTTGCTCTCCGACAACCGCGAGCTGCCCGAAAGCTTTTTTGAGGATATGATCTTAAAGGCGCCGTCAGCCAATATAATGAACAAAATGGCGCGTTCGGTGCTGGCGCTTTATTCCTACGACGACGACCCCGAGGCGCGCACTCCGCAGCACGAGATCGACACCGCGATCTCGCTTATCGCGAAAATGCCCGTGATAATGATCTGCGCATATGAGACCAAGCTTCGCTATTTCAACGGCGAAAGCATGATAATGCACCCGCTCATCAGCGGTCAGTCAACCGCTGAAAATATCCTTTCCACACTGCGCCCGGACAGAAAGTTCACGCGCGACGAGGCGAAGCTGCTCGACCTTATGCTCATGCTGCACGCCGAGCACGGCGGCGGCAACAACTCCACCTTTACCTGCCGAGTGCTGACCTCAGCCGGAACAGACCCGTTTTCGGCGTATTCCGCCGCTATCGGCTCACTCAAGGGCTCACGCCACGGCGGCGCCAACCACAAGGTCACCGAAATGCACCGCTATATTGAGGAGAACGTCTCCGACTGGAACGACGACGGCGAGATCGCCGATTATCTGCGCAAGATCCTAAGAAAGGAAGCGGGCGACGGCAGCGGCCTGATCTACGGCATGGGTCACGCGGTCTATACGCTCTCCGACCCGCGCGCCGCGATCTTGAAAAAGTACGCCGGCAAGATGGCACAGGGTACGGAATTTGAGAAGGAGTTCCGCCTGCTCGAGGCGATCGAGCGCCTTACGCCCGTGGTTTTCAGCGAGGAAAAGCACTCCGACAAGGTGATGTGCGCCAACATCGATATGTACAGCGGCTTTGTCTACAAAATGCTCGGCATACCTAAGGACCTCTATACGCCGCTCTTCGCCGTTTCGAGAATGGCGGGCTGGTGCGCGCACCGCTTTGAGGAGCTGAACAGCGGAAAGAGGATAATCCGCCCCGCATACAAGTCGATCTCCCGCGAGAAAAAATACATAGCGCTCGACAAAAGATAAAAAACCGATCCCCGTGCCGCTCGGCACGGGGAGATTGTTTTTGCAGAAACAATGCTTCCGGCGCGGGCATGCCGCGGCAAAAAGCATTGGCTTGAACCGCGTTTTCGCAAAATCTTGCCGTTTTGCTTGACAAAACGCTTGCGATACGCTAAAATAAAAAGGCAAAAGCGCCAATAGCTCAGCAGGAGAGAGCGTTCGCCTCCTAAGCGAAAGGTCGGGGGTTCGAATCCCTTTTGGCGCGCCAAAAATGCCCCTCGCTTCGAGCGGGGGGCAAAAAATAATGGATGTGTAAGAGCCATGAAACTCAATCAAAGCTTTGTAAAATACGATATGAACGGCAAATCTATGGTGATCCCTCTTGCAGACGCCGATTTTCACGGAGTTGTGCAGGGCAATAAAACCGTTGGGGTCATTTTGGATTGCCTTTCTCAGGACACAACGGAAGAAGAGATCGTCAGCGCTCTGTGCGACCGTTTTGACGGCGATCCGGCCGTAATCCGTGCGGATGTTGCCGACGTCATAGCAAAATTGCGCGAAATAGGCGCAATAGAATAAAAGGGGAAAAGTATATGAAAAGAAAAACTTTGGTCATCATTTCCTTGCTGGCGGCGGGCGTAATGCTTTTGCCCGCGTGCGGCAACGACAAAAAGAGCAGCAAGGCGTCGCAGTCGTCCGCTTCCTCGCAGCTCTCCAAAAACGACGCTTCCGAGCAGACCACTCAGGCGCCTTCCGAGGCCGAGACCGGCACTGCCGCGAAGGATACCGCGGGCAGCAAGGTCGAGTCGACCACAGAAAATCAGCAGAGCGCGTCGGATGCGCAGACTTCGCAGACCTCGCAATCCTCGCAGACGCATAACTCGGATACTCAGCAGCAATCGAGCGCATCGCAGCAGTCAAGCGCAACTCAGCAATCGAGCGCTTCGCAGCAGTCGAGCAAAAATACGCAGAGCAGCACGCAGCAATCGAGCGCCTCTCAGCAATCGAGTCAAAAGCCGCAGAGCAGCGCTCCGCAGGAGTCGTCGGGCGATCCGAGCGAGCCCGATATTCCTTTCATTACCGACGAATATGAGCTTCCGATCATTTTCGATTAAGCGCCGATGGCACTGACAGTCGCGCCCGGAGAGCTTCGCGGTAATCAAGACCTTCTTATATGACAACAAAACCGGTCGCTTGCTTTTGCAGGCGGCCGGTTTGATTTTAAGATCATGGCGAAGCGGCACCGGTTGCGTTCGCCCGCAGCTTGCAGACCCCCTTTCCCAAGGGGGTCGACGCCGAAGGCGTCGGGGGGGTTCATGCGCCGAGTTTTCTGACAAGGCGCGGTTAGATAGGACAGCACGGCGCAGAAACCCCCTGCGCTGACGCGCTTTCCCCCATTTGGGCAATGTCGTCAACTTAAGGATTGTATAAGCCTTATCCCCGCAATGAATTGCGGGGACGGAGCGACGTGCGATTTGCTTAAGTTTACGGCATTGCGACACGAGGGCGGACACGCGGGTCCGCCCCTACAAAACAACCGACTACCGACAACTGCCAACTGATATCTGCCAACTCACAAAATGCTTATCGTCTGCCCTGCGGAAATGCGGTGCAGGCGTTTTGTCAGCGGTTCCATAAACTCATACTGCGCGGCGCCGGTGCAGTGGCAGGTGTAGTATTCCGTCGGAAAGTCATTGAGACGGCGCGCATATCCCGCGAGTTCGTCGCCCAATTCCAGCTTCATAAAGTGAAATCCTCCCACCAGCACGTCCGGTCGGAACCATTCTGCGATGTTGAGTATGCCCTTGTGAGAGCAGCCGCTTATCAGCACGCGCTTTTGCGCCTCCTCGATCAGCAGGTATTGCTCGTGCCTGAAATCATCGGGCAAAAGCTGCCCGTCAACCAGCGTTTTCAGGGTGCCGGGGTCAAAGCCGTAGGAGCGGCTTTTTTCGTTACAGGAATAAAGCGTCATGTTCGGGGCGATTTTTGTCTCGCCGTCGGTGAAAACGAGCCGGTCGCTGCTCTTTAGCCCGATGTCAAGCCCGATATACTTCTCCGTGCCGTTATAGTGCGGCTCAAAAGCGTAGCGGCTGAGATATACCGGCGCCTTGCTGTTTATCCGCAAAAACCGGCGCAGACCGCCGCCGTGGTCATAATGTCCGTGCGACAGCACCGCGACGTCAACGCTTGTCAGATCAACGCCCAAAACGGCGGCGTTTTCGGCGAACAGCTCCGTTTGTCCCATGTCGAAAAGCACGCGGAGCCCGGACGTTTCTATAAAAAGCGACAGGCCGTGCTCACAGCCGATCTGCGGGCTGCACGACGTATTTTCCGCCAAAACGGTAATTTTCATTGCGATCACCTCTGACTGATTATAGCGCGGAACGCTGATGTTGTCAATCGTGTTGTGCGTTGAGAAGAAAAAGCCGAATTTGTTACAGAATTGTCACATTTCTGTCACATTCGCGTGTTATCATAAATAAAACGGAAAATAATAAGTCCTTTCCAAAACGGAGGTTTTGACGGGAAAAACGGCGGGCATCAACAAAATTTTTTAAAAAAATTTGCTGATAAAGGTTGATTTTTTCTGCATTTTTGTGTAATATGTATATGAGAAGAAATGTAATTTTTACATTGAGATAACAAATATGCAGGAAAAAGAGGTAAGAATCATGTCAAACAGATTATTTCAGGGTATTGTACACCAGATGAAAGACGCCGTTGACAGAACGATCGGCGTTATTGACGAAACTTCTGTAGTCATAGCTTGTTCGGAGCTTGGAAAAATCGGCGAGGTAAACGAGAGCGTCAATTCCGAAACGCTCAGCTCCACCGCTCCTTTTGTGATCAACGGCTTTACTTTTAAGTCCTTCGGCAGCAGCGCGAAGTATGATTACGCGGTATTTGTGCAGGGTACTGATGAATATGCCCAAAAGTACGCGCAGCTCCTCTCTGTTTCCTTTGCAAGCATCAAGCAGTATTACGATGAAAAATACGACCGCTCCAACTTCATCAAGAACGTGATCCTCGACAATATCCTTCCGGGCGATATCTACCTCAAGGCAAGAGAGCTGCACTTCAATTCCGAGGTCGCGCGTGTCTGCCTGCTTATCAAGATCGTGTTCCGCACCGATGTTTCAGCCTATGACATCGTGCAGAACCTTTTCCCGGACAAGTCCAAGGATTTCGTCATCAACATCAACGAGGAAGAGATAGCGCTGGTCAAGGAGGTCAAGCCCGATGTTGACGGCCGCGACCTTGAAAAGCTCGCAAGCTCTATTTCCGACACCCTTTCGAGCGAGTTCTATACCCACTGCGTGGTCGGCATCGGCACCACCGTCACCGGCATCAAGGATCTGGCGCGCTCCTTCAAGGAAGCCCAGTCCGCTCTTGAGGTCGCCAAGGTGTTCGACACCGAGCGCACCATCGTCAGCTATGACAACCTCGGTATCGCGCGTCTGATCTATCAGCTCCCGACCACCCTCTGCAAGATGTTTTTGAAGGAAGTCTTTAAGCGCGGCTCGATCGAGAGCCTCGATCAGGAGACCCTGTTCACCATCCAGCGCTTCTTTGAGAACAACCTCAACGTGTCCGAGACCTCACGCAAGCTGTTCGTTCACCGCAATACGCTGGTCTACCGTTTGGAAAAGATCAAAAAGCTTACAGGTCTTGACCTGCGCGAATTTGAGGACGCGATCGTCTTCAAGGTAGCACTTATGGTCAAGAAATACCTCAACGCCAGTCCCACAAAGTATTAATTCAATACAGTATTTTCCGTTCCTGAACGCTGAGACCCCGGCGTTCAGGAACATTGTGTAGAGATTAGTAGTCAGTAGTCAGTTGTCAGTAGTCAGTTATCTTTATCGGCTGCGGAGGAATAAGCGTGACTTCAAAAAACTATAAAGGACTCATCGTTTGGCAAAGATCAATGGAACTTGTTTTGGAGATTTATAAGATCACAAGGTCGTTTCCGCCGGAAGAGCTTTATAGTTTGACTGCTCAAATGAAAAGAGCGGCTGTTTCAATTCCTTCAAACATTGCCGAAGGACAGCAAAGAGACTCAAAAAAGGATTTTGTGAAGTTTTTGATTATCGCAAGAGGCTCAAATGCCGAATTGGAAACACAGACGGAAATAAGCCTTAGACTTGGTTATTTAGATAACGACTCAGCTTTATATGTGACGCAAAAATGCACGGAAATCGGAAAAATGCTTAATTCTTTGATTTCTAAATTGAGTTGTTGACAGTGATCGGATTTTCTGTCAAACGCCAACTGCCAACTGACTACTGACTGCTAAAAACTAAAATTTCGGAGTAATCTATGATCGATTTTGAAAATGTTTCAAAAACCTATCCCAACGGAACGCACGCGCTCAGCAATGTGAATCTTCACATCGACAAGGGCGAGTTTGTGTTCATCGTGGGCGCGTCCGGCGCGGGCAAAAGCACATTTCTGAAGCTTATCATGCGCGAGGAGCTGCCGACATCAGGTGAGATCACCATCAACGGCAACAAGCTCAGCAAGCTGAAAAAGCGCCACGTGCCTTATCTGCGCCGCCATATGGGCATCGTTTTTCAGGACTTCAGACTCATCGAAAAGATGAACGTCTTCAATAACGTCGCTTTCGCGATGCGCGCGGTCGGAGAATCCACTGCCACGATCAAAAAGCGCGTGCCTTATGTGCTCGATCTGGTGGGCTTGAAGGACAAGATGAAGGACAAGCCCTCGGAGCTTTCGGGCGGTGAGCAGCAGCGCGTCAGTCTGGCGCGCGCGCTGGTCAATAATCCCGAGATCATCATCGCCGACGAGCCGACCGGCAACATCGACCCCGAGCTTTCCCACGAGATCATCGAGCTTTTGACCCAGATCAACGCCATGGGCACAACGGTTCTGGTCGTCACCCATGAACATGAGCTGGTGCGAGAGTTTAACCAGCGCGTGATCACCATAGATCAGGGCAAGGTGCTCAGCGACTCAGCCGAGCAGCTTGTCGACGTAAGCTATAACGCCGTTGACGAATCCTACGACGACTATGCCGAGGATTATGCCGAGGATTATGCCGAGGATTACCGCGACAGCTACAGCGACGCCGCGGAGCAGGTTTCTCAGGCGTTCGTCCGGCCCGGTGCTGAGGAGCTTGCTCAGACCGATGACGAGGAGGAGCACATCGATATCAGCGCTTATGCCGGCGCGCACTATGCCGCCGAGGACGCTGCGGATGAATTCGACGACGATCCGCCGCAGTACCCCGACAACGTGGTGATCACACCCGACTAAACCCGAAAGGATAATGATATGAAAGGCTTTGGCTATCTTGTAAAAGAGGGCTTCAAAAACGTCTACGCCAACAGGATAATGAGTATCGCGTCGATCTGCGTGCTCGTAAGCTGCTTGGTTATGACGGGAGTTGCGGCGCTGTTTTCGCTCAATGTTCAGCGCATCGTAGACGACGTGGAAAAGACCAACGAAACCACCGTCTATATCTACAGAGACCGCAGCTCCAGCGAGGCAAGACTTATCGGAAAACTTATCGAGGAGATCGACAACGTGGAATCGGCGAAATTCGTTTCCAAGCAGGAAGCGGTCAACCAGTTCCGCGCCACCCTGGGCGACAGCCTCTTTGACCGCGTTAAGGACAAAGAGCCGCTCAACGACAGCTACCGCGTCGTGATCCGCGATTTGGACAAATACGAAATCACGATCAAGCAGATCAAGGCGATCGACGGAGTAGAAAGCATCAACGACCGCCGCGAGTTCGCCAGAAAGCTGACCACCGTAAGCAATCTGGTGAACATCATTTCGATCGCGGTGGTAACGGCGCTGATAATCATCTCGCTGTTCATCATCGCAAACACCATCCGCGCGACTATGTATTCGCGCCGCTTTGAGATAAGCATTATGAAATCCGTCGGCGCGACGAATATGTTCGTGCGAATGCCGTTTCTGGTCGAGGGCATGGTCATCGGCTTCATCTCGGCAGCGCTTTCCACAGGCGCCGCAGCCCTGCTTTATGAGGGCATAAAGCGCGTCATCATGGAGGTCGCGGGCTCATGGTTCGAGATCATACCGTTCAGCAGCATCGTTCTTCCGCTGACGCTGATCTTCATTCTGGTCGGCGTGCTGGTCGGCTTCTTCGGCGGATTCATCTCGATACGCAAGTATCTGAAAAAGGAAGGAAATGAAATTCTGGGCTGGTAACAGTCAGGAAGGAGAAGAATATGAAAAAGATAAAAGCTATCCTCTGCGCAATGCTCGCTGTCTGCCTTATGGCGGTGCCGCTTTCATCCGCTGTCGTTTTTGACGCCGGCGGCGTTGAGGACGTGCAGTCCCTTCAGGATCAGATCAAGGCGCTCGACGAGAAAAGCGCCGAGTATCAGGCGATCCTGGACGCGACGCAGACCGACATCAACGAGAAGGAGCAGTACGGCGAGGCGCTTATCAGCAAGATCCAGGTGCTCAACGACAAGGTCATCCTGACACGTCAATCCATCGAGGAGATGAATCAGGGCATCAAGGACAAGCAGGCGCAGATCGATCAGGGCAATCAGGACATCGAGGGTCAGATCGACGCGCTGTGCGAACGTCTGCACATCATATACATGGCGGGCAGCGCCAGCAATCTGGAAATTTTGCTCGGCGCAAAGGATTTTGACGATTTCATCGACAAGATGGAGCTTGTTAAATCGCTTTCAGCTTATGACAAGCAGATGATCGACGATATCAACGACAAGCTCAAGGTTATCGAGACGCAGAAGTCCGACCTCGAGAACGACAAGCTCGAGCTGGAGGCGCAGGAGGTCGCGCTGCAGACCGACCTTGAGGATCTCAACTCGCTGCTTGAGGAGAACCAGGCTGTGCTTGCCGACCTGACCCAGAAGAGCGCTGCGGCACAGGAAGCGCTGCAGAACAGCTCAGCCCAGCACAGGGATCTTGAGGCGCAGATCGCGGCGTACTTCGCGGAGCAGGACGCGCTCGCAAAGGCTGCGGCGGCTTCACGCGCACAGGCGGATCAGGCAAAGCGCGCGGCTGCCGACCGTCAAAAGCAGGCGGCTCAGCAAAAACAGCAGCAGGCGACTCAGCCGACTACTCACCCCGAGGAAATCACCACCGAGAATGTTGACGACAACAACGACGACAATAACAACGATAACTACGACGACAACAATAACGACGACAACAGCAACGACGACAACAACAACGACAACTACGACGACAACAGCTACGATACGCCGTCTTACAGCGATACGCCCGTAGGCGACGGCTATCTCTGGCCTTGCCCGGGATTCTACTATCTTTCTTCGCTTTGGAACGAGGACAGATACACCTATAACCACGGCGCGATCGACATCGCGGGTTACGGCATCCAGGGCGCGCCGGTCGTTGCGGCGGCAAGCGGCTATGTCTATGACACCTGCACCTACTGCACCCATAACTGGGGCAAGAGCGGAAGCTGCGGCTGCGGCGGCGGCTTCGGCAACTATGTCTGGCTGAATCACGGCAACGGCAAGGAGACCATCTACGGCCACCTCACCAGCGTCGTCGTAAGCCCCGG
>ONHJ01000062.1 GCA_900317595.1 uncultured Eubacteriales bacterium | reverse complement strand
AGCCTCGCTGCCCGAAGCCATAGCCACCGAGCAGTCCGCTTCCTTGAGCGCCAGAACGTCGTTGACGCCGTCGCCGGTCATGGCGACCTTGTGTCCATGCGCCTTAAGCGCCAGAAGCAGCTTTTTCTTCTGCGCGGGCGTCACTCTGCCGAACACATTGCAGCGCTCGGCGGCTTCGTCAAGCTCCTCGTCGGTCTTTATAGTTGACATATCCACCGCGTTTTCCGCGCCGGCTATCCCGGTATCCATGGCAATGCGCTGCACAGTCTTCACGCTGTCGCCTGAAATGACCTTGAGCGTCACGCCCTGCTCCTTGAAGTAGTTGACGGTTTCGCACACGTTGTCGCGCAGCCTGTCCTTGATAA
This sequence comes from uncultured Eubacteriales bacterium, assembly GCA_900317595.1. GTDB lineage: Bacteria > Bacillota > Clostridia > Oscillospirales > Acutalibacteraceae > Ruminococcoides. The sequence goes on along the minus strand of ONHJ01000062.1, from coordinate 8,030 downwards.
GCACAAGCGCTGTCGGTTTCAGATCATCGGGAAGCCTTCCGCTCTCCACAGCGCCGTCAGCCTGCGCCAGCACAAGGATGCGCACCGTTTCACGGACGGCGTCGATAGCGTCGTAAACCGCCTTGTATTTTTCTTTATCGGCAAAAACGAACTCAGCAGCGCCGATAACATAGGTTTTTCCGTTCCTGAAATTGCCGCCCGACCACTTTGTTTCGGACGCGAACGGCACAAAGCTTTCACATTCCGTGACCTCGGCGCCCTGCGTGTATTCGCCGATCGCCTGCAATGTCGCGTTGATGTCCTCGCTTGCAGCCACCACCGAGGCAAGCGCGGCCTTTGCGTCGTCCTCGGTGCCGTCGAAGAGGAAAATATCGGAAACGTCCATAGCCTCGGCGGTCAGAGTGCCGGTCTTGTCCAGACACACAACGTCCACGCGCGCCAGCGTTTCAATGCAGTACATCTCATTGACCAGCACGTTTTTGCGCGAAAGGCGGATGACCGACACGGCTAAAACCGTGCTGGTGAGCAGGATCATGCCGCCCGGAATCATTCCGACCAGCGCGCCTACGGTATGTACCACCGAATCCTGCAGGGTCTCGTGCCTGAACGCGAAATCCCTGATAAACAGCATCGCTCCCAGCGGAAAAATGACCGCGGTGCAGACGTTGATGACCCATTTGAACGACTTCAAAATCTGAGAATCATTCTTTTTGAGATATTTTGCCTCGTTGTTTATTCTTGCGGCGTAGCTTTCCGCTCCGACCCGGGTCACGCGGCAATAACAGCTTCCTGCCGCGATAAAGCTGCCTGACAGCAGCTCGTCGCCCTCGTTTTTCTCGATAAGATCGGATTCGCCTGTCAAAAGGCTCTCGTTCGCCCTGCAGTTGCCCTGAACCAGCACGCAGTCGGCAGGCACCTGATTGCCGCGTGAAAGAATGACGATATCGTCAGACACCAGCTCCTCCTTGCTTAGCTCGACAATCCTGCCGTCACGCAGCACGCTTAGCTTGCTCTCGGTCAGGATCGTCAGCGCGTCGACGCTCTTTTTGGAGCGTATCTCCTGAAAAATGCCGATGCCGGTGTTGAACACGACCACGCCGATAAACAGCGCGTTGCGGTAAGAGCCGACAAACAGCACGGCAACAAACAGGATGATGTTGATAAGGTTGAACATCGTGCAGATGTTGTCGATAAAAATGCGCTTGACGGATTTGGTTTTGACCGTCGAGGCGGTATTGATTTTACCTTGCTCCACACGCAGACGGACTTCATCGGAAGTCAGCCCTTTTAAGGGCTCTTTTTTATTATCCATTTTTTGCCTCCAAAAGAAAAAAACGGTATCTCAGAAAAGATTTTTTAAAAATTCTCCTTTTTTCGGGGTTTTTAAAAACCCTTTTCCAAACGGTTTTTTAATAATCGAAAACCGACGTTAAAACTATTATAAATGTAAACAATAATTTACGCAATAGAAAGAAGGTGAATTTTTGAAAAAAATTGTAAAAAAGCGCCAAAGATGTAAAGAAAACGCCGTGTCAGGCAGGATAAAAAAGGCGACGTCAGCCGTTATCGCTACGATACTTCTGCTGAATGTCGCTTCGTTCGCGCCTGACGCGGCGACAGCGAAAACCGTGCGCCTGGGAGGTCAGCCCTTCGGAGTGCGGTTCTACAACAGCGGCGTGATGGTGGTGGAGTTTGAGCCGTTTTTGTGCGAGGGACGGTATCAATGTCCCGCGAGAGACGCCGGGCTTGAGATCAACGACGTGATCTGCAAAGCGGACGACACGCCGATAAGCACCAACGAGGAGCTGCAGCGCGCCGCCTGTCAAAGCGGCGGCGAAGCGCTGAAGCTTAGCGTCAGGCGCGGCGACAAGGAGCTGGTGAAAACGGTTTTGCCGCGAAGGGCGGACGACGGCGTATACCGCACCGGCGCGTGGGTGCGCGACAGCAGCGCGGGCATCGGCACGGTGACCTACTATGACGAGCAGAACGGCTGCTTTGCCGCGCTCGGTCACGGCGTCTGCGACCGCGATACCGGCGCGCTGCTTCCGCTCGGGAGCGCCGAGGTCGTCAGCGCCGAGATCGGCTCTGTGACCAAGAGCAGCACCGGAAAGGCGGGAAGCCTGAACGGCGTGTTTTGCGACACGGAGATCGGCGATCTGACAAAAAACACCGTATGCGGAGTGTTTGGGACAACAAACGACAATTTTCCGCAAAACGGCGCAGAGCTTGAGATCGCGGATAATGAAGAAATAGAGTTGGGAAAAGCCCTGATCTACACTACCGTAGACGGCGCTGAGCCCTGCTGCTATGAGGCGGAAATAACGCGGCTTTGCGATCTTGACAGCCAAACAAATGAAAATTTTGTAATAAAGGTTACAGACGACCGGCTGATACGGGATTGCGGCGGCATAGTTCAGGGAATGAGCGGCAGCCCCGTGGTGCAGAACAATAAACTGGTGGGCGCGGTGACCCATGTGTTCCTCAACAGTCCGCATGAGGGGTATGGTGTCACAGCGCAAAATATGGTGTCGAATTATCAGAAATAACACAATATATGGCGTTTTATTGTCGTTTGTAGCTTTTTAATAAAAATTTTCCGTAAAAAACTTAAAAAATTTTATTGGAAGGTATTGCCAAGTTTACCATTTTGTGGTAAAATAATCTCACATTAAAAAACTTGATGGGAGAATGAACATGGACAATACAATCAAGATGATACTGACCGAGGACGCAACGGAGTTTGACAGGAGCACTCAGGAAATATTTCAAAAATTTAATATTTCCGCCGCCTTCTGCAGCAAGGACGGGGAGGAGCTTTGCACAAGGATACTGCGCGAGGAGCCCGACGTTGTGCTGATGGAATCCTTTATGACGCGGCTTGACGCTATCGGCGTTATGCGCAGCATCAAACGACAAAACTGCAAGCAGCCGCTGTTTATCGTGTATTCCTCTTTTCACAGCGCTGTGCTGGAGCGCGAGATCATGGGCGGCGGCGCTGCCTATTTCGTGCTCAAGCCCTACGACGTGTCGCAGCTTTGCGAGAGCATTACGGCGATGATAAAGAAAAACGACCGCCTGCTGAGGATCCCGGTATCCGTGGACATTTTCGGCATCGAGCTGAGGGTGACCGAAATACTGCATGAGATCGGCGTGCCTGCCCACATCAAGGGCTATCACTATCTGCGCGATTCCATCATAATGTCCGTTGAGCACCCCGAGATCATCAACGCGGTGACCAAGCAGCTTTATCCGTCGGTCGCGAAGAAGTACGACACCACCTCAAGCCGCGTTGAGCGCGCCATCCGCCACGCGATAGAGGTCGCCTGGGACAGAGGCGACATCGACGTGCTGAACTCCTACTTCGGTTATACCATCCACAATGACAGAGGAAAGCCCACCAACAGCGAATTTATAGCGATGATCGCCGACAGGCTGAGATTGCAGCTAAAGGCGGCATAGCTGCGCTGACCGATCATTCATTAAAAAAGGAGAAGTCGATCACTCGGCTTCTCTCTTTTTTATCCTTTTGCGATCCAAATCACTTTTTCTTTTTCTTGAAAAAATAAGCTGCGAATACCATCATCGCCGCGAAGAAAATGACCTCTATTGCGATAACCGGCAAAATATCCATATTCGCGGAAATAAAAAGATAACCCGAAACGCAGCAAACTATCAGCAGAGCGACCGCGACCGGCAATAGATCCTTCATAAAAGCACCACCCATTATTTTTACTTAATTATAGCACTATTTTATTGATTCTACAAGTAAAAAAACGAGGTGCGGATTTGGGCGTTTTGACGGAACTCTCAACTACAAAAAAGAGCGCTCTGCCCTGTTACGCAGAAACGCCCTTTGAAAATATCATTATTATTTTGTGCGTCCGATGTCGGTGCGGTAGTGCGCGCCTTCAAAGCTGATCTTCTTCACTGCGGCGTACGCCTTTTCAAGCGCTTCGTCGAGCGTGGGCGCCTTTGCCGTAACGCCGAGGACTCTGCCGCCGTTGGTGTAGAACTTGCCGTTTTCATACTTGGTGCCGGCGTGATATACGGTAGCGCCTTCGACCTGTCCGTTTTCATCCAAGCCGAACATCTCGATACCCTTTTTGTAGGACACGGGATAGCCGCCGCTCGCCATGACCACGCACGCCGCCGCACCGTCGTACCATTCGATATCGAGGTCGGAAAGGCGCTCATCAATGACAGCCTCGCAGATATCGACCAGATCGGTTTTGAGCCTTGGGAGCACGACCTGAGCCTCGGGGTCGCCGAAGCGCGCGTTATATTCGATCACCTTGGGGCCGTTGGGAGTCATCATCAAGCCGAAATACAGACAGCCCTTGAAGGGTCTGCCCTCCTTGACCATCGCCTCAATAGTCGGCACGAAGATGGTGTTCATGCACTCCTCGGCGAGAGCGTCGGTGTAGTACGGGTTGGGGCTGACAGTGCCCATTCCGCCGGTGTTGAGCCCTTGGTCATTGTCATAGGCACGCTTGTGATCCTTGGAGCTGACCATGGGCTTGACGCAGTGACCGTCGGTGAAAGCGAGAACGGAAACCTCGGGACCCGTGAGAAACTCCTCGATGACGATGTTGTTGCCGGAATCGCCGAACTGCTTGTCCTCCATGATGGACTTGATCGCCGCGACCGCCTCGTCGATGGTCTGCGCGATGATAACGCCCTTGCCGAGCGCCAAGCCATCAGCCTTTACGACCACGGGCGTGGTGTTTTCGGCTTTTACATAGGCGATCGCATTTTCGGGATCGTCAAAGACCTCGTATTTCGCGGTCGGGATACCGTATTTTTTCATCAGGTTTTTGGAGAACACCTTGCTCGCCTCGATGACAGCGGCGTTTGCGTTCGGTCCGAAGGCACGGATGCCCGCAGCCTGCATGGCGTCGACCATGCCGTCGGCAAGCGGGTCGTCGGGCGCGACAAAAACGAGATCAATGGCGTTGTCAAGCGCGAATTTCACCATATTCTCCTTGTCCATCACGTTGATGCCGACGATCTCCGCGTCGCGTGAAATGCCGCCGTTTCCGGGCGCGCAGTAGAGTTTTTCACATTTGGGGCTTTCGAGCAGCTTTTTGATGAGCGCGTGCTCTCTGCCGCCTGAGCCGATCATTAAAATCTTCATATTTTACCTCATAATCATTATTTGCGAAGCAACGAGCGAGCACAGCTCGCCGCTGACAATCGGATACTGACTACTGATTAATGGTGGAACAGACGGATTCCGGTGAAGGACATCGTCATATTGTACTTGTCGCAGGTGTCGATCACGTTGTCATCGCGGATGGAGCCGCCGGGCTGCGCCACATACTGCACGCCGCTGCGCTTTGCGCGCTCGATGTTGTCGCCGAACGGGAAGAAGGCGTCGGAGCCCAGCGAAACGCCGGTAAAGGTCTTGAGCCACTCCTGCTTCTCTTCCTTGGTGAGGGGCTCGGGCTTTGTTTTGAAGAACTGCTCCCATGTGCCGTCGGCGAGAACGTCCATATAGTCGTCGGAGATATATACGTCGATGGTGTTGTCGCGGTCGGGACGGCGGATGTTGTCGACGAAGGGCAGGTTCATTACCTTCGGATGCTGGCGCAGGAACCAGATGTCAGCCTTGTTGCCGGCAAGACGGGTGCAGTGGATCCTCGACTGCTGACCCGCGCCTACGCCGATAGCCTGACCGCCCTTGGCGTAGCAGACGGAGTTGGACTGGGTATATTTGAGGGTGATGAGGGCGATAAGCAGGTCGCGCTTGGCGTCCTCGGGGATATCCTTATTCTTTGTGACGATGTTCTGCATCAGCATTTCCTCGTCGATCTTCAGCTCGTTCCTGCCCTGCTCAAAGGTGATGCCGAACACGTCCTTGTGCTCGATGGGCGCGGGAACATAGTCGGGATCGATCTTGACGACGTTATAGCTGCCCTTTCTCTTGGTTTTGAGGACTTCAAGCGCCTCGGGAGTGTAGCCGGGCGCGATGATGCCGTCTGAAACCTCTCTCTGCAAAAGCTTCGCGGTCTGAACGTCGCAGGTGTCGGAAAGCGCGACCCAGTCGCCGTAGGACGACATTCTGTCGGCGCCGCGCGCCATGGCGTATGCGGAGGCTATGGGAGAAAGCTCGAGGTCATCCACGAAATAGATCTTTTTGAGTGTGTCGGAAAGCTCGGTAGCGACCGCCGCGCCAGCGGGGCTGACGTGCTTGAAGGAAGCAGCGGCAGGAAGTCCGGTGGCGGCTTTCAGCTCACGAACGAGCTGCCAAGAGTTGAAGGCGTCGAGAAAATTGATGTAGCCGGGCTTGCCGTTGAGGACCTCTACGGGAAGGTCGGCGCCTTCCTGCATAAAGATCCTTGAGGGCTTTTGATTGGGGTTGCAGCCGTATTTGAGTTGAAGTTCATTCATTGGCAATTCATACCTTTCTGTGTTGATTTATACTGATTACTTGTTTTTATTGATAATCCTTGATTCCGCTTCGCCTGTGGCGATGTCGATGTAGCGGACAAAGAGAGATACCTTGTTGTCCTCGTTGAGCGCGTTCCATACCGCGTCTGCAAAAGCGTCGATGTCGTCGTTGCCGATCTCGACCAAGGTGGGCTCGCCCTCAAAGCTCGGGAGCGGATTTCCGTCGCCCATATAGGTGTGGATGAATCTGCCCTTGCCCGCGAGAGGCGCGTCGTATGAGAAGGTGTAGCGCTGGCAGCAGGAGGGATCGCCGTTTGCGCTCTTGAGGATGGACATGGCGTAGTTCATTTTGCCGTCGGAGCACTTGACGATGCCCGAAATTCGGGGTGTGTAGTTGGGAGCGTCGGGCTCAAATTCGCGGGTGCGAAGCGCCTGTTCAAAGGTGAGCTGCTGATTCATCAGGTCATAGATCGTGTCGGTCTGGTCGCCGTTGGTGACGATGGTCTTGTTGCCGAGCACACGCACGGGCGCGTAGATGATAAGTGAGGGGTCGGTAAGCTTGGAGGGGTCGAACGCCTCGGTCTTGATGCCGTCCTCGGTCGCGGTGAAAACGCGGTTGCGGCTGTTTTCGCTTCTTCCCATGATGAAGTAAGCGATAACCGCCTTTGTGCCGTCGGCTGTCCTGCCGAGGACTATGCCTCTGCCGGGATAGGTGGTCGATGCGATTTCTTTGGTGAGTGATACCGCTTTCATAAAGATTACTCCTTTTCAGATTAATTAACAATGAATAATTAAAAGGTCGGGCTCTGCCCGCACCCGATTAGTGATGGTGCAGTGCAATTGGAAAGACAGCTTCAACTTGCAATTTGTAATTTGTAACTTGTAACTTTCAACTGACTCTCAATTCAAATAAGTTCTGCCGTCCTTTACCGTTATCTTATCTTCGCAGAAGAGGGCGACTGCCTTGGGCAAAATCTTCCATTCCGCCTGCTCCATCACCCTTTTCTGGAGGATCTCCGGTGTGTCGCCGCTTTTGATCTCAACGGCTTTTTGCAGGATGATAGGACCGCCGTCGCAGATCTCGTTGACGAAATGCGCGGTCGCGCCGGTGACCTTTACGCCCCTTTTGAGCGCCTCCTCATGCACGCGCAGACCGTAGTAGCCCTCGCCGCAGAAGGACGGTATCAGCGCCGGATGTATGTTGATTATGCGGTTTTCGAACGCGCCGATAACGCGCCTGCCCAGAATTGTCATAAAGCCCGCCAGCACGATGACGTCGGCGTTCTTGCTCTTCAAAAGCTCTGTAAGCGCCTTATCGTACGCGTCGAAGTCGTCAAAATCTTTGCGGCGGATGACCGCTGTTTCTATATTATTGTTTTCAGCGCGTGTCAGCGCGTAGGCGTTGGGGTTGGAGGAAATGACGCAGGTGATCTTTCCTGCGGCTATCTCTCCCCTTTGCTGAGCGTCGATCAGCGCCTGCAGATTGGTGCCGCCGCCCGACACCAAAACGACGATATTTTTCATCAGGCGAACACAACTCCTTCGCTGCCCTCGATCACTTCGCCGAGGACGACCGCGTCCTCGCCGTTAGCCTTAAGCACCTCGAGTGCTTTGTCGGTGTCCTCCTTCGCGACAGCTGC
>ONHJ01000089.1 GCA_900317595.1 uncultured Eubacteriales bacterium | reverse complement strand
AAGCCTAACTTTATGATGTTCGGCGAGATCTGCACCCGCTATTCCGAGGTTTGGTACCGCCAGCACGCTGAGGAGAGCACACCCTACTACACCTGGAAGGAGCCGAATTCCAAGTGGGCGGATCAGTGGAACTGGGGCAGCACCCCCGAGGAGATCAACGCGAATATGAACCTCGTGTTGAACCACTACCTTGAGGAGGACAACTACGAAAAGGATCTTTCGAGCCTCGAACCGACCTCTCAGAACGCTTTCCTTTCCGATCTCAGCTACCACGCTCCCGACCGCAGTATGGCTTCGGGCATGGAAGCCATCGACTTCCAAATGCACCGCAAGTTCGGCGACGCAAAGAACGCTTTCCGTTTCGCTGCGCAGAACGACCAATATTACAACGACGCCACATATAATGTGATGTATGTCGATTCTCACGACTACGCTCCCGAGCAGCCCGACGAGTTCACCCGCTTTACCGGCGGCACTCAGACTTGGGCTGAGGATCTCGACCTGATGTTCACCTTCCGCGGCATCCCCTGCATTTATTACGGCTCGGAGATCGAGTTCCAGAAGGGCATGCAGATCGACAAGGGCACTATCATTCCTCTGTCTGAATCCGGCAGAGCCTATTACGGCGACAACCTCGAGGGCGACGTCGATGCTACCGATTTCTGCAAGTATACCGCGAGCGGCACAGTGAAGGACACGCTCGACTCACCGCTTAGTAAGCATTTGATGAAGCTCAACATGATCCGCCGCAGCATTCCGGCGCTGCAGAAGGGTCAGTACACGGTAAACTCAAAATATGTCAGCGGCGACTTCGCGTTTATCCGCCGCTACACGGACGAAAGCACCGACAGCTTGGCGTGCGTCACTATTTCGGACGGCGCGACCTTTAAAAACATCCCCAACGGCGTATATATCGACGCGGTCAGCGGAGACAGGCAGACCGTTTCCAACGGCACGCTCACCGTTTCGGCGCTCGGCAAAGCCAATATGCGCGTCTACGTTTGCTGCGCGTCGGGCTTCAAGGGCATCGACGGCGCCATTGGCACAGCGACCACCTATCTCAAATAATCAAAAACCTGAACAAAGCTTTTGCACAGCGGCACGGTCTGACCTGCCGCTGTGTTTTCTGTCAAAGCTAACAAAAATTTCCGGCGGCAGCCCCGGAGAATGTTTCAGTGATACCTTGAAAATTTCGACATAAAATGTTATAATATCAATAATTATGTATCATTGAAAGGCAGGGGAGTTTGTTATGGCGATAAAGGTCCAATTGTTGGCGCACACGCCTGACCCCGAACAGGTGGTGGCGATGGCGGCAAAGCTCTGCTATTCGCCCTCTGATATCGAGCAGATCCGCGAGGGTCTGACCGAGGAAAAAACCGCCGCGTTTATCGATATGCTCGCGGGCTTGGGTCATGCCAGCCCCATTGAGCACGCGTCCTTCACCTTCGGCATCGAGGGTATTTCACGCGCCTGCTCACACCAGCTTGTCAGGCACCGAATCGCGTCCTACAGTCAGCAGTCACAGCGCTATGTTGACGGCACGAGGTTCGACTTCGTGACGCCGCCCGAGATCGAAAAAAATCCCAAGGCGCTTGCCGCGTACCGCCGGGTGATCGACGAACAGGCAAAAGCCTACAAGGAGATACGCGACGCGCTCGCGGTCGGTTATATCAACGGATTTCTCGGCGGGGAGCAGCAGGGCAGTGACGAGGAGATCATCGATTCCTTCAAAAAATCTCACAAAGCGGAGTGCTCGGCGTTTATCAAAAAGGCGAACGAGGACGCCAGATTCATACTTCCCAACGCTTCGACCACAAAAATTGTCTGCACCTTCAACGCCCGCAGCCTTCAAAACTTTTTCGCGCACCGCTGCTGCAACCGCGCACAGTGGGAGATACGCGAGGTAGCCGAAAAAATGCTGCTGCTCTGCCTTGAGGTCGCGCCGCATCTGTTTAAAAACTGCGGACCCTCCTGCCTGTTCGGCCCCTGCCCCGAAGGCAATATGTGCTGCGGCAGACAGAAGGAAATGAGAGAAAAATACCGCAAAAGCTGAGCGTGTTTTTCGGAAAGCCGGGTGATGATGTGACAAAATCGAAACTGATCGTGATAGAAGGGCTTGACGGCTCCGGCAAGGCGACCCAGACCAAGCTGCTTGCCGAAAAGCTTTCGGCGCGCGGATTGAAGGTGAGGCGGCTGGAATTTCCCGATTACGGCAGCCCCTCGTCCGCGCCGGTAAAAATGTACCTTAACGGCGAGTTCGGCAGCAAGCCCGAGGACGTCAACGCCTACGCCGCGTCCGCGTTTTACGCGGTCGACCGCGTCGCGGGTTATCTCCGCGATTGGAAGCGCGATCACGAAAACGGCGCTGTGCTGCTCTGCGACCGCTACTGCACCTCAAATATTATCTATCAAATGTCAAAGGTGCCTGCCGAAAGCCGCGACGATTTTATCGCGTGGCAGGCGGATTTCGAGTATGACAAACTCGGCCTGCCGCGTCCCGACGCCGTGATCTATCTGGACGTCGCGCCCGAAGTGTCGCAAAAGCTGATGGAAAAGCGCTACGGCGGCGACAACAGCAAAAAGGATCTGCACGAAAGCAACCTTCGTTTCCTGCTTAGCTGCCGCGAAAGCGCGCTTTACGCCGTGGAAAAATGCGGCTGGCAGGTCATAAGCTGCTGCCGTGACGGCGAAATGAAGAGCATCGCGGAAATCGCGGGAGAAATAGAAAGAGTGATCGATCGGATTTTATGATAGATTTTCAACCAATCCAAAAAGAAAAAATCGAAGAATACAAGACATACTATGATTACACCGACGCGCTCGGCTGCGAATTCAATTTCGTCAGCGGCTATCTGTGGAACGAGGAGTATCAGCTGAGGGTCGCCGTCGTTGACGACACGCTGATCAAGGCTTATTTCCGCGACGACACGCGCGTCTGGGGCTACTGTATGCCGAGCGGCAAAAATCCGCGCGGCGCGGTCGAGGCGATCTTTGAGGACGCCGGGGAGCGCGGCGAGACGGCGCAGATAGCCTATATGTCGGCTTCCGAGCGCGACCGGCTTGAATCGCTGTTTCCCGACCGCTTCATTTTCGATGTCGAGCCCGAGAATCAGGATTATATCTACCTTTCTCAGGATCTGGCGACGCTGCCGGGCAAAAAATACCACGCCAAGCGCAACCATATCTCCAAATTTTACCGCACCTATGCCGACGACGCGCGATTCGTCACGCTCGATACCGATAATCTCGGCGACGCCATGCGCGTGATGGAGCTGTGGTGTAAGGAAAACAACATCGATCCCGCCGGCTACGGTGAGGTCCGCGCGTTTCAAAGGGCTTGCGAGGGCTTTGAGGAGCTCGGGATGCACGGCGCGGTCATCTATGTCAACGACCTGCCGGTGGCTATGACCATGGGCAGCGAGATATCCGCAAAGTGCTTCGACGTCAATTTTGAGAAGGCGTTGCGCGAATACGACGGCGTTTACGCGGTCATCAACAACGCGTTTGCCAAAACGCTGACAAAATATACCTACATAAACAGGGAAGAGGACCTCGGGCTGGAAGGACTTCGCAAGGCGAAGCTATCCTATCACCCCGCAGTTATCTACAGCCGCTTTTCAGCGGTGCCGAAGCCATGATTTACCGTTCAGCCGAGAGCGGCGATATCCCGCGCCTTTGCGGGTTTTGGCTTTCCTGCTTTGACGAAAAGCCCGAAGCCGCAAAATGTTTCTTTGAAAGAAATTTATCCGATACCCACGGCTATCTTGCCGAGGAAAACGGTGAAATCATCGCGGCGGTCTATCTGATTGATTGCCGCCTTCGCGGTCAGCGCGCTCATTATCTCTGCGGCGCGGCTACAAAGCCTTCTCACAGAGGGCGCGGCGTGATGTCGCGGCTGATCGGCTTCGCGCTTGATGACGCCGTTCGTCGCGGCGACCGCTTTTCGACGCTTCTGCCTGCAGACGAGGGGCTCTACCGCTTTTACGCGCGGCTGGGCTATACCGCTGGCTGCGAGGTGCGCACGCGCGCCTTTGACTGCGGCTCGGAATCGCCAGCAAGCGCCGGAGAGCCCGATACTCAGGCGCTGCAGCGGCTTTGCTGCAAAGACAGATCTCTTTTTTGGGATCAAAGCTTCATTGACTTTGCCGGTCGCTATTACGGCTGCTACGGCGTAAAGACGCTCAAAAGCGCCTACGCCTTGGCGTTCGCCGATTGCGATAACGGCTGCGCCGATGTCTTTTACGCGCTTTATAATGACATATCAGAATTAAAAAGCCTGTTGTCGGCGGAGGGCGTCCGCCGCTTCAACCTTGCGGGCTGCGGCGAAAACCCGCTGTTCAGCGGCGCGCCCGCGAAAAAATACGGAATGATAAAATCTCTGACGGACGAAAACCCGCCCGATGGGGTATATATAGGAATTACATTGAGTTAAGGATGTGTATTTATGTATTATTTGTTTTTAGCTAACGGTTTTGAGATCACAGAGGCAATGGCGCCGCTTGACGTAATGCGCCGTGCCGGTCTGGACGTAAAAACGGTGGGCGTAACCGGGGAATACGCGCAGAGCTCTCACGGAGTGACCGTTAAAGCGGACATTCTTCTGCAGGATGTTTCATATGATGATATCGAGGGCGTTGTCCTTCCCGGCGGAATGCCCGGAACGCTCAACCTTAAGGCGAGTCAAGACGTAAGGGACGCGATACAATACTGCTTTGACAACGGCAAGCTGATCGCTGCCATCTGCGCCGCTCCTTCGATCTTCGGCTGCATGGGTCTGCTCGAGGGCAAAAAGGTCACCAGCTTCCCGGGCTTTGAAAACGAGCTTCGCGGCGCCGAATATACCGGCGCTCATGTTGAGACCGACGGCAACGTCATCACCGCGAAGGGCGCGGGCTGCGCGCTCAGCTTCGGCAGGGCGATCGTCGCTTTCGCGCTTTCGGAGAACGAGGCTGACAAGGTATTGAGTGATATGCAATGCTTTTAGTAAACGTCAGGGAGGAAAAGCGCAGGCTGCGCGCGCGGTATAAAAAGCTGCGCGCCCAATGTCCCGCCGATGTTAAGCAAAGGCTGGACAAAGCGCTGACCGCCAATCTGCTGGGGCTTGCGGAGTACAGGGACTGCGAAACGCTGTTCATTTTTGTTTCCTCTCCCATAGAATGTGAAACTCGCGGCATAATCCTCGACGCCCTTGAAAACGGAAAAAAAGTCGCGGTCCCGAGGTGCGCCGACCGCTCGGGCAGAATGGATTTTTATTACATCCGTTCGCTTGACGAGCTTAGCCACGGCACATTTTCGCTGCTCGAGCCCGATCCCGAAAAATGCGAAAGGGTCGCCGATCTGTCAAATGGGCTGTGCGTGGTTCCGGGTCTGTGCTTCGACCTTGAGGGATACCGCGTCGGCTTCGGCAAGGGCTATTACGACCGCTTTCTCGACGAGTTCGGCGGCGTGACCGTCGGCATCTGCTACGCGAAATACACATTAAAGCAGCTTCCGCGCGGCGCGCATGACCGCCGTACGGATATCATTGTGACAGAAAAGTTTATCAACCGCAATTGCTGAGAGGTATATGAATGGAAAACAACGATAACTCCCGCCGCGAATTTGAGGCGCAAAGGCGCAAAAAGGCGGAGAATTTTCATTTGAGCATAGCCGACAATTACGATGACGGCGGCAACGCGCGTCAACCCGAGGAAATCAATTCCTACAGCGGTCAGGACGTCAAGGAGCAGATCGCCAAGGAATCAAAAAAGTCGCTGAAAAAGCGCCAGCGTGAGCAAAAGCGTGAGCTTCGCCGCCGCAACAGGCGCAACAGGCGCTATTTCCGCATTTTCTGGCTGGTTTCGGTGCTGATAATCAGCGCCATGGTCTCAGCCTATGTGGTCACGGGTCTTAACGACCTGCTGGCGATCAACCGCAAGGACGACACCGTCGTTTCAATAAAGGTGCCTGCCAATCCAACGCTCGATTCGGTCACCGACCTGCTTGTGAAAAACGGCGTTATCGACGAGCCGAGCTACTTCAAGATGTTTGCCCGCATGACCAAATCCGACAATGAGTTTTCGGAGGGCACCTATCAGCTTAAGAAGAACATGGACTATCAGGCGATCCTCACTCACCTTGCCGGAAAATCCAGCCGCACCGATACGGTCGAGGTCACCATCATCGAGGGCATGAGCGTCATCGAGATCGCGGACAAGCTGGTCGAGGAGCGCGCTCTCGCCGATAAGGAGACGTTCCTTGAGCTGTGCGCGTCGGATAAATTCGACAACGATTTCGATTTCATCAAGGATATCAAGAATCCCGGCGAGCGCTATTACAAGCTCGAGGGCTACCTCTATCCCGATAAATATGAGTTCTATGAGCACGACGACCCGCTGAGCGTCATTTACAAATTCCTCAACAACTATGAGGCGAAGCTCTATATGAAGCAGGCGTACGACGGCTATGAAAAGCTCTATTCCCTGCACAAAATGCTGAAAGAGACCGGAACGAGGTACGACCTCGACCAGATCATGACCATAGCGTCGATCGTTCAGGCTGAGGCGGCAAACAAGGAGGATATGTACATCATCTCATCCATAATCCACAACCGTCTTTCCGCGGACGTCGACATGGGCGTTTCGTCGCTCAGCCTTGATTCCACCAAGTTCTATCCCTACCGCAGCGCGGACAAGCTGCCTGCGACGGCGGGAACCGACTTCAAGAGCAGATATGATACATACGTTCTTCGCGGACTGCCGCCGGGACCGATC
>ONHJ01000064.1 GCA_900317595.1 uncultured Eubacteriales bacterium | reverse complement strand
GTCAATATGCGCGAAACCATCGCCAAAAACTGCGGCATCGACGTCACGCAGGTCAGCGTAAAGGCGACCACCGAGGAACGTCTCGGCTTCACCGGAAGGCTCGAGGGCATCTCGGCGCACGCGGTCTGCATAATTGAATGATCCGCCCGGGATCGCCGCAAACGACATAATCACACTGCCTCGCTCATATTTATGAGCGAGGTGTTTTTATGTTAAAAGAGGTATTGGCAATATTATTGAGTATTTCACTGCTTTTCGGCTCTATGGCGGTCGTTTCCGCGGAAGAGGAGCTTGTTTCGGCTCCGGCGGCGGTGCTGATGGAGGCGTCGACAGGCAAGATACTGTACGAAAAAAACGCGCACGAACAGCGTCCCTGCGCGTCGATCACCAAGGTTATGACCCTGCTGCTTGTATTCGAGGCGATAGACAGCGGCAGGCTGCATCTCGACGATATCATCACCACATCGGAGCACGCCGCGTCTATGGGCGGCAGCGATATCTGGCTGGAGCCGGGGGAGAAGATGTCGGCGGACGACATGATAAAGGCGACCGTGGTCGCCAGCGCCAACGACGCGGCGGTCGCTCTTGCCGAGCATATCAGCGGCAGCGAGGATGCCTTTGTGGCGCAGATGAACAGCCGCGCGGCGGAGCTGGGCATGAAGGACACCGTGTTCAAAAACTGCAACGGACTTGACGAAGAAGGGCATCTGACATCAGCCTATGATGTCGCCCTGATGTCGCGGGCGCTGTGCCGCCACAAGGAGATCTTCGGCTACACGTCGATCTGGCTCGACTATCTGCGCGGCGGCGAGACCCAGATCGTCAACACCAACAAGCTGCTCAAGACCTACAACGGCATTACGGGATTGAAGACCGGCACCACCGACGACGCCGGCTGCTGCATTTCCGCCACCGCGACTCGCGACGGAATGTCGCTTATCGGCGTGGTGCTCGGAGCGGATAACGGCAAACAGCGCTTTGCCGACGCTGCGGCGCTGCTCAACTACGGCTTCGCAAATTATGCGGTAAAGGAATTAAAAGTACCCGACGATCTTCCCGGCTCGATAAAGGTCAAGGAGGGAATGAGCAAGGAAGTGCCGATCGGCTGCGAGATCCATTCAAACGCGGTGATCGGCAAAGCGAGCGCCGACGAGCCGCAGGCGACCGTGGAGCTGCCCGACGAGCTGACCGCGCCGGTGCTTGACGGCGAAAAGGTCGGAGTGGTGGTCTACAGGATCGGAGATGACGAGCAGCAGTTTCCGGTAGTCGCTCGGCAGGAGATACCAAAGGCGACATATCGCCTTGTTCTGGGAAAGGTATTTGAGTCGTTTTTTAAGGTTTAGCGGTCGGTTATTAGCGGTCGGCAGGCAGTTTTGAGTTGTGCTTTTCAATTCTTAACTCTCCGCTTTCAGCTTGTAGAAACCTTGCAATTTTCATTTTTCATTTTTCAATTATAAAAAATCCCTTGCAAAACAACGCGACTTATTGTATAATGGAACAAATAGTACATTTATGGAGGATGACTATATGGCTACAAAATTAAATGAAAAGTTTTTGCAAGGCTTTATCAGCGAGCACGAATACACCGGCGTGGCACAGGAAGTGAAGGCGGCTCACAGGGCGCTTCACGACGGCGACGGCCTCGGCAACGATTTCATCGGTTGGCTGGAGCTTCCCACCAAATATGATAAGGATGAGTTTTCCCGCATCAAGGCTGCGGCTGAAAAAATCAAGAAGAACTCCGACGTTTTTGTCGTTATCGGCATCGGCGGCTCATATCTCGGCGCGCGTGCCGCTATCGAGTTTCTGACCTCTCAGAACTACAACCTCACCTGCAAGGACACTCCGCAGATCTTTTTCACCGGCAATTCCATCAGCTCCTCGGCGCTTGCCGAGATCATGGAGCTTTGCGAGGGCAAGGATGTTTCCGTCAACATGATCTCCAAGTCCGGCACCACCACCGAGCCCGCGATCGCTTTCCGCGTATTCCGCGAGATGCTCGAGAAGAAGTACGGCAAGGAGGGCGCTAAGGAGAGGATCTTCTGCACCACCGACAAGGCGCGCGGCACTCTTAAGGCGCTTGCCGACAAGGAGGGCTATGAGACCTTCGTTGTGCCTGACGACGTCGGCGGACGTTTCTCCGTCCTCACCGCGGTCGGTCTGCTTCCCATCGCTGTTTCCGGCGCTGACATCGACGCTCTCATGCTTGGCGCTCAGCAGGCGCAGAACGAGCTCAACAACGATGACGTTATGACCAACGACTGCTATAAATACGCCGCTATCCGCAACATCCTTTACCGCAAGGGCAAAACGATGGAGGTCATGGTTTCCTACGAGCCCGCCTACACCATGATGGCGGAGTGGTTCAAGCAGCTCTTCGGCGAGAGCGAGGGCAAGGACAAAAAGGGTCTTTTCCCCGCGAGCGTTGTTTTCTCCACCGACCTGCACTCTCTCGGACAGTATATCCAGGACGGCAGACGCACCATGTTCGAGACCGTCGTCCTCTTTGACAAATGCAAGAAAGAGGTCACTCTCGGCACCGACCCCACCAACGTCGACGGACTCAACTTCCTCGCCGGCAAGACCATGGATTTTGTCAACCGCAAGGCGTTTGAGGGCACTGTGCTCGCTCACAACGACGGCGGCGTTCCCAACGTGGTTATCGACGTTCCCGAGATGAACGAGACCGAGCTCGGCTATCTGATCTACTTCTTCGAGAAGGCTTGCGCCATTTCCGGCTATATGCTCGGCGTCAATCCCTTCAACCAGCCCGGCGTCGAGAGCTACAAAAAGAATATGTTCGCGCTGCTCGGCAAGCCCGGCTATGAGGATCAGAAGGCGGAGCTGGAGCAGAGACTCGCGCTCACAATGTGATCTGACAAAGTTAAACTTTTTCTAAACATAAATATACAGGAATACAGGAGGTTTCACGATTATGGTTACTTTACTTATCGGAAAAAAAGGCACCGGCAAAACTAAAAAGCTTATCGCGCGCGCCAACGAGGCGGTCGCGGCGTCCTCGGGCAATGTTGTTGTCATCGAAAAGGGCGCAAAGCTCACCTATGACGTCACTCACAAGGCAAGACTGATCGACACCGACCAGTACAACATCTTTGGTTATGATATGCTCTACGGCTTCATCAGCGGCATCTGCGCCGGCAACTATGATGTGACCGATATTCTGGTGGATTCCACCTTCAAGATCGCTCCCGAGGCGCTCGCCGGTCTTGAGAGCTTCACCAAAAAGCTTCAGAATCTCAGCGACGCCTGCTCCGTCAACATCGTTCTGCTCATCTCCGCGGACGAGGCTGACGTGCCGGATTCCATCAACGCGGTCTGCGAGAAGGTCTGATTATAAAGAATAAGCAATAAGCAAAAAGCTTCGGGGTCGCCGCTTTCGGATATGCGGCGACCCTTTTTGCTCTGCCTGTCTCGCAAAACGCCTGCAATGATTCTTTGTCGGAATTAAACGGCGGTTTCTTCCGCCAAAATCAAAAAAACTCCCCGATTTATCAAATTTTATTGTTGACAAAGGGGTGTTTGTTTTGTATAATATAAGACAGCGTTTTAATATGTGTTGCTGCGGTGAGAGGTGCTGTTATGCTTTTTGATCTCAAATCTGTATTTTTGGTCGAAGGAAGCGAGCAGCGGGAAAGCTGCATGCTTGACCTTTCGGCTGTTGACATCGACGGCGTTTTTCCATTCACGTCGCCTGTTGAAGTCACCGCTGTCGCCCGCAACCGCACCGGGCTTGTCACACTGTCGCTGTGCTGCTGTTACGACTACAGCCGCTGCTGCGACCGCTGCGGCGAAGCCTTTATCAAAAGGGAGCAAAAGCGGTTTGAACACCGCCTTGTGCAGACCTTGGCGGACGAGGGCAACGACGACTATATTGAAACACCTGATTTTACCGTCGAGCTTGAAGAGATCGCCGTGTCCGACATACTTCTCGATCTTCCGCAAAAAAACCTTTGCCGGGAGGATTGCAGGGGCTTGTGTCAGATCTGCGGACAAAATCTCAACAACGGCAGTTGCTCCTGTGAACAGAAGGCTGTTGACCCAAGGCTCGCCATCTTAAAACAGCTTATGGATGAATAGTACACATATAAGGAGGTCTTTGTCATGGCAGTACCCACCAGAAAAACATCACACGCAAGAAAAAGCTCAAGACGTTCAACTGTTTGGAAGCTCGAGGCTCCCACGCTCGTAACCTGCCCACACTGCGGCGAGCTGACTGCGGCTCACAGGGCGTGCACCAATTGCGGTAAATACGGCGTTGGCAAAAAAGAGCGCCAGGTTATCGTTCAGAAAGACGCTTAATCAAATAGTGATTGCAACATCGTGGGCGGCAGTTTTCTGCACGCCCATTTTTTCTTTCAGAGTTGAGAGTTGAGAGTTAGTTTTGAGTTGTGAGTTGTGAGTTGTGAGTTGCTGTACGGAAAGCCTCCTTTACAAAAGGAGCCTTTGCTCTCTCCCAAGCCCGCAGCAATACAATTCGGGTGGGGGCAGCGCCCGCCCTTCACTGTTAATAATTAATTATTAATTGTTCTTAATTGTTAATTGCGCGCAGCGCACAACTCTCCAAAGAGGAGGTTTTTCTATGACCAAGCCTGTTATCGCGATTGTCGGCAGACCGAATGTCGGCAAAAGCACGCTTTTCAATAAACTGATTGGGCAGCGCCTGTCGATCGTCGACGATACCCCGGGCGTGACCCGCGACCGCATCTACGGCGAAGTCGAGTGGTGCGGCAAATCGGCGATGGTGGTCGACACCGGCGGCATCGAGCCGAAGAGCGACGACATCATCCTTATGCAAATGCGCCGTCAGGCACAGCTCGCCATCGACACCGCCTCCGCCATCATCCTCGTCACCGACCTCAAAAGCGGCTTGGTGGCGACCGACGCCGAGGTGGCGCAGATGCTCCAGAAATCCGGCAAGCCGGTCGTGCTCTGCGTCAACAAATGCGATTCCGTCGGCGAGCCGCCGATGGAGTTCTATGAATTCTACAACCTCGGGCTCGGCGAACCCGTCGCGGTTTCCGCCGTCCACGGTCACGGCTCGGGCGACCTGCTCGACCGCGTGTTCTCCTGCCTTGAGTTTGCCGAGGCTGATGAAGCCGACGACGCCGTTATCAATGTGGCGGTCATCGGCAAGCCCAACGCGGGCAAAAGCTCGCTGATAAACAAGATCACCGACGAGGAGCGCTGCATAGTTTCGGATATCGCCGGCACCACGCGCGACACCATCGACACTCTTGTCGAAAACAAATACGGCAGGTTCAACTTCACCGATACCGCCGGTCTGCGCCGGCAGAGCCGCATCTATGACGATATCGAAAAATACAGCATCCTCCGCGCTAAAATGGCGATCGAGCGCAGCGACGTCTGCGTCATTATGATCGACGCCACCGAGGGCGTCACCGAGCAGGACACCAAGGTCGCGGGCTTGGCGCATGAGGCGGGCAGAGCCTGCATCCTCGCAGTCAACAAGTGGGACGCGGTGGAAAAGAACGACAAAACCATGCAGGAGTTCAAGAAGAAGCTTGACTCGGATTTTGCCTTTATGTCCTACGCCCCGCAGGTTTTCATCTCAGCCAAAACCGGTCAGCGCATCGACAGGCTGTTTGAGAACATCGTGATGTGCTATGAAAACGCCGCTCTCCGCATCCGCACCGGCATGCTCAACGAGCTGCTGGCGCAGGCGACGACGCGCGTGCAGCCGCCGTCAGACAAGGGCAAGCGCCTGAAGATCTTTTATATGACGCAGGCGGGCGTAAAGCCGCCGACCTTCGTTTTCTTCTGCAACGATAAGGAGCTTTTCCATTTTTCCTATCAGCGTTATCTCGAAAACCGCATCCGCGAGACGTTCGGACTTGAGGGAACGCCTGTGAAGATCATCGTGCGTGAAAGGGGAGAGAAGTGATGTTTCAGACCATATGCAGTATTTTTCTCAATAATTGGTATCTGTTTTTGGCGATCGCGGTGATAGCATACCTGATAGGCAGCATCAACCCTGCCGTCATCGTGACCAGGGTCGTCACCAAGGGCAAGGGCGATATCCGCCAAATGGGCAGCGGCAACGCGGGCTTTACGAACGTGCTGCGCTCTGTGGGCAAGATGCCTGCTATCATCACCATCGTAAGCGACGCGCTCAAATGTGTCGCGGCGGTGCTTATCGGCCTTTTCCTGTTCAAGGCTTTCGGCTCCATACCCGACAACGGCGAGTGGTTCGAACGCTGCTACCTGATCTGCGTGCGCTATTTCGCCGGAGTTTTCTGTATCATCGGTCATTGCTTCCCGCTGTATTTCCACTTCAAGGGCGGCAAGGGCATCGTGACGACCGGCGCGCTCATGCTCTCGACCGACTGGCGGGTGTTTTTGATGGCGATCTCGGTCTTTCTGATTATTTTCATCATCGGCAGGATAATCTCTCTCGCCAGCATCATCTCGGCGCTGCTCTATGCGCCCATCACCTTCCTGTGCACCTTTGTGTTCGACCATCTGCTGACGCAGCCCTGTATGTGGTATGTGCTTGTTACCACGGTGTGCTCGCTGCTGATCGGCGTTTTTGCCGTAATAATGCACAGGGAAAACATAAAAAGATTATTAAGAGGCGAGGAGAAGAAGATCCACGCCGCGAAAAAAAGCACCTGAGGGTGCTTTTTTTATTGCGATCCAAGTGTCAACGGTCAGATTGCACAAAAACAGGAGTAGAATTTTGGCGAAAGAAAAATCCGTTTATTCGAAAAAGGAAAATAATAAATCGCAAGATATACTATGATATAAACGTAAAGGTGGAGCAGTACGCAAAGCTGCTCAAATAATGATTTATGGAGGAACATCATTATGATCAGAAGAAAGCACAAAGTATTAAGTGTTGTTCTTTGTCTTGCGCTGATGCTGGGCGTGCTCTTTATGCTGCCCGTCGGCACAAGCGCGGCAAGCGGCGACAAAATCTATGTCCGCGTTCCCAGCGGATGGACACAAGCATATTGCTATATGTGGACCGAAGGCAGCGGCAACAACGGCACTTGGCCGGGCGTTAAAATGACCGCCACATCCGAGAGCGGCGTGTTTACCTATACGGTAACAGGCGGCTTCAACAAAATCATATTCAACAACGGCAACAGCGGAGTCGGCACCAATCAGACCAGTGACCTTTCCTACGGCAACTACAACGGTCAGATCTGCGACATCACAAACATCAACGATCCCAAATGGTCCGCTTATGTTGGCGGCGACGTTACCGATCCCACCGATCCCACCGATCCGCCCGTACCCGGCGGCGAGATCACCGTTTATTTCCGCAACACCGACAAGTGGTCTAACCCCAACTGCTATATGTGGAACGGCGACGGCGGCGCAGGCAACCAGAACAACGCATGGCCGGGCGATCCCATGACCGAGGTCGGCGAAGACGTCTGGAAGTACACCACCCACACCGCATATGAGAATTGTATCTTCAACGGCTCTGAACAGACCGCCAACCTTCAGACGATGGACGGCTATCTGTACGACTGGTCAAAGAAGGCTTGGGAGCCCTTTGATCTCGGCGCGCTTAAGGTCAAGAGCTATGCGGCTAATCCCGCGACCAATGTCTACAAGGGCGCAGAGGTTTCTCTGAGTGCGTCAGCGACCAGCTCCGAAGGCACCGTTAAGTATAAATTCAGCGTCGGCAGCACCGTTATCAAGGACTTCTCGACCTCCGGCAAGGCTACATGGACGCCTTCGGCTGCGGGTTCCTTCACCCTGACCTTTGACTTCATGGACACCGCCGGCAACACCGCTCAGCGCACCATCAGCATCACCGTTCAGGACGACACCAACGTGTCAAACCCGATCATAAAGAAAGTTACTCCGGCAGACGACGGCTATGTGCAGACCGGCGCTCAGGCGACCATCAGCGTCACCGCGGGCGGCGGCAAGACCGGCACTAACCTGCTGTTCTATAAGTATGTCGTGGTAGACCCCACGGGCGCTCAGAACGTGGCTTATTACACCATGAACAGCACCTATAACTTCACTCCCGCCAAAAACGGCGCATATCAGATCACCGTTACCGTTCAGGCTTCCGACAACAGCGAGGCTACCAAGACCTTCAATGTTGAGTCTGTAGGCGAGATCCCCACCGATCCCACCGATCCTACCGATCCCACTCAGCCCACCGATCCCACCGATCCCACCGA
>ONHJ01000077.1 GCA_900317595.1 uncultured Eubacteriales bacterium | reverse complement strand
CCTTTTGGGTGAAGATCTTTCTGACCATTTGACCGCTGATTTCCGCATAGCTATCGGTTTGTTAGCATTTTTTGTGTTTTGGGTTTTACGGATTCAGGTAACAGTTATTGCCGCCTATCGTTGTGCCGGTTCCGTTGCTGTAGAGCGTTTTGGCGGTGTCGTTGTTTGCTTTGTTTGCTATCCAAGCATAGGCGCCTACATTGGAGCCGTCTACCGTCACTAACGGGTTGCTGTCCCATGAGGATTGCAGCGCGGCGTAGAAGTAGATGTAATCAACGTGCGTATAATTGGCGGTGACTGTACCGGCTCCGGTCGCGGTGATCTTGATAGTTGTGTCTGTAGCACTGTATCCCGGCGCAAGCGCCACGTCTCCGGTCAGCGTCCAGCCGGTAAATTCATAGTCGGAGCCCGATCTGTCAACGCGGGTAAGCGTGGGATTGATGGTGTTGCCGGCGTTCACGGTAGTTTCGGTCAAGCCGTCAAGCTTAACTGTTACAGGAAAAAGCGTTTCCTGCGTAAAGTTAGCGTAGATGGTAGCCGCGGCGGTGGCGGTGAAGGTGGTTATAGCCGAGCCTGCGTCAACAAAGGTTACGTTCCCTGCAGGGCTGGCAGTCCAGCCGGAGAACACGTAATTGTTCTGTGAATCGGGTGTTGCGGTTATCTGCTTGCTTTCCCCCGGAAGCACACCTGAATAGGACGACGGTGAAACCGTGCCGCCCGTGTTGTTCGTCACCTGGATCGAGACAGAGAACGCGCTTTGCTTTGCGCGGACAGTTAATGATTTGTTTTCCGAAATACTGCTGTAAGTAAAAGTTGTTCCGTTATTTGATACTGTCGCGCCGTTTATTGATGACTGCGAGCTGTCATATTCATAGCCGCTGGCGTAGGAAACATTTATCACAACGTTGCTGCAGCTGAGAGCGGTAATGGTTCCCGAACCGTTATCTGTACCGCCCGTGATAGTGCCCTTGGTCACATTCGAGTCGAGAGAATAGGTGACTGTGTAGGTTGTGGGGAATATGATATTCAAACTGCCGTTCTTAACATACTGTTTTGCGTCGTCGTTTCTGCTGTCAGCTAATGTCCACTCAAATGTATAGTTCGCTGTAATTGTCGGCGTAACAGAAACAACTGCGGTATCACTGGCGTCTTTATACGCATACATTGTTGTGGAACCGGTTGATGTTTGTGTTTTTGCGTCGCATTGGAAGAATTTTGAGCCGTAACCGTAGGAGCTGTTGTAAACCCTGAGTTTGTACGTAGTGCCGGCACTTAGCTGCTGCGTTAACGTATATTTGCTTGAACTCGCATTCCACGTTAGATCTCCGAGATTCGAAGTAGAAGACGTATAAACACAATATGTGTCAAAACTAACAGAATTATTCCATGAACCCGAACTGTCCGCGTCAAAGTATTTTCCGTTCCAATCGCTCCAAGAATGTTCTCCGTTGTATAAATCCCAGCTAAACGATCCGCCGGAATCCACTTGAAGCTGACAATGTTTTGATTTATCATTGGTTGGGCTAAAGGTTGTTTTATACACAGGACGACCATTATGGGTTCTGCCGGTAAACGTAAAATTCGCTTGCCCCCAAGAATCATTTGTATTCTGGTAATTCAATCGGTATGAGCCGCCCGCATTAGCCATATCTGCCTTAGGGATCATATAGATCGTGTATGGACCCGCGCCAACACTATCCCCTTCTGCTTTTGCGGCGTCCGTGGAAATCAAGCCCCAGCGCAGGCAAGCCCCATAAATGGGCTGCTGCCCGGCATTTAGCCTACCATATGCATACTCATTGTCAATAGCTTTCGCGGCATAAACGCGGATTTGGGTTACCCACACTTTCTAGTGAAGCCTCATTTTTTATCATAGAAATCAATTGTTTTAGTTGAAAAAATTATATTTTTGGTGACTTATACAAAACAAATGTGACGGTTTTGTGCAGTTTTTTGAAAGATTTAGTGAAAATTTTTGGACATTTTTAGTCGGGAACCATCAATTTATTATTCCGTTTGTGAAATTAAACAAAAGTTTTGACAAAATTTGTGCATTTATTAATAGTGAACGGTGAACAGTGAAGGGCGGGCGCTGCCCGCACCCGATCTGTAATGCCGCGGTGCGGATTTTTGGCACGGTTTCCCAAACCGCAACGCCCTATACAATATATACCGGAGCTACCATTCACTATTCACTGTTCACTAAACAAAAAAGCTCCCGAAGGAGCTTTTTGTTTACTGATCTCTGCCGCAGCATTTTTTGTATTTTTTGCCGCTGCCGCACGGACACGGGTCGTTTCTGCCGACATTTTTGCCCTTGCGGACGGTTTTGTTCGCGGTGTCGGTGCCGTCGCCGGAGGTTTGGGTAGGCTGTGCCACCTGCTCGCGCTTGAGCGCCTCCTGAACGGGATTCGGCTTCGCGGCGGCGTGTTCCTCGCCGTTTTGCAGCATCACCTGATGCGCGGCGGCGGCTCTGCGCTCCGCCTCCTTGCGTGCAGCCTCGATCGCCTCCTGGCGCTTCTGTATCTCATAGACGCGCTTGGGCATGATGAGCATCATCTTGACGGTGTCCTCGCGGATCGCCTCGTTCATCTCGTAGAACATTCCGAAGCCTTCCTCGGTGTACTCGACAACGGGGTCGTGCTGACCGTAGGCGCGCAGGTGGATGCCGGCTTTGAGCTGATCCATGGCGTCGATGTGATCCATCCAGTGTGTATCAACGGCGCGCAGCATATAAACGCGCTCCATCTCGCGAATGGTCTCGGGCGGCAGAAGCTCGTCGTTCGCCTTGAAGATAGCAAGGGCGTCGTCCTTTATCATCTGGCCGATCTCGTCCGCGTCCATATCCTCGAGGTCATCTCTGTCGAGCTTGTATTTCTCCTCGTCGGTGATGATCCAGCCCCTGTAGTATTCGATAAGGCTCTGATAGTTCCAGTGCTCCTTGGGTCCCTCGGGCAGATAGTGGGCGATGGAGTTGTCGACGGTCTTGCTCATCATCTGGAGCACGGTGTCGTGGAGATCCTCTCCGTTGAGCACGCGGTCGCGCTCGCTGTAGATGACCTCACGCTGCTTGTTGACGACGTCGTCGTATTTCAGAACGTCCTTGCGGATGCCGTAGTTGCGCAGCTCTACCTTCTCCTGGGAGCTTTCGATGATATTTGAGAGCATTTTGCTCTCGATGGGCATATTTTCCTCGACGCGCAGCAGCGGGCTGTCCATCATCGAGCGCATTCTGTCGCCGCCGAACAGACGCATGAGGTCGTCCTCGGTTGAGAGATAGAAGCGGCTGACGCCCGGGTCGCCCTGACGGCCGGAACGGCCTCGGAGCTGGTTGTCGATACGGCGCGATTCGTGGCGCTCGGTGCCGATTATCATCAAGCCGCCGGCGGCGCGCACCTGATCCGCCTCGTCCTTGATCTCGTCCTTGTATTTCTCGTTGAGTTCGCGGAAGGTCTTGCGAGCCTCGAGGATCTCCTCGTTGTCGGTTTCGGCGTAGCCGGTCGCCTCCTCGATCATTTCCTCGGGATAGCCCTGCTTGCGCATCGAAGCCTTCGCCATGTATTCGGCGTTGCCGCCGAGGATTATATCGGTGCCGCGTCCTGCCATGTTGGTGGCGATGGTGACGGCGCCGTATTTGCCTGCCTGCGCGACTATCTCGGCTTCCTTGTCGTGCTGCTTGGCGTTGAGGACGTTATGCTTGACGCCGCGGCGCTTGAGCATCTTGGAGAGAAGCTCCGATTTCTCGATCGAGATGGTGCCGACCAGCACGGGCTGACCCTTTTCGTGAGCCTCGACGATCTGGTCGATGACCGCGTTGAACTTGCCGTTCTCGGTTTTGAAGACATAGTCGGGCAGGTCCTTGCGGATCACGGGCTTGTTGGTGGGTATCTCAACAACGTCGAGCTTGTAGGTATCCTGAAATTCCTCGGACTCGGTCTGAGCGGTACCGGTCATGCCGGAAAGCTTGTTGTAAAGACGGAAATAGTTCTGGAAGGTGATGGTGGCGAGGGTCTTGGACTCCGCCTGAACCTTAACGCCCTCCTTGGCCTCGATAGCCTGATGCAGACCCTCGTTGAAGCGTCTGCCGTACATAAGACGGCCGGTGAACTCGTCGACGATGATGATCTCGCCGTCCTTGACGACGTAGTCAACATCGAGCTTCATTACGCCGTTTGCCTTGATAGCCTGATTGATGTGGTGCTGCAGGGTGAGGTTTTCGGGGTCGGTGAGGTTTTCGAGGTTGAAGTATTCCTCCGCCTTCTTAACGCCGAGCTGGGTCAGGGTGGCGGTTTTCTGCTTTTCATCGACGACGTAGTCGATGCCGTTTTCCTCGTAGTATTCCTCCATATCCTGCTTGGAGTCGATCTCGGTGAAGCGCTCCATGCGGAAGGTCTTCGCGAGCCTGTCTGCCTTTTCATAGAGGTCGGTGGACTTGTCGCCCTTGCCGGAGATGATGAGCGGAGTACGCGCCTCATCGATGAGTATGGAGTCGACCTCGTCGACGATGGCGAAGGAATGGCCGCGCTGCACCTTGTTTTCCTTATAGACGACCATGTTGTCGCGCAGATAGTCGAAGCCGAGCTCGTTGTTGGTGCCGTAGGTGATGTCGGCGTTGTAGGCTTCCTTGCGCAGATCGTTTGAGAGGTCGTGAACGATAAGGCCGACCTTCAAGCCCATGTATTTGTAGAGCTTGCCCATCCACTCGGAGTCGCGGCGCGCGAGGTAATCGTTGACCGTTACGACGTGGACGCCGTTTCCTGCGAGGGCGTTGAGGTAGGCAGGCAGTGTGGCGACGAGGGTCTTGCCCTCACCGGTTTTCATTTCGGCGATGCGTCCCTGATGGAGCACGATGCCGCCGATGATCTGAACGGGAAAATGCTTCATTCCGAGCACGCGCCAGCTCGCCTCACGGCAGGCGGCAAAAGCCTCGGGAAGGATGTCGTCCAGAGTTTCGCCGTTATTAAGGCGTTCTCTGAAAAGAGCGGTCTGGTTTTTCAGCTCGCTCTCGGACATATCGGCATATTTGCTTTCCAGCGCCAGCACCTTGTCGGCGATGGGCTGGACGCGCTTGACCTCGCGCTTGCTGTAGTTGCCGAACAGTGATTTCAAAAAGTTTGCCATTGGAAAAATTCCTTTCTATATATATATGAGTTGTCAGTAGTCAGTAGTCAGTAGTCAGTTGTCGGTTGTCGGTTGTCGGTAGTCAGTTGTCGGTAGTCAGTTGTCGGTAGTCGGTTGTCGGTAGTCAGTTGTCGGTAGTCAGTTGTCAGTTGTCAGTTGTCAGTTGTCAGTAGTCGGTTGTCGGTTGTCGGTAGTCGGTTGTCGGTAGTCGGTAGTCAGTTGTCAGTTGTAGGTAGTCGGTAGTCGGTAGTCGGTTTTGAGTTTAAACCGTTAAAATCAGTATCCTCTGACCGCCTGCGCCGCGAGAGGCAGAACCTGCTCGATGATCGGCTTTGCCTTTGTGCTGCCGGTCGCGGGCTCCCAGATCGTTCCCTGGGTGCGTTCCACCACGCAGGCAAAGGCAAGCGGGCAGTCATCGTCGACGGAATAGCCGACGAACCACGCGTTGTTTATTTTTTGATCGGTGTCGATCTCGGCAGTGCCGGTTTTGGCGCGAACGCTCAGTCCGCCGATGTCGTATTGAGGCATGACAGCGTCAAGGCGCTGCGCGGTCTCGACGCCCAGCAGCTTGTGCGGCTCGTTGGATTTGAAGCCCATCATTTCAAGGATATCGTCGGTGCCGTCCTTGATATAGGTGGGGTTCGCGGCTGTGCCGTTGTTGCCGATCGCGCCGCAGATGACAGCCATCTGCATGGGGTTTACCCTGTCCTCATATTCGCCGGAGCCCTGACCGATGCCCGTCCACGCGAGCAGGTTTTCGTCATATTCGGGCGCCTCGTAATGACCCTTCGCGGTGGGAATGTCGTCCACCTTAAAGGAGCTGTTGATGCCTATCAAGTCTGCCGTACGCTGCATTTTTTCCGCGCCGACCTCCAGAGTCAGGTGAGCGAAGGCGATGTTGCAGGACTGCTTCATGGCTTCCGTAAGATCAACGCTGCCGTGCGACTCGCCGTCGTAGCATTTTATCTCGTGGCTTTCGTTGCCCTGATCCTCGCCGATGACCTCAACTCCTTCGCAGTAGCAGATCTCGTTTTTGGATAGACTCGGCACGTTGTTTTCGATCGCCGCTGCAGCGGTGACGATCTTGAAGATGGAGCCCGGAATATATGTGGAAGACAGCACGTTGTTGAGATAAACTCCGTCGTATTCCTGCTCGTTCTCGCTTGTGATTACGGGAGGATCGGCAGGGTCATAGGTGGGGTTGCTGACCGAGCAGATCACCTCGCCTGTCTTGTAGTTATATATCACCACAGCGCCCTTGCAGCCGGTCGCCTCAAGCGCCTCATACGCCGTTTTGCAGGCTTGGGCGTCCACCGTGAGGGTGACGTCGCGCGAGGTGCGCATGCTTTGGGGCATATTGAGTCCCCAGATAAGGCTGTAGTTGGTGAGCAGCGAGCGGTATTTGCTCTGGACAGCCGTGGAGATATTCAGGCTGTCGTCGCCGACGGTGTGCAGCAGCGCGCGCCGCACGATTTTGTCGCTGTTATAGACGCGCTTGCCGTCGACGGTTTGGGCAAGCACCTCGCCGTTGCGGTCATAGATACTGCCCGCTTCTTCCAAGCCGCCGTTGCCCGCGACATGGGCGTTGTAGGGCTGGGCGATCCAGTCCTTCGCGCCGAAAACCAGCTCGGCGGTAAAAAAGCCGATGCCGATGATAAATGCTATTGTAAAAATCAAAACAAAGGTGCTTCGACGCAAAACTCTTTTCATATAGTCACCCCTTCGGAGTTGAGAGTTGAGAGTTTCGTATGGCACGGTCTTGACCGTGCCGCGGCAGTGAATCAAAGGTAAGGCACTCAACCTGCGGTCAGGTCAAGACCCTTGTTTAACCCACTGCCGACTCTCAACTCCATCAAGCGCCTCAGCGCTTGATGGAATAGGTTCTTTCGTCAGCCGCCTTGATAAAGGCGAGAAGTCCCCAGCAGGAGATTATGCTGGAGCCGCCGGCGCTGATAAACGGGAAGGTAACGCCGGTGAGAGGCAGGATATCGGTGGAGCCGAGCACGTTTAGCGAGAGCTGCACCACCAGAAGACCCGCAGCGCAGCAGGACGAGATCGAATAGAACGCGCTTCTGGTGCGGGTAGCTACCGCGCGCGCGTAGATCATCAGCAGCGCCACCGCGATGGCGATCACGATCGCCACGATAACGCCCATTTCCTCCGACACCAGCGCGAAAACGAAGTCGGTCTCGGACGCGGCGTACTGCTTGAAATAGCCGTTGCCGATGCCCACGCCGAAAAGTCCGCCGCTGGCTATATAGGTCAGAGCGCGCACCTGCTGATAGCCCTCTCTTTGGTCGGCGTATTCCCACACATGGCGGTACGCCTTAAAGCGGCCGAGGACATAATTGAAGCGGTCGCCGATAAAGCTGATCTTGGACGCGACAAAGCGCAGCAGCGCGAACGCGCCCGCAACCGCTCCGACCGGCAGCAGAATGGTTTTGATATCGCCCGAACGCATGAAGGCGACGAGCAGGAAGGTGACGAAGAAGATAAGCGCGGTGCCGAAGTCGCTCATTATCGCGAGCAAGCCTACGCACACCACCGAATAGATGATGAACTCGACAAGGTTGCGCTTGGTCTGCAATTTGTCCAGCGCGCCCGCACCGACAAAGATGAATATCGTTTTTACAAATTCCGAGGGCTGGAACGAAATGGAGCCGATCACGATCCAGTTTGCCGCGCCGTTGATGACGCCGCCGAGCACGATGCTCGACATCAGCATGACCACCGACACGATCATCATCGGCAGCCGGATTTTTTCGCTGCGGTCGGGATCCTCGATGAATTTTATGATAAGGCAGTAGATCACTATGCCGATAACCGCCGCGATCAGCTGTGTGTAGGCGGATTTTTCAAGCTGGCGCACCAGCATCATAACGCCGATGCCCGTAAGGAACAGGCCGAGCGCCTCAAGCTCAAAATTGACGCGCCGCAGCACAAAGTAGGAAACGAAGAAAAATCCCCATTCCGCCGCCGCCAAAACGCAAAAGAGGATCAGCGGGGAATAGACGCGCGTGCCGTCGTTCCAGAACATAGCCTCAACCGCCATAAACAGGTGGAACAGCGTTATCATCAGCATCAGCTTCCACGCCTGGATCGCGGGCTTGTCGCTGACCTTTGAGAAAAACTTGCTCTGACGCAGAGGTGAGCTGAAATCGTCGCCGCGCTTAAGCTGATATTCGGTGCTGCCCACGGTTATGACGTCGTCGACGAGCACCTGCGCTCTGCCGTGTACGCGCACGCCGTTGACGTAGGTTCCCGTCATCGAGCCGACGTCCGAAATGAACCAGCCCGCTGCACGGCGCAGCAGCACGCAGTGATTGCGCGAAACGGAAAGGTCGTTGATGATGATGTCGCTCGTTTTGCTTCTGCCGATGGAGTTTTCCCAGAACACGACCGGAATCATTCCGCCGGTTTTCGGGTTGAACAGCGAAACAAGCGGCTTTTCCGGACGCCTGCGGCGACGCATTGCAGCGTAGCATTGATAGACGATCACGATCGCGAACAAGGGCATGAGCATGCGCAGCCCAACCACGCCCGCGTCAAACATAACCGACGCATCAAACAATTGACAGACCTCCTTTGATAATATAGCTATTCATACTAGATAATACAGCAAACGGAGCAAAAAGTCAAGATTTTTTAGGAGAAGAGGTTTGGTCGGCGGCCGGCAGTCGGCGGTTTTCCGAGCACGCGGACCGCTTTTATCAGCACCAAGGCTCCCCTGCGTAAGGGGAGCCGGCGCCGCAGGCGACTGAGGTGATTCCCATTTCAAGGCAATGCTGTCAACTTAAGGATTGTATAAGCCTTATCCCCGCAATGAATTGCGGGGACATTGCCTTTCAAGGGGAAATGTAGCGAAGCGACCCTTGACCGACTTCCGATAACCGATTACTGAACACCGACAAAAAGAGCGTCCGCTCTTTTTTGGAAGCGGAACGCTCTTTACAGATCACAATTCAATAAACCCCGCGAGGGCGCGCTGCAATTCGGTGACGTCCTTGATGTTGACCTTGCCGTCGCCGTTGACGTCCGCCAACGCTATGAAGTCGGGGTCGTCGATGTCGAAAGGCACATCTGAGAAGCCGCAGAGCAGCCTCTGCAGATTGGTGATATCGTTTATCGTCAGCTCACCGTCGCCGTCAAAATCTCCCGGCACGACACGCTGCTGCGCCGCCGGCGTGATGACGGTGGAGCAGGTCACGAGCGCGATATCGTCGTTATTGACCTCGCCGCTGACGATTGGGCGATACTGCGTATAGGGCTGGCGGATTGTATCGTCGCAAAGTCCGAGCGACTTCATGGCGCAGGTGACGGTGGTTTCTCCCGCCTCTCTGTCGAGCACCTTGAACACACCCCTGACCAAGGTGATGGCGGAGCCGTCCTCGTTATAGGCGTAGGCGGCGGGCATTACCGAGGTGAAGTTGCCGATGACTTTGCCGCCGTTATTGTCGCCGAAGGAGTTCGTGATGCCGGCGCCGTAGTTGTTCTCAGCGGCGAACGGGAACAGATCGAGGCGCCTGTTTCTGCCGCTGCCGAACATATTATACTCTTCCTTCCACTCAAGCACGTCGGGATCCCAAAGCAAGCCCTCCAAATCAAGGTTTATGAGATATTTGCCCTCGGCTGCCAGCTTGAATTCCACGGTGACAAAGACGTCGCCGTTTTCGTCCTCCATCGAGGACAGGTCGTAGTAGCCTGCCTCTGCCGCGGGGAACAGGTTCGACTGCGTTTTTACGGTCAGCTTAGGCTGTGCCGCCGCCGAAACGCCGGTGGGCAGCAGCGCGGTCAGGCTGAACAGCAGTGCCGCTGTGAGAAGCACCGCCAAAGCTTTTTTCATTCTTTTCATATCCATACCTCCGGTTTTTCCGTTTCATATTATTATACACGATTTGACGCCGGCGCGCAAGGCTTTTTTTGAATAATTCCCGCGTGCCGCACATATAGTGAAGCATCACCATTTCGGGAGGACTGCGCGTGGACAACACGGTTGAGGAACGCGCCCGGCTGCTGGGCGAATACATCGCGGAAGAGGGAGCCACCGTGCGTCAGGCGGCGCAGCGCTTCGGCGTGAGCAAAAGCACGGTACATAAGGACGTCACGGGCAGGCTGAGAAGACTGAATCCGGCGCTGTACCGCAGGGTAAGAGAGGTTTTGGAGATAAACAAAAGCGAGCGCCACCTTCGCGGCGGCATGGCGACCAGAGAAAAATACAGGAAGCTGAAAGTTGAGAGTTAGTTGAATTGCAAGTTGCAAATTACAAAGTTATCGCGCTTTGTTTTCGCACAAGCACGCGGCAATACAAATCGGGTGCGGGTGTCCCGCCATTCATTGTTAATTGTTAATTGTTAATTGTTAATTGTTCTTGAAGATTTCCCATTGCTATGCTATAATGCAGATAAGCGGCGGACAAGCCGCTCAAATCACAGTGTTAAACAAGGAGAGATTTTCTTGTCGTCCCAAAAGCCCGCAAATCTCACAAAGCTTAGGATCATCACAACAACAGCCGCCGTTATCCTGCTCGCTCTCACGGCTTTGATGTTTTTTCTGCTCATAAAAATCGTTTCAGACGCGATAACGGGAGGGATCATTATCAGCGCTTTGGTTTTCGTTGTTCCGGCGGCGCTGCTGTTTACCGGCGGCGCGATAGGTCTTTTTGAACGGAAGCATGAAGGAACGGGGATAATTATCGCGCTGGCTGTTATTATCGCCGTCGGCGTGACCTTCCTGCTTGGTTACAACATGGGTTTTGTCGACAAATCGAGCACGCTGTATATCAACGGCAAAAAGTTGAATGAAACGGGCGAATGGCTTGCCACCTGCTTTTGCTGTCTGGCTGTTTTTTTCGGCGCAAGCCTCGGACTGATGAAGGGCGGATCGTATTTATTCAATCATGTATTGCTGAAATAAAGGAGATTATAAAAATGAAAAAACCGTTGTGCGCGGTCTTGGTTTCCGCTCTTTTGCTCGGAAGCTTTGCGGGCTGCGGCGGAAAAAATGAAAGCAGCAAAGCAAAAAAAGCTTCTGTTTCGTACACGGTGCCCGCAGACTCTCCCGCAAGCGTGAGTGTTCCCGCCGAACTCGACGGAAATACTGTTTCCAAGATCGAATGTGAAGGAAAAAACTGTAAAAATCTCAAAGAGCTTGTTGTTGAGGGTTCGTCGTCAATTTCGGAAAAAAGCTTTCAGGAGTGCCCCGAACTGGAATCGGTTGTTTTTAAGGATAATGTGACATACATCGGAAAATCCGCGTTCAGTGACTGTCCGAAACTGAAAACTGTTGTTTTTGAAGGAGATGCCGGAGAAATCGGGAGTCACGCATTTCGTGATTGCCCCGCGCTTGAAACGGTCACGATCAAAGGAAACGCAACACAGATTGAAGAGTGGTCGTTCTATAAATGCCCTTCTCTGGAAAGCTTTTCCGTAAAAGATATAACGAAATGGTTAAACTACCGTGCTTTCCAAAAATGCCCGAAGCTAAGCGAGATCGTTTTGCCCGATTCAAGTGAAATCGAAAATTCATATAACAGAGGCATTGCGGTAGGAACAAAGGCATTTACAGATCAGTTCAGGGAAATGAAGGTCAAAGAACTGTCGGAAAAGACGCACGGAGTTTTGGGCAAGGATTTTGAGGGCTCTTTGGAGATCGATCCCGAAAGCGCTTCAAAATTCCGCGACGAGCTGAATCTCTTGCTTTTCACCGACACCTGCCCAAAATGCGATCCAACCGAGTATGACGCTTCTCAGGTTCCCGAGGATTCTTCTGTTATAACGGAGGATTTTGATTTTATAAAAAAATCATATCCCGGCACGCTGGTGACCGATGAAAAAATAAACGCCGTGAAAAACGGAAACTCGCCGATAATATATGCTCTTGTTGAAGCCGCCGGAGAAACCAAAGTGGAGTATATCGGTGCAACCAACCACAGGATTTCCTATCGGGTCAGCTTTTGGAACGCCGAAAGCGACCAGCTGCTCGGATGGTTCTTCCTGAAAAGCATAGGCGATGCGCCGGGCAGTTACCAAACCGACGACAATATATCATTTTGCTTAAGCTCTGCAAGCGAATTTGATTGTTATCTCCGCGACGAAAACGGCAACGCTCTCACGCCGCTGTTCATAATCGAAAAATACGTTTACGGGGTTGAAAAAGGCGTAGAGAGAGAAATATACGAATAAGGTGCTGTCAAAACGAAAAACCGTTGTGCGCGGTCTTGGCTTCCGCGGCAAAGCTTTTGCCCTCAGCGCACGGGATAAACGCAGCCATCTCCGCGATGAAAACGGAATGCTCTAACGCCGCTGTTCATCGTTGAACAATTTGTTTACGAAAATACATATTAAAATAAGGGTTTGGCTCAAAACTCATTGTTGTGAGTAAGAGTCAAACCCTTTTGTTTTTTTGATTTCATTGTGCAGGATTGTATAAGCCTTATCCCCGCAATGAATTGCGGGGAAGGAGCGACGCCCTCGTCGCTCCTGCAAATCGCCGTGCGATTTGCTTAAGTTGACGACACCTAATAGGGGACCGAGGGGTCCGGGCACAGCCGTGCCATGCCTTTTGTTGCGGATGTCTTTTGAGCCGCCCCTGATTTTTACAGCTTAAGCTTTTTGTCGAGCCCGTTCGCTTCTATAAGGCGGCAGAGCGGCAGACCGAGCACGAAGAGCACGACCAGCTCACCGAGGGCTACGCAGCCGCCGACTATCAGGAAATCGACAAAGTTGAACTGCATATTGTTGTTGAAGAAAAAGGATATCTCAAAGCCGACTATCAGCCCGTTCATCAGCGCAGGCATAAGCGCCGAGAGCACCGGCAGCCCGAACAGCCGCGCCCGCCTGAACACATACATCAGCAGCGCGGCAAAAAAGCTGGCAAGCGACCCGAATATCAGGTCGTAAGGCCCCAGCGCCGCCAGCGAGCTGATATTTGCCGCGACGCAGCCTACGGTCAGCCCGGGAACAGCGGCGGGCGTAAAGACCGCAAGAACGGTGAGCGCCTCCGCAACCCGGAACTGCACCGCCATCGAGGCGCTGCCCGGCAGCAGCAGGTTTTGCAGGATAGTCAGAGCGGCGTAGAGCGCCGCAATGACCGCCGCCTGCGCGATATAAAGAACACTGTGTTTGGCTTTCATTTCATTCCTCTTTCAGCGAACGGTAGATCTCAATATGTATTTGGTGCTTTAGCCGCAGCGGTTCGCTGTATTTTTCAAGCGTGGAGCGGTATTCCCTTTCAAACGCCGCGACCTCGCTTTCAGTCAGACTCGCGCCGACTCCGCGGCAGCTTTTGACGCGGCCTATCCACGCCTCCTTCGAAAACGTGAGCGCCGCGTTGTATGAGTGTATGGTTTCAATAACAAACCTGCCGCGCGCCCAGTCAGGAAAGGCGTATTCAAAAAAGCGAAAGCCGCCGCCGCTCCAGTCAGGGTTGTGCTTGAGGACAAGCGCCTCCATTTCGGCGATCGCCCCGTCCTCATACGGCAGCCAATCCATGAATATCTTGCAGAACAGTCCTCGCGGCTTCAGCACGCGCACGATCTCACGGGCGGCGTTTTCGGCGTTGAAATACTGAAAGCACTGCACCGCCGTCACGACATCGAAGCTGCTGTCGTCAAAGCCCGTATCCTCGGCGGAGCATACCCGGAAATCGATGTTGTCAAGCGCTTTTTCGCCGACAAGCTGTTTTCCGAAGCGTATCTGGTTTTCGGAAATGTCCGACGCCGTGAAGCGCGCGCCGGTGTTATGAAGATTTACCGGCAGCACGGCGGTGCCGCTGCCGAGATCGAGTATCCTCTGACCCTTTTTGCCGACGCCGAAGGCGATCAGCTTTTCATACATGCTCTGCGGATAAATGTCGCGGTATTTCGCGTAGTCCGAGGACGTCCTGCCGAAATCAAAGCTTTTTCCGCTGTCGATATCATTGATTTTCATGGTTTTACCTTGTTTTTGCCTTTTTCTTTTTGGGCTTCGGAGCAGGCAGCTCGTCCGCAACGGCGCGCACCAGCGCCGCCAAAAGCTCTCTGTCCTCAAGGTCCTCGACGAGCAGCATCTCCTTCGCGCCTTCATAAGGCAGCTCCGACGGAGCGTCCGGCATCAGCGCCTTCGCGGATGCGGTGGGCTTGACCAAAAAGCGGTTGTCATATATGCCGCCGATCACCTTGCCCTGACAATAGATGATATACTCGCCCATCATCGCACGCGAAGAAATATCCTCAGCGCCGCCGAGCTGCTCCAAAATATAGTCGAGCTGCTCCAAAATATAGTCCAAATAATCCTTTGATGATGCCATTTGCTACACCCCGATCCTTTTGTTATTCATATTTTAGCACATGATCGGAAATAATTCAACAAGTTTTATGAATAACCGAATACCTCGGCACACAATCGCGCCTGTTGCAAAAAACAGACCCTTCGATCGCTCGAAAGGTCTGTAAAATTGATAACGTGAAAATTATCTCTTTGAGAACTGAGGCGCGCGACGGGCTGCTTTGAGACCGTATTTTTTACGCTCTTTCATTCTCGGGTCGCGGGTCAGGAAGCCTGCCTTCTTGAGCTTGCCGCGGAGGTTTTCGCTGTCATACTGGAGCAGCGCTCTGGCGATGCCGTGACGGATAGCGCCCGCCTGACCGGTCACGCCGCCGCCTGCAACACGGCAGACTACGTCGAACTTCTCGTCGGTCTCGGTGAGAGCCATGGGCTGACGAACGATCAGCTTGAGGGTCTCAAGGCCGAAATAATCGTCGATGTCGCGGTCGTTGATGGTGATCTTGCCGGTGCCCTGATAAAGTCTTACACGGGCAACAGAGCTTTTTCTTCTGCCTGTTCCGTAGAAATAAGGTGTCTTATCGTACATTCTGTTCTGCCTCCTTCTTAAGCTTCAAACACTTCGGGCTTCTGCGCCTGATGGGTGTGCTCTGCGCCCTCAAAGAGACGGAGTCTCAGAAGCGCGTTTCTGCCGAGTGTGTTTTTGGGAAGCATTCCCTTGACCGCAAGCTCCATCGCCTTGGTGGGCTTGGTCGCCATGAGTGTGTCATAACGGGTCTCTTTCAGGTGGCCGATATAGCCGGTGTGGCGCTGCCACTTCTTCTGGGTCAGCTTGCTGCCGGTGAGGACCGCGTTTTTGCAGTTGATGATGATAACATGGTCGCCGCAGTCTACGTTGGGAGTAAAGGTGGGCTTGTGCTTGCCTCTGAGCAGCACTGCAGCCTGAGCGGCAACTCTGCCGAGGGGCTTGCCGGCGGCGTCAATAACGTACCAGGCGCGCTCAACTTCGGCGGGTTTTGCTAAAAATGTTGACATTTTCATTCCTCCTGTTCTTTTTCGTGCCTTTTGATTATAGTACAGTTTTGCCGCAAAGTCAACACTTTTTTGAAAATAATTGATTTAGCTCGGTAAAATCTCGCATATCCGCCTTTATACTCCTTTTTACTCTCCGATACTCACAAGCGATTTTTGATTATCCGCACCGAAAAACAGCCGCGGACGCCGAAACCTCCGTTCCGTTCATCCGCGGATATAAAACCATATATAAATAGAAACCGGATTTTGCGCGCGGCACGCTTACGAAAACAGCCTGTCAGCCGCCTCGTTAAGGTCGGCGCACAAAAAATCGATCATCGGGCGCAGCTCCTCGGTGGGCTGCAAAAAGTCGGGTACCATCACGGTGACGTTGCCGGCGGCATGAGCGGACTTTATTCCGTTTATGCTGTCCTCGAACGCCGCACATTCCTCCGGCGGCACTCCGAGCCTTTCGGCGGCGGTCAGAAAGACCTCGGGATGAGGCTTGCCGTTTTTGACGTCCTCGCCGCACACCAGCACGTCGAAGTACCTCGAGATGCCCGCCAGCCGCAGGTTGAACTCAGTGGTTTTGCGTGAGGTGGAGGTCGCGAGGGCGATCTTCAGCCCCTTTTTGCGGCAGCGCTCCAGGATATAGGCGGCGCCCTTTTTCATGGGGATACCCTCTGTCAGCACCCGCTTTTTATAGCGCTCCCTGCCCCTGTCGGCAAATTCCCAATAGGGAAAATCCGCGCCGAATCTGGAAAAATAAAAATTCTGCACCTCGAGCTTGCGCTTGCCGACGGTCTGCTTGAAATCCTCGATGCTGTAGGCATAGCCTGCCTTGTCCATCATCGCCTGCCAGTTTTCGTAAACAAGCCGCTCGGTGTCGAACAGCAGCCCGTCCATATCAAAAATAGCGCCCTTGAGCATAATAATCACCCTTTTAAGCAGTGTCGCCGGCTTAAGAATTATTGAGGAGTTTTGAACAGCTCCGAAATCAAAGCTCAGTCGTCAGTATTTCGCAGGACATCGCCGGTAGGCTGAGCTTGCTGTCCTCATAGCGGTTGCCGAAAAACGGCTTTGCCTCGGAAAATCCCGGAGGAGTGGTGAGGACGTCGTCCTTGTCCGTGAGGTTGAACGCGCAGTAAACAGCGGTTTTGTCGTCGTGGCGGATATAGGCGAGGCGTCTGCCGTTGGCGTAGACGTTCATAAACTCTCCGTCCCACAGCGCCGACCACTCGGCGCGCAGCGCGCCGAGCTTTTTGTGCCATTCAAGCAGCTCCGCGTCCTCTCTGCCCCACGGGTAGCAGGCGCGGTTGAACGGGTCGCGGTAGCCCTCCATGCCGGCTTCGTCGCCGTAATAGACGCAGGGGAATCCCGGAAGGGTATACTGCATAGCGGCGGCGATCTTCATCAGCCTGACGCCGCGTTCGCGCTGCTCGGGGCTGAGCTTCTGGTGAGCCTGCCACGCGCGGTCGCGGTTGTTGAGCGGTTCGCCCGCAAGCATGGTCAGCGCGCGCTCGGTGTCGTGAGTTGACAGCGAATTCATCAGCACGCGCAGAACGGGTCGCGGATAGTTCTCGATAACGCTCATTATCGCCGCCATTGTGTAGCGCGCGTCCTGACCTCGGCAGAAATCGAGGATAGCGCCGCGGAACACATAGTTCATAACGGTGTCAAGCTGTTCGCCGAGCAGGAATTTTCTTCTGGCGCCGTAGCTTTCCTTGTTGCTGGCGTCCTCCCAGACCTCGCCCACGATCAGCGCCTCGGGGTTCTCGCCCTTAACGCAGGTTCTGAGGTTTTCCATAAATTCGTCGGGAAGCTCGTCCGCGACGTCGAGGCGCCAGCCGGAATTGCCCAGACGCATATATTTGCGGATTATGCCGTTTTCACCGTTGATATACTCGTTGAACGCCGGGTCGGTCTCCACGACCTCCGGCAGGGTGTAGAAGCCCCACCAGCTATGATAGTTGTCCGGCCACTCATAGAATTTGTACCAGCTGTAGTAGGGAGATTCCTTATCTCGATAGGCGCCGCCCTCGCCGTAGCGCCCGGAGCGGTTGAAGTAAACGCTGTCGGAGCCGGTGTGCGAGAACACGCCGTCGTTGATCACGTGGATGCCTCGCTCCTTAGCCTGCGCGCACAGCTCGCGGAAGTCGTCCTCGGTGCCGAGTATGGGGTCGATGTGCGAATAGTCGCCGGTGTCGTAGCGGTGGTTGGAATACGCCTCGCCGATCGGGTTCAGATAGATGCAGCTCACGCCCATGCTCTGGAGATAGTCGAGCTTCTGCGTGATGCCCTTAAGGTCGCCCATGAAGAAGTCGCTGTTGGTTATCTCGCCGTGCTCGTTAGGCTGCCAGACCGGCAGCGCGTACCAGTCGGTGTTGCGCTGAAAATCGGTGCGCTTTAGCTGCTTCTCCTCGCCGCTGAAGCAAAAGCGGTCGGGAAATATCTGATACATCACGCCGCCGACAGGCCACTGAGGCGTGGAAAAGCCCTTTTTGTAGCAGGTGAGCTGCCAGCTTCTGCCGGGGTGATCGCTGATCTCGCAGATCTTATAAGGGTCGCTCGGGATAATATAGCGCGCGCCATTGGACGTGTTCATGCGAAAGCTGTACCAGTACAGACCCATGCGGTGCGGAGTGAAGGTGCATTCCCAGATCTCGCTGTTGATGTCAAAATTGCCGCACCACACCATTTTGTAATATTCCCAATTCCAGTCATAATCGTATTTAACGCAGAGCTCCACGGTCTTTGAGTGCTCGTCGCGGGGAGCGAGCACGCGAAATTGCACCGCGGTATCCTGTTCTACCGCGCCGAAAGGAGAGCGGTAATAAACGCGCTGTGAATCAAAAGGTATTGGCATAAAGTCATCCCCTCAAAATTTACATATTTATCTATAGTATACCATATAAACGACTTTTTTTCAAGAGTTTTCCGAAGTGTCAACAGGCGCAAACAATAAACGCCGCGTCGACTGATATCCTGCTTCCTATATGATTGACAAATCCACGGCAAATTGTTACAATGATATCAGATCAAAAAAGGAGCGGTCTTCCATGAAACAAGAAAATTATGCCATGCTGTGCGACTTTTATGAGTTCACAATGTCAAACGGATATTTCAAGAACGATTTTTACCGCAAAAACGTCTATTTCGACGTGTTTTTCCGCAAGGTTCCCGACAACGGCGGCTTTGCGATCGCCGCGGGTCTGGAGCAGGTGATCGATTATATAAAGGAGCTGCACTTTGAGGAGGAGGATATCGAGTATCTGCGGAGCAAGGGGATCTTTGACGAGGGCTTTTTGAGTTACCTCGCGGATTTCCGCTTCACGGGCGATATCTACGCCGTTCCCGAGGGAACGCCGGTGTTCCCGAACGAGCCGATAATGACCATTAAGGCGCCCGCTATAGAGGCGCAGCTTGTCGAGACATTTGTGCTGCTCAGCCTCAACCACCAGACGCTTATCGCCACCAAGGCTAACCGCATCGTGCGTGCGGCGCAGGGACGCGCCGTGCTCGAATTCGGCTCACGCCGCGCTCAGGGCGCCGGCGGCGCGGTGCTCGGAGCGAGAGCCGCCTACATCGGAGGCTGTGCCGGAACCGCCTGTACCCTCACCGACGAGCTCTTCGGCGTGCCGGCAGGCGGTACTATGGCTCATTCGTGGGTGCAGATGTTCGACAACGAATACGAGGCGTTCAAGGCGTACTGCGAGATGTACCCCGACAACCCCACTCTGCTGGTGGATACCTACAACACGCTCAAAAGCGGAGTGCCGAACGCCATAAAGGTGTTCAAAGAGGTGCTTTTGCCGCAGGGAAAAACAAAATGCGCTATCCGCCTCGATTCGGGCGATATCTCTTACCTCTCGAAAAAGGCGCGCAAAATGCTCGACGACGCCGGGCTGACCGACTGCACCATCACCGCGTCCAACGCGCTCGACGAAAAGCTGATACGCGACCTGATGATGCAGGGCGCGCAGGTCGACACCTTCGGCGTGGGCGAACGGCTGATAACCTCATCAAGCGCGCCGGTGTTCGGCGGCGTGTATAAGCTGGTCGCGGTGGAGGACGAAAGCGGCGAGATCGTGCCGAAGATCAAGGTCCCGCTACTATGACAATGAGAGCGGCAAGGCGCTTGCCGACGAGCTCTGCGTTTTCGACGAAACAGTCGACGACAGCAAGCCCCACACCATCTTCGACCCCAACGCCGCGTGGAAAACCAAGACCCTCACGGATTTTACGGCGCGCGAGCTGCTGGTGCCGGTTTTCAAAAACGGCGAGTGTGTGTATGAAAGCCCGTCTATCGGGGATATCGCCGCCTACTGCAGAGAGCAGGTCGACCTGCTGTGGGATGAGGTGAAGCGCTTCGAGAATCCGCACACCTATTATGTCGATCTGTCCGAAAAGCTGTATGAGATCAAAAACATCCTCCTCAGCGTAGCGACGGCTTAATTTTAGCAATCCGCCGCAAGACTCTGTTTTCAAGGCAAAGTCGTCAACTTAAGCAAATCGCACGGCGATTTGCAGGAGCGACGAGGGCGTCGCTCCCTACAATCGAAAAGAAAAGTTTGGTTAATCACTGTAGGGAGC
>ONHJ01000199.1 GCA_900317595.1 uncultured Eubacteriales bacterium | reverse complement strand
GCTCCCGTTGAAGGCTCCGAATATGAAGTGCAGGCGGAGCTTGCGCTGATTGCGGCGGGCTTCCTCGGCTCTGAGAGTTATGTAACCCAAGCCTTTGGCATTGAAACCGAC
Organism: uncultured Eubacteriales bacterium; assembly: GCA_900317595.1. Classification (GTDB taxonomy): domain Bacteria; phylum Bacillota; class Clostridia; order Oscillospirales; family Acutalibacteraceae; genus Ruminococcoides. The sequence goes on along the minus strand of ONHJ01000199.1, from coordinate 2,769 downwards.
GCGCGTTCCAACGTCGCGGCAACGGGACACCGTACCAACGTCGAAAACGTCTACACCGCAGGCGATATGCACATCGGTCAGTCGCTTGTCGTCCGCGCGATAAGAGAGGGAATCGACTGCGCAAGAGAAGTTGACAAAGACTTGATGGGATATACGAATCTGTGAGGAAAAATATATGACAAAATATATCTTTGTAACCGGCGGCGTGGTGTCGGGACTCGGCAAGGGCATCACCGCCGCGTCACTCGGAAGGCTGTTAAAGGCGCGCGGCTTGAAGGTCGCGGCGCAAAAGCTTGACCCTTACATCAACGTTGACCCCGGCACCATGAGCCCGTATCAGCACGGCGAGGTTTATGTCACCGAGGACGGCGCGGAAACAGACCTTGACCTCGGACATTACGAGCGTTTTATCGACGAGGATTTGAACAAATACTCCAACCTCACCACGGGCAAGGTCTATTCCAACGTGCTCGCAAAGGAGCGCAAGGGCGAATACCTCGGCAAGACGGTGCAGGTCATTCCGCATGTCACCGACGAAATCAAGCGCTTTATCTACTCCGTCGGCAAAAAGACTGACGCGGATATTGTTATCACCGAAATCGGCGGCACCATCGGCGATATCGAGAGCCAGCCGTTTTTGGAGGCAATTCGTCAGGTGGGGCAGGAGGTAGGACAGGAAAACCGCCTGTACATTCACGTCACACTTGTGCCGTATCTCAAAGCCTCGGGTGAGCACAAGAGCAAGCCAACCCAGCACTCCGTCAAGGAGATGCAGAGCTTCGGCGTCTCGCCCGACGTGATCATCCTGCGTGTCGACGAGCCGATCACCGACGCGAATATCTTTGACAAAATCGCGCATTTCTGCAATGTTCAATATCTTTGACAAAATCGCGCATTTCTGCAATGTTCAAAGAGATTGCGTTATCGAGAATTTAACTCTGCCCGTGCTCTATGAGGCTCCGCTCATGCTCGAAAAAGCGGGCTTTTCCGAAACCGTCTGCCGCCGCCTGAATATCAAGGCAGCTTCTCCCGATTTGAGCGACTGGGAGCAGACGGTCAGCCGTATCAAAAGCTGCGAAAATACCGTCACCATCGGCTTGGTCGGCAAATATGTGGAGCTGCACGACGCGTATCTGAGCGTAGCCGAGGCGCTGCGCCACGCGGGCTATTCCTGCGGCGCAAGGGTCAATATTGAATGGCTGGACTCCGAGACCGTCACCGATGAAATGCTCCAAAAGGTGGACGGCATTATCGTCCCGGGCGGCTTCGGCAAGCGCGGCATCGAGGGCATGATAAGCGCCGCCAAATACGCCAGGGAAAACCGCGTACCGTATTTCGGCATCTGTCTTGGCATGCAGGTCGCGGTGATCGAGTTTGCGCGCAATGTCGCCAACATCAAGGATGCCCACTCGGGTGAGTTTGCGCAGAATGTGCCGAAGGTGATCGACTTCCTGCCCGATCAGAGCAAGGAAACCGCCAAGGGCGGCACACTGCGGCTCGGTGCTTACCCCTGTGTTTTACAGGATGACACCGTGATCAAAGCGGCTTACGGAAAAACCGAAATCAGCGAACGCCACCGCCATCGCTATGAATTCAATAACGAATTTCGCGATGCTCTGCAAGGAGCGGGCTTGACGCTTTCCGGTTTGTCGCCCGACGGCAGTTTGGTTGAAACAGTGGAGCTGAGCGACCGCGACTTTTACATCGGCGTGCAGTATCACCCCGAATTCAAAAGCCGCCCCAACAAGCCGCACCCGCTGTTTTCGGCATTCATCAAAGCCGCTTTGGAAGGAGCAATGTCATGAAAGTCAACCGGAATTTTGACAATTTAGTACCCAATTATCTGTTTGCCGACGTGGCCGCTCATCCCGAAAAAGAAATTATTAAGCTCGGTATCGGCGACGTCACCCTTCCTCTTGCTCCTATCGTTGTTGAGGCGATGAAGAAGGGCTGCGAGGATTTAAAATATAAGGAGACCTTCAAGGGCTATCCCGAATACGAGGGCTACGACTTTGTGCGCGACGCGATCGCGGGCTATTATCAGACCTTCGGCGTGACGGTGCACCCCGACGAGATATTCGTCTCCGACGGCGCGAAATCCGACTGCGGCAACCTGCCCGATATTTTTGCGCAGGACAATACCGTCCTCGTCACCGACCCTGTCTATCCCGTGTACGTGGACGCGAATCTCATGGCGGGCAGAAAGATCATCTACGCCTCGTCCAACAAGGAGAATCACTTCCTCGCCATGCCCGACGAGAGGGTGAAGGCGGATATGATCTATCTCTGCTCACCGAACAACCCGACGGGCGCCGCCTACAGCGCCGAGCAGCTCAAAATATGGGTCGACTACGCGCTGAAAAATGACGCGGTCATCCTCTACGACGCGGCGTATGAGGCGTTCATCGAGGACGACAGCCCCCGCTCGATCTTTGCGATCGACGGCGCGCGGGAATGCGCGATCGAGCTGTGCTCGCTCTCCAAGACAGCGGGCTTTACCGGCACGCGCTGCGGCTATACCGTCATCCCCAAGGAATTGAAGCGCGACGGACATCAGCTCCACGCGCTCTGGTACCGCCGCCAGGCGACCAAATTCAACGGCGTCTCATGGCCTGTCCAGTGCGCGGCGGCAGCGGTTTTCGGCAACGAGGGCCTGACCCAGATACAGGAAAACCTGCGCTATTATAAGCAGAACGCGAAGATCATCTCCGATGCGCTCGACAGCTTTGGCATCTACTACACGGGCGGCAAGAACGCGCCCTACATCTG
>ONHJ01000053.1 GCA_900317595.1 uncultured Eubacteriales bacterium | reverse complement strand
CGTTATCCGCAGCTCGATCTGCACCGGCGAGAAGGTCGCGGGCTTCAAGAGCAAAGCCGACGGGCATTTTGCCGAGGTCATGCTTATCCGTTCCCAAAAGGATATCGAGGATTTCAAGCGGACTTACGGCGTAGAAACCGTCAAGACCGAGTATTGATATTATTGCGGTGAATCAAATAATTGCAGGGAGCGGTGTATTTGCCGCTCCCTGCATCGTTTCTAAATCGATTCTATAAATCGCAAAAACGCTTTTTTTCCTTTTTCGTCGCGTTTAAATACGCCCGCGTCCTCCAATACCTGCAAGAACACCTTGCCGACCTCCTGCTCCAGCGCCGAACGTATTGTTTCTCTCGGTTCTCCGTTAAGCTTCGGTGCGAAGGTCTGCGCCCACAGGGCGTGCTTTGCGATGCTCTCGTTTGACGATATATCCTTTCCTTCCGCGATATACTCCTCAAGCAGCTTCAGCTCCGACTGCAAACGAGACGGCAGAACCGCAAGCCCCATCACCTCGATCAGGCCGATGTTCTCCTTTTTGATGTGATGCCGCTGTGCGTGTGGGTGATAAAGCCCCATCGGGTGTTCCTCGGTGGTCAGGTTGTTGCGCAGGCAAAGGTCAAGCTCATAGTCTTCGCCGCGTCGCCGCGCGATCGGGGTGATCGTGTTGTGCGGCACGCCCTCGGTCTGCGCGTATATCATTGCCGACTCATCTGTGTAGGAGCGCCACTTTTCAAGGATACGCTTCGCGAGCGCGACTATCCTTTCGGAGTCTTTTCCCCTCAGACGAATGACCGAAAGCGGCCATTTTACGATACCGCAGGCTATGTCCTCAAAGCCCTCGACGGCAAAATCGTGCTCGGTTTCAGCCTTTTCCATGGCGAAGGTGTAGCGCCCGCCCTGAAAGTGGTCGTGGCTGAGAATGGAGCCGCCGACAATGGGCAGGTCGGCATTGGAGCCGACGAAGTAATGCGGGAATTGCCTCACAAAATCAAACAGCTTTGCGAAGGTCCCGGCGCTGATCTTCATCGGCACATGAAGCTTGTTGAACACGATGCAGTGCTCATTGTAATAAACGTACGGCGAATACTGCAAAAACCAGTCTTCTCCGCAGAGCGAAAGCGGTATCACGCGGTGATTTGCGCGCGCCGGATGACCTATCCTGCCGGCGTAGCCCACGTTTTCAACGCAGAGCTGACACAGGGGATAGGCGACGCTTGCCGTTCTGCCCGCCGCCGCGATATCGCGCGGGTCTTTTTCGGGCTTTGACAGATTGACGGTGATATCGATCTCGCCGTATTCGCTGTTCACCTTCCATCTGCGGTCGCGGGCGACGCGGTCGCGACGGATATAGTTTGTGTCGCCGCTGAAACGGTAATAATATTCGGTGGCTTTTTCGGGGGATTCGGAATATTCCCTCCAAAACCGCTCGATCACCGATGACGGGCGCGGCGTAAGGCAGTTCATCAGTTCAGTGTCAAAAATATCGCGGCTCTCCGACGTGTCGGCGCACAAGCCCTTTTGCACCGCAAAATCGGTCAGCGTTTTGAGAATATCCGGCAGCAAAGCGCCGCTGTCCGGCTGTGCGGCGGCGCAGCCGTCTTCGCCGAGCAGGCAAAGCAGGCGGTTGCGAGTATATATCATATCGTTTTCATCGATCAAGCCTACGCGCAGCGCGTAGGCGATAAGAGATTCGATAGCTTTAAACATTTTACACCTCATTTCAGGCACACCGCGCCGTCGCCGGCGGAAACGGCGTAAACCTCGGGAATTTTTGAGTACCGTTTCAGGTAAGCGGCTTTTATCGCCTCGGTAAACGGCTGTGCAGCCTCTTTTTTTATCAGGTTCACGGTGCAGCCGCCGAAGCCGCCGCCTGTCATTCGCGCTCCGTATACTCCGGGGAACGCCTGTGCCGTCGACGCCAGAAAGTCGAGCTCCTCGCAGGACACCTCATAATCGTCGCGCAGCGAGCGGTGGGATTCGTTCATCAAGCGCCCGAACTCGGGAAGATCGCCGTTTTCAAGCGCTTTTGCGGCGTCGAGCGCTCTTTGGTTCTCGTAAACCGCGTGCCTTGCGCGCTTTCGGCAGATCTCATTTTCAATCAAACAGGCTCGTCTCTCAAATTTCCCGGGCGTGAGCGCACACAGATACGGCGCCTTAAGCGCGCGCGTCGCGGTCTCACACTCGCGGCGGCGGTCGTTATACGCGGAACCCGCAAGCGAATGTTTTACTCCGCTGTTAACTATCACCAAGGCGGCGTCGCCCAGCGGCGCACAGCGGTATTCCAGTGTATTTGCGTTGAGCAGCAGCGCGCTGCCCTTTCTGCCCATTGCGCTCGCAAACTGATCCATAATGCCGCAGTTGACCCCGATAAAGCGGTTTTCCGCGAACTGCCCGAGAACAGCCAGCTCCTGACCCGTGACAGGCAGACCGAAAAGCTCTCGGAGCGCGGCACCGGTCGCGGTCTCAAGCGCGGCTGACGAAGACAGACCTGCGCCGTCGGGCAGGTCGCCGCTGAAATAAAGATCCGCACCGCAGGGCAGCGGATAGCCGAAGGCGGCAAAGGCGCGTATCACTCCTATGGGATAATCAGCCCAGCAATGCCGCGGCGTCAGATCGTCCGCCGTGCAGGAGACGACGCCCGTTTCGGGAAAATCGGCGGAATAAAAGCGAAGAGTCCTGTCCTCACGACGCGACGCGGCGCAGAATATGCCGAGGTCGATCGCACACGGAAAAACGTGCCCGCCGTTGTAATCGGTGTGTTCGCCGATAAGATTTACCCTGCCCGGAGCAAAGCAGATCACCTCGGGCTGACGGTTATATATTTCCGAAAAAGAATCAAAAATTTCTTTCATGGCATTTTCCTATAGCGGCCGGTCACTTGATCGCCTCGATAAAGTAGAGTCTTGAGGCAAAATCGGGAAAGATCCTGACATTTTCGTTAAAGCCTGTTCCCGAAAATGCAGGCTTAAGCGCGACGCCTGTCGCCATAAGCACATCGCCGCCCGCGATCACGTCCTCGCTTTCGCCGTCCATCTTGACCGCCTTTGAGATAACACTGTGTATCAGTGAATCCTGCTTGATGTGGATCGGCGAGATGGTGTTGATAAGGCTTCCGAACTGCTTGACATTCACGCGGTTTGAAATGCTGTAAAAATGATAGCGCTTCTCAGGGTCAAGCCCTTTGGCGAAAAACCGCTCCGCCTGAGTGTTCGGGCGCACCAGCTCCTGAAGCAGCATTCCGACCGCCTGAGTTTTGTCGGGCGACACACATATCCACTCATGCACGTTGCCCGAACGTATGCGGTAAAACTGCCCGAACTGCATCACGCGCCGCAGCCGCTTGTACCACTCGATCTGCGCACGGATAAGCTTGCTTTGCTCAGCGTTAAGGTCGCGCACGTCGCACTCATATCCCAAGACCCCGAATGCCGCCACGTTGAAGCGCGTTTCGGGCGAGGTGGCGCGCAGTGTCTGGTGATTCGGGCTTGCCGCGACATGCGCCGAAACACAGCTCTGCGGATAGCCGTAGCTGTAGCCCTCTTGGATAGTCGCGCGGCTGAGCGCGTCGGTGTTGTCGCTTGCCCAGATCTGCGGAAAATAGCTTAGTATACCGAGGTCAAAACGGTTGCCGCCCGAGGCGCAGCCCTCAAACAGTATATCGGGAAAGCGCTCCGTAAGCGCGCCCATAAGGCGGTAAAGCCCAATGATATAGCGGTGCGCGGTCTCGCCCTGACGCTCGGCGGGCAGATATGGTGAGAAAACATCGGAAAAAATGCGGTTCATATCCCACTTGACATAGGTGATTTTTGCCGATGAGAACACCTCGGTCATTTTTTCAAGCAGATAATCGGTGACCTTAGGGTTGGACAGATCCAAGATGCGCTGATGCCTGCCCTCGGAGTGAAGACCGTCGGGCGCCTGCATCACCCAATCGGGGTGCGCTCGGTAAAGGTCGCTGTCGGTGTTTACCATTTCAGGCTCGACCCAGATGCCGAACTCCATGCCTGCAGCGCTTAGCTTTTCGCCCAGGCCCGCAAGCCCCTTGGGCAGCTTTTTCGGGTTAGGCTGCCAATCGCCGAGGGAACGCCTGTCGTTATCTCGGGCGCCGAACCAGCCGTCGTCCATTACCATTAGCTCCATGCCCAGCTCCCTGCCGGTTTTGGCAAGCGAGGTCAGGGTGCGCTCGTTAAGATTGAAATAGCACGCCTCCCAGCTGTTCAGCAGCACCGGGCGCTCCTTGTTTTTCCACGCGCCGCGTACGATGTGCCTGCTGACAAAGCGGTGCATATTCACGCTCTGACCCGAGAATCCTTTTGCGGAAAAGGTCAGCGCAGCCTCGGGCGTCTCAAACTCCTCACCGGCGCCGAGCAGCCAGCGGAAGCCCAAGGGCTGGATGCCGCTGACTATGCGGGTTTTGCCGAAGGCGTTGACCTCGATCGCGGAATAATGATTGCCGCTGTAGATCAGGTTGAAGCCGTAGACGCTGCCTCTGTGCTCGTCGGCGTCGGGCGAATGGACCATAAAAAACGGGTTGGCGCGGCTTGACGAGCAGCCCGCTCGGCTCTCGATAACAAACTTTCCCGATGTGAGCGTGGCGGTATTTTTGTTCATCTCACGCGCCCAAGCGCCGTGGAACGAGGTGACGGCAACTCCGCAGAACGGGATATCGATCTGCGAACTCAGCAGCCTTTCGAGCTCAAAGGCTGCGCTGCCGGTGTTTTTCAGCACAGCGCTGCGGGTGATGACGTCACACTCGGGGAAAACGCAGTAGTGCAGCTCGAGCAGCAGATCGCCGTCGGAAAGAGTGACGCAAAGGTGCTCAAGCCTGCCGTCCTCGCAATAGGCGCAGGGCAGGGTCTTGAGCGGCTCCCGGCTGTCGCTGATTCGATAGGACGAATAGGTGAAGTCGCTGCTTCGGCAGCCGTTCGGCTTGACTATCTCCAAAAACGGCTCGCGCACGTCGCCGTGTCCGCCGGAGCTGATCTCAAGACACATATCCTCGGGTATCACCGACGGATATTTCTCGGAATAGACGATCACGTTGCCCGCCTCAAACTCGCGCTTTTCGCTGAAAACGGCGCAATCCTCCGCCTTTTCAAGCTTGACCCGAGCACCGTAATAGAGGTGCTCCAAATGCCCCGACTCCGTCACGGCGAAAACATAAGAGGTGTTGTCGGTCTCCAGCGCGAACGCCGGAAGCCGACCCTTCAGATTCCTTATCATTTATTTCACCCGGCTTATTTTTTTCTTTTTTTCTTTTCGATCGTCGACATGACCTTCTTTTCATTATAAAGGCAGAGTATCACGGCGCCGAGCGCGCAGAATGCGACCGCGACAAAGCCGACGACGGTCATGCCGGTGACGGAGGCGGTTATGTCGTTGCTGTTTCGGTTTTGTTCGGTGCCGATGATCGCCAGAGAGGTGAACACCAGCATGGCGAGCGACTGACCGAATTTCATAGCGAAGGTTCGCGCGGCAAAGAACATTCCCTCGCGGTTTTCGCCGGTCTCATAGCCGTCAGCCTCAGCCACATCGGCGACGATAGACTGAGGGATGATGCCCAAAAGCGCCATCGGGAACGCCGCGATAACGCAGATCAGCACTCCGTAAACTATGCCCGGGATCACCGAGGTTCCGATCACGCCGATAAGCCCCGCTATCACATAGGCGGCAGCCAAGCCGATAAAGCCTGCGATGACCAGTTTTTTCTTGCCGTGCTTTTTCACGAGCTTGGGAACGATGGGGTAGAATACCGCCGAAAGCACGGTCATGCCGCCGAGGAAATACATTGTGAAGGCTTCGTCAAGATTCATCGACACCTTTACGAAGAACGGCAGACCCGTCTGGAACATGGTCAATCCGACCCAGTACATGATGTCGGAGCAGACAAAGGTGCGGAAATTGCCGTTTTTGAATGTGGCTCCGAGCGACTTGAGCACATTGGATTCCGAGGGCTTTGTTTCAACAAATTCCTTTTCGTTCAGGAAGAAGGTCGGTATCAGCATGCAGATGCCTGCCACCACCGCGAGCACTATGAAGCAGATGCGGTAGCTCCACGCAAAGCCAACGCTTCCGCGCAGCATCCCCGCGAACACGAACGGGGTATAGGCAAGCAGCGTGCCCGCGAAAAATGTAAGCGAGATCGCGGTCGAAATATACATTCTGTCGTCCTGAGTCTTGCCAAACTCCGAGATCAGCGCGTTGTAGGGAGTGCAGTACATTGTCATAAAAAGATAGAACAGCACGAGGAATACCGATATCCACGCCACGTTCCAGTTGCTTATCCTCTCAAGCGGCGCGCAGAACAGCAGAACGGTGACGACGGAAAGCGGCACAGCCGCGAATTGCATGAAGGGGATACGCCTGCCGCGCTTGTTTTTGCTTCTGTCGGAAAGTGAGGCGATCAGCGGGTCGGTCACCGCGTCGAACACACGCGAAAGCGCCGTGATAAGTCCGAGCACGGTCAAAAAGCCGCCGATTATCAAGCCGGGCGTGATGTATTGCAGCGCGCCGCTGTCGATATCCTTCTGTGTCGGCAGATAAAAGGTGACGAACCACGCGGTGATTATGCCGCTAAGCGTCGACCACCCGAGCTGACCGACCGCGAATATCCTCATTTGTTTTTTGCTTAACCGTTTCATATTCTCCTCCTTACTTTTTAAGCCCCATAGCCAGCTTTACCGCCTCATAGGCTCCGTTGTAAAGCCCGATGGTTTTGTTGATCTTTATCTGACGGCACATCTGCGTAAACAGCTCTTCCTCGTTCATAAAGAGGTCAAGCATTTGCAGCGTGTGCGGAATGTCCTCACATTCAAGCGTGCCGTCGCCCATTTCCGCAGAGTGAACAGCGCCCCATTTTTCGTGTCCGCCTATGCGCTTTAAAAACAGCTTTGGCAGGGGATAGAACGCAAGCTCGCTCGGCTTTGTGACCAGCACGTCGCAGGAGCGCATCAAAAGATTGGTGCAGTAGACCGCCTCAAAGATGTTTTCGTGCCAGAACGCGTGTATGCCATCGACATCGCCGTCGATCGCTGCCTGCGCGAACGCCGAGGTGTCTTCCCAGTTGTTGAAGTGTGTCTTGCTCAGTGATTTAAGCCCGCGTATCTCATCGCAAAGCTCATCCCAAACCTTTTTATAATCGCCGACATTGACATACAGCACCGCCTTTTTGCGGCGGATATCGGGAAGCAAATGGCGGATGACAGCGGCGAACAGCTCGCGTTGGGCGCCGGCGCCGCCTATCGTCAGCAAAAAGCGCATGGGCTTGCCGTTTTGTTTGCGCGCCGTTCTGCGGTCGCAGTCGGCTTCGATATTCTCAACCAGCTCGTGGTCGATATAGTGACCGGTGTAAACAAGGCTCTCGGGCGGCATCGGCTTAAGCACATCGCCCTTCTGCATACCGTTCAGAATACGGTAGCCGAGATACGCCTGATGTGTCTGTACAGTATGAACGCTGCCCTCGGCAAGATGCAGCGCCATCGGCCAGTTGTCGGGGATAGCGTTCACCACATACTTCATGCCCGCGTGCAGCGCGGCCTGCGCAGGCCAGACATGGGTGCCGATAACGGGCAGCTCCTTCGGCACGTTCCTGAAAACAGCCGCCATAAGCTCGGCGTTTTTCTGGTCGGAGGAATTATAGGTAAGCTGCCTGAAGCCCTCGTAATTCAGCGGCTCCCAGACGGTTTTATTGAAAACGCGGCTTTTTTGAGAGATGCGCGAGCCCAGCGAGTAAAGGTCGTTCTGCGCGCCGATGACCTTGGTGCAGGTGGTGTTCGGAAAGGAATTGAGATCCATCCAATAAGGTGTGCAGCCCAGCGCGTGAGCAGCCGACGCCATCGCGATAGAGATGCGGTAATGTCCGAAGCCCATGCGGATATTGCCTACGATAAGCCCCTTTTCGAGGTCAAACGGCAGGCTGCCGCCGCCTTCATCTACCCTGATGTCATACACACCGAGCGGCTTTTGCAGGCAGGCGTTCTCAACAATCTTCACGCTGTAGTCGGCATTGCTGTCGTCGCCGTACTTTTTGGCGTATTTGCGCTTGGATTTTTCAGCCTTGCGCTGCGCCCTGACCTTGATTTCGTTGCCGAAAATCACTTTTGATTTATCTGTCATTGCGACCCTCCTTTAAAAATACACATAATTATTTAACATTAGATTTACGATTTATATATATTAATCATATAATAGCATTTTTTGGTGATTTTTGCAATCCTTAAAATGATTATTTCGGCATAAAACATACGGTTTTTTATATATTTGAGAAAAAATCCCCAACAGGGCTTGCAAAATCAAACAAAATGAGTTATAATAGCAAAGCAGCCCGCTAATGTGGCGCAGCCGGTAGCGCAACTGATTCGTAATCAGTAGGTCAGGGGTTCGAATCCCCTCATTAGCTCCACGCAAAGCCCGCATGGATAAGCCGTTTTTCGGTGATATCCATGCGGTTGTTTTTTTTGAGTAAATCAGCATAAGATAAAAGAGGTAAAGGTATAATTTTTGACTGTCGATTTATGATATATTCTTCTATAAAAGAGTTAATGCTTGTCATAAACAACGATTCGTTATTCGGAAACAATATCCGGTATTGACATTTTTAGCCATATTTTCTATAATTTAATTGTTTTAGGTTACAGTTGTCAAAATATCCCTTTGTTTCGCTGATTCGATCCGTGAATGTTTATCACTTTTCAACATAAATCATTTTCACTGTGCTATAATATAACCATTAGAGTAATCATTCTTTTTTGGAGGAACTGTTATGCCCAGGAGAAAATGCAGCTCAGTTGACAGCGCATTTGGTGTTAATCTGTCATATTACCGTCATCTTGCGGGTCTGACACAGCAGCAGGTCGCTGACATGCTGAATCTCAACCGTTCAACTTATACAAAATACGAAACAGGCGTTTCAGAGCCGAGCATTGAGATCCTCAAGCGCATT
>ONHJ01000067.1 GCA_900317595.1 uncultured Eubacteriales bacterium | reverse complement strand
GGGGCAAACTTTCTGTTACAAGCGATAAATAAATAGTTAATCAGCCACCGTGACGCTGCGTTTCACGGTGGCTGTTGTTTTGCGTCATTTGACGGTTACGAGGAGGGTGCAGAGCACTCCGCCAAGCCCGCTTGTTTTCCGGCTTTTTATTGATTCATTTGACGCATCAATTGTTTATATGATTTCCCGAATATTTTACATAAGCGTCAGGATAGTACGCCTGAACTTCATTCAGTTTGTCGTTTGCTTCGTTCTCGGTTTCATACTGACCGGCAGTCACTACATACCATTTCTCGCTGTTCAGATTGCTCCAATCCGTAGTAACGATCACAACGCCGTTCAGTCCGGTTGAAGAGACATCGCCCGCAAAGGATGCGGCTTCATCATAGCTTTTGGAGGCATATACCCAAATCCCGTAAAATGCCGGATCACCGTCGCCGGATGTCAGCTGATACTCTCCGGAATATTTGACATACGCGTCGGGATATTTTTCTTTTACTTTGCTGAGTTGATTTACCGCTTCGGTCTCGGTTGCGTATTTGCCGGCAGTAACAACGTTCCACTCCTCGTCATTCAGGTTGCTCCAGTGTGTTGTGTTCTCGGTATAGCCGTTAAATCCGTTTGAAGAAACATCATTTGCAAAGTTTTTGGCTTCATCATAGCTTTTGGAGGCATATACCCAAATCCCGTAAAACGGCGCAGTATCGTTAAATACCGCTGCATTTTCGTTTGGAGTTGATTGAGGATTATCAGTTACCGGCGCCGTCGTTGCATGATCCTCCTTAACAGTTTGACTTTCTATCGCGGTTGCGCTGTTAACAGCAGGCTTGCTGTTCACCGCGGAGCTGCCGGATTCATTTTGCTGATAATAATGATTGCTGATCAGAGAACATGAACCGAAAACAACAGCCGATAAAACGGCGATAATCAATGCCGAAATCCGTTTCATACTCTTTCCTCCTCTTCTGCCAAACACAGGCTGAATGAATTGTATTTTTATCATACCATATCAGCCAACCTTTTTCAACTCTTTCTTTGTATCAAATCTACCGGTCAATTATTGTCGGGGTCGAATTTGATGAGATGGACGATTTTGAAAAATCTTCCTATAAAGTCTTGTAGTTTTGCGTAAAATATCGTATAATATATTAAATATTTAATTTTTTATTTTTTGGAAGGGAGGCTGCGCCGACAAACTTAGAAATGCGTAAAGCCCCAAAAAAACAAGGAGGAATGATTTGTGATCAAACTTAAGTCAAAACAACTGCTATCCATGATTCTTGCAGTATGCATGCTGGTTCCTGCGCTGGCGACGGGCTTCATAGCCTCGTATGCCGCCGAAACCGGCGTTGCTGCTGTTGCCGCCGGCGTAGACCCAGATGAAGCGGCGGGAGAGGAAACCACGCCGACCGAGCCGCCGGCATATGATCCGAAAACCGCGACGATCGGTCAGTACACCGCGGATCAGCTTGATACCTCGCTGTTGATCCGTCATACGGGCAAAGGCAGCGAGATCATCGAAGACGTCAACAAAATTCGCGAAGCCTGCGATCCGAACAACTATGAGTCGAGCGAGGAGTATTCCCAATATTTCAATACGACCACCTCGAGTCAAGACATCTATAAAAAGATGAAATTCGACTACAATACCCTGCAGAGCAACGCGAAGAGCTACGCGGCGGATGCAAATTCTCAGGATCCGCTGGCGGGATTTTCTACCGCAAACCCGAACGAGCTGCTCATAGGCGACTGCAACCGTTACAAGGATTTTGAAACCTATCTGCACACCTACAACGACGTAAAGTACCTGAGCGACGTCCCGGACAACAACTTTGACAGTCTCGCCAAAACCACCGACGACATTTATTTCATAGATGATGACAACGAGTGGAACACCGCGTGCTCCAACGGCATCGGCGTTGACGTGGACGGCGACGGCACGGACGAGCTCGCCTACTTCAGCCTGCAGCAGAAGGAAACCGATAACAACAACATGCAGAAGGGCTCCTATATCCGCGTGCAGCTGTACGACAGAGTGCCGAACGGCAGCGGATACAAATGGTCAATGATCGATGAATACCATACGATCATGCAGGGCACAAACTATGTGCACGAGTATACTCCGATACATGCCAACAAAAGCTATGTATCGCTTGCCGCGGGCGATTTTGACGGCGACGGCAAGCAGGAGCTCGCCTACTATATGCCCGATAAGAAAGACAACGACGACGCTCTTGACGCCCGCGTGGTCATCGAGAAGTTCAGCGTAGCGGACGGCAGCTGCTCCCACACCCAGCTGGCAAGCTTCTATCTGACCGATATGTGCGAGGACTACGGCAAAATGGGAACAAGAGAATTTCTGCCTCAGGTCGCTCTTTCCACGACCTCGACACGCCTCGGCGACGTGGTAAACGCCACCAGCAACGGCGCGAAGCGTTACCACACCTACGACGATCTGGTGGTCTCGGTCTCCGTTCCGATAAACACCTATCAAAACGATGATATAAATAAAAATTCCATTACCGCGATCTTCGGCTTGAAGGATGATCAGTATCAAAAGCTTTTCCAGTATGAATACAAGCCGTTCCGTTTGCCCGAAGGTATGGATGACATAGGCAACGATCCCGCGCGCCGGATGTACGCCGTAAACTCCTGCGACGCCGACCTCAACGGCGACGGCTTCAAGGAAATCTTCGTCGCGGGCTTTTGCCAGTTTATCCAGCACTCGACATACAGCGAGGACAACTCCAACGGTAAATTGGATGCTTTCCGCGTAGGCGCAAATATCATCAGCTACAACAACATAAAGGGCTGCTATGAGATGGTTTGGGATGAACCGATCGTGCTGGATCATTCAAAGCAGAAAAATACCTATCTGGTACTCAACTTCAGCCTGACTCCGCCGATCGCGCTCTGCGCCGGTCATTTTATGGCGGGAACGCTCGACTTGAAGGATCAGGTGTTTATAAACGGCTTCATTTATGATCTCAAAAACACCAAAATGTCCGGCAAGCCGCTGTATTACAGCTATAACTCCAAAGGTCAGCAAACCAACTACATCCCCGATACCCTGTCGGGCTATGATAAAGAAAACTTCCCGGGCGGCTACGGAGATGACGCGGTCAAGTTTGAAGAGGAATACTACTATGATATGGACGCGCTCACATCAGAAGGCGGATGGTATGATTCCTGCGCCGCCGGAAACTTCGTTAACGGCTCCGGCGTTGATGAGATCGCCGTTATCGGCTGGGACTGCGTAGAGGATTACTTCTTTGATATATCTATTCTGTCCTTCTCACAGTCAACAGGCACTTGGGAAGTAAAGGCTCATAACAATTATTCATATATCGACTACCTGGAGAGCAAGAAATACGGCTCCTCACTGTTCGTCAGCTTCATCGACAGCGAGGAGGATACCGCCGTTTACCGCTGGATGGGTACGTATTGCAGCTACTCCTCGCCGGTCCTGTACTCGATCATGCAGGCTCCTCCGTATTATAAAGAAGCAAACGGTATGTATGCCTACGATTGCAATATCATCGTGGGCAATTCCGAGGATTCCGCCGTTGACTGGAGCGCGGGCGTCGGCGTGGAAGGCACTCTCGGAGTGGAGTTTTTGAAGATATTTTCCGCTGAGGTGACAATCGGCGGCGAAGCAACATATCTCAACAACGCGACCTGGTCCGACGAAAGAGAATTGTCCAAGGGGCTCGACGGAGCGACAGAGCGGGACTGCGCGGTCTGCTATGTTACCCCGTTCGTCGTTAACGTCTATGAGGTATATCAGGTTAGGCCGACCGCTGAAGAGCTTGCCGCCTCCGACGAGGCGTATGCCAAGGGCTCATCCGAGGGAAGGCTCGAACGCTCGGTCGTGCAGTACAGTATGCCGAAGGAGCCTGAGTTCAGCATGGTTCCCATCGAGGATTACAACGAAGCGGTCCGCATGCAAAATGATCCGGATCAGCCGGACGATACAAAGCTAAAGGAGATCGACGTCAACGCTCTCCCGAAATCAACCGCCGGTGATCCTGTTGCTTATTACCATACCCTTAAGCGCGTGCTCGGAACGGACACCATAGACAATTCCGCCACTCAGTGCGGTACGGTCCGCGCTTCCGTGACAAACAATCCCGATCTTGAGCTTGCCGAAACCGAAATGCAGTTTTCACACGGCACCACGGAAGAAACAGGCGGCGCGCTCGGCGCGAGTTTTTCAGTTAAGGTCGGCAGCAAGATAGGCCCTGTGAAATTTGATGTTTCTCCCTCTCTATCGGGAGAATACGCAAAATCAAGCGGAACAGGCAGCATGGACGCCGTTTCCTTCGGCACTTCATACTATTTGACCACGGCGGAAAATCAGCTGCTCGGTTCCCTGAATTTCGTCGGCAGCGATAATAAAGGCAACGAAAACTACGAGCACAGCGACGTGGTCATTACCCACTATGACCCCGAGAACGGCGACTGGTACAACTACAACGCTGGCTCCGTATGCTTCCGAACAAATTATGAAGGCGGCGCCGCCTTGGGTGTATTCGCGCACGGCTTCTATACCGAGCCCTGCGCAACGAATTATGAGGAAGACGTGAACCTGACTCCCGTTGACCTGCACTACAAATATCCGCCCGAACAGCCTATGGGCTTTTCGGTCAAATCGGTAAGGAAACACGATGACGGTTCGCTGGACGTCACGCTGATCTGGGACGTTTCCACTCGCAACAAAAACCGTAAAACGGACGGTTATAACATCTATATGGCGGATACCAACGAAAACTTAAAGAGTTACATCCACCTGCAAAACAAAGACGGGCTCCTCACACCGCAGGATCCGACCGCCCGTTACATGACTTACTCGATCACACTGGAGCCAAACGACTACCGCGATGAAGATCTGAATTTCTATATCGCTCCGGCATATCAGGACGCATCAGATCCCAAGAGGGTACTGGAGGGCACGATCGGCGCGATGACAACTATCTCGGACGTCGCCGATATCAACAACACAATGGTCATCACCAAACAGCCGGAAACCTATTATATGTCGGATGACGGCAGCAATGAAACGGCAACCTTCAGCATCGAGGCTAAAAAGGCGGATGACTTCAATCCCTCAAACGGCACCGTCTCCTTCATCTGGATGGTATATGACCCCAAGACAGGCGAATGGGAGACGCAGCCCACGCAGAAGCTGACGGACGACGACGCTTCCGACGGAACTTTCCGCAGCACTTTCACAATTGATATTGACGGAAGCAAAAAGGAGAGCTACAAGGATACGGGCGTCCGCTGTCTTGTCAGCTGCAGCAACAGCACCGTTTCGTCGGATATCGTCGCGATCGAGATGCACGCACCCGAATATGAAGCGAAGATCGACGCTATCGAGAACGGCACGGCGTCCTTTGAAAAGGACAGCGCGGTTACTCAGAGCACCTTCAAGCCGGGAGATAAGGTCAACGTCTATCTCTCGCTTGCGTACAAAACCTGCATAAGCGACTATTCAGTCAAATCCACTGACGGCTCGGAATCTGTTCCGATCTCGTTTGAAAGCCAGCCCGTTCTGAACGGCGACCGCTGGGAGTCATCGTATTCCTTTATAATGCCTTCAAAGGATGTCACCGTCAGCATCGTAACGGCGGGCTGCGTCACGGCGACCATCGACACGAGCGGCAATGTTTACGCGGATGACGGCACTCCCGTCGCGTATATCGAGTTAAAGCATTTCCAGGGTCCGTATTTCAATTATCAGGGAGCCTACTTCTCCGCCGACCCGCTGCTTATCCCGCTTGGCGAAAAGACGATCCGCGGCAGATATATCTATGACATGGATCATAAACCCAAGTATGTTACCGTAAAAGGCGCATCCTCCGGCACGGTTTATCAGACTCTGTACTGGGAAGGCGACGTAACCTTCAATGATTTCAACGTCTCCCTTAGTCAGCAGCCCGTCGAGGATCTCATCGTCATTCCTTGCTTCGAAAACAGCGAGCCGGTAGAGCCCACGACTGTTGAACCGACGACCGTTGAGCCGACAACTGTAGAACCTACAACTGTAGAGCCTACAACAGTTGCACCTACTACCGTAGAACCCACGACTGTAGAACCGACGACTGTTGAGCCTACAACAGTCGAACCCACTACCGAGCCGACCACGAATCCCGAGCCTTCCGAGCACGGCATTAGCACCTATGAGGAGCTTGTCGCCTTCGCTCAGAGCGTGAACGGTGGAAACAACTTCGACTCCGCATTTCTCGAAACAAACATCATAGCTCCCGAGGGCTCCGTTTGGTCGCAGCCGATCGGCACCGACGACAAACCCTTCATGGGCACCTTCGACGGCAAGGGCTACGGCATTATCAGTCTGAACGTCAACTGCGGCGATAACGGCGGTCTGTTCGGCGTGATAGGAGAGAGCGGCACCGTCAAAGACCTCATGGTCATCGACTGCGACTTCGCCGCCGACTCCACCTACGCGGGCGGCATCGCGGCGGTCAACAACGGCACTATCGACCACTGCACCAGCGGCGTAAACATGCCGGCTAACCTGAAGATCAAGCTGCCCTCAGGCAAGAAAATCACGCCTGCCGACTACAACTCGCTCGTTACGGGCACCTACGCGGGCGGCATTGCCGCGATCAATAACGGAACTATCACCGGCACACGAAGCGGCGCGTTCGTTTCAGGCGTCAACTGCGGCGGCGTAGCGGCGCAGAACAACGGCAGGATCTACGGCTGCGCGAACAACGGCGCTGTCGGAAGCACCTACAAGAGCTGCGAGAAATCGGGCGGCATCGCCGCCGAAAACAGCGGCAGCATAGGATGCTCCTACAACTCCGGAAAGGTATTCTGCGGCAACGCGGCTAACCTCGGAGCTATCGTGGGCAGCAACAGCTCCGCGGACGTGACAAATTCCTTCTACTCCGATCTCAACTCGCTTAACCCCGTTGGTTCGGGAACCGCTATTGACAGCACTAATAAACTGGTGAAGGACGAAACTATGCTTACGTCCTCCTTCGTTGACACCCTCAACGGCGTGACCGACGACACATTGACATGGAGACAAAGCAAATACGGCGACACCTATTTCAACGAGGGCTATCCGACGATCGAGGGCAGATTCCTGCAGAACCGTGCTCTCAATCTCATGAACGGCATGACCCTTAAGGGCATGATGCACGGCAGCCTGCAAATAAATCTCGCGGAAGCCGATAAGGACAGCGAGGAATATCAGGCGCTTGCACAGCAGGCGGGAAGCGGCGCGACTGTATACAACGCCGTCACCACCGACGAGAACGGCAACTACATTCCCGCGGAGCTCTGGATCGCAGGCGGTCTGACGCTGAGCGTTCCCGTAAAGAGCGCTGACGCTAAACTTCTGACGGTCAACGAGAACAATGAGATCGTTACTGTCGAGCCTGACAGCGTAGAGAACGGCGTAGCGACCTTCACAGTCGCATCTCCCAACACCTTCGCCGTAACCGACGCGGCACCTCAGCCCACGGAAGAGACAACTACTCAGCCCGCTACAGAGGCTACGTCTAAGCCTGCCGAAGCCACGTCTCAGCCCTCAAACAACGACGCGACCTCCTCAACCTCAACCAAGGACAGCGCGACCAAGGACAGCTCCAACGGCACCTCGTCCTCCAACGGTACGGTAAAGACCGGCGAAGCAGTTCCCGTGCTGATAGTGCTGGCGCTCGCGGCAAGCTTCTGCGGTATTATGCTGATAAGAAGAAAGCAAGGCACTGAACAGCGATAATCCCGAAAACCGAAATAATTAACAAGCATCGCCGCTGCCGTGCTGTCAGCCGGCGCGACAGCGGAAGATGCCATCCGCACACACATTTACGGTTACAATCATTCGAAAACAATTCGAATAATTGTTGACTTATTCGAAAAGATACATATCATTCCTTTTTCGTTATTGTTATTACAGCATACAGAGGCACATTTACCAACCCGTCATCATCTTCCCGGTAATTTGCCATTGAAGCTCTGATACTGAGCGC
>ONHJ01000136.1 GCA_900317595.1 uncultured Eubacteriales bacterium | reverse complement strand
ATCGTTTCGTTTCTGAAAAACGCGAAGGACTCGACCGCGGTCACATCATAACTGAGAAATTTTTCGCGGATGACGACATCGCTTTCGGTGCCCTGATAGCCGTGAACATAGGCGTTCTGATCAGCCACACCGTAATAGAAGCCCTCGGAGAGGAAGTAACTGCCGGCAGCGCCTGCCGAAATGGCAGAGAGTGCGATGACCGCCGCGCTGAGTGCAAGCGCCGTGAGTTTCTTGATTGATTTCACAGGAAACACCTCCGTTAGATGATGAAAGCGTTTTACGGCAGCGGAAGGTCGTCGTCGCCGTCGTTCCAATCCCAGCCGCTGTTTTCTCCGCCGCTTTCAAATTCCGAGTGAAACAGTACTTTATCCTTCAGGATGATGTTGGGTGATGGGATTGGAGTAGGTGTAGCTTCCGCCGCTGGAGCTCCTTGTCCTGTAATATACTTTATTGTTATAGTAGAGCTTGGTGCGGATGCTGTAGATCGTACTGAAGCCGCCGTTGTAGGTAACATACTGACTTCTTGTGGGAGAGCTGGTCGAGGTGCTGGTAGAGGTCGTTATCGTGGTAGGCGTGTACAGATAACCGCTCTTTTTCCAGCTGTAGACCTCCTTGCGTTCCAGCTTGACATACTCTTGTTTCCCGTCAGCTGTAGCAACAATGCCGAACATCGTTGCGTCGGTATTGTCGGAAGCCGAGTAGGAATACGGATAAATATAGGTAGCCTCGGCGTTCTCCTGCGACGTCAGCTGTACATATTCGCCGTTTACTTTGCCGTACTGCGGCTTTCTGCCGTTGCTGTCGGTTTTGACATAAATATCCTGTCCGACGGTCTCATAGCTTTCACCGCTCAAATCGCTTGCCCGGTAGAAGAAGGTTATCTTCATGTCGATGCGGTCATAATATACGTTGACGATGGTGCTTCCGTCGGAGTTGACCTTCTTTTTGTTTGTTCCGACGCCGTTGACGATCTTGGTTTGATTGGTGTTGCACCTAAAGCCCTCGTAGTTCATTGAGGTATAGTGACCGTCGATAAACTCCTGCGTTAGGTCAGCGTCCGAGAAATTCGGGCGGACATCCTCGATCAAATAACGCGCCTCAAAATCATAGGTCTTTTGAGCGTCCGGCGTGTCTTTGAGGTCGGTTATCTTCTGCTTCCAGATAATGACCTGATAATTTGCCAGATACTTGGAGTTCCATTTGGCGTAAAAATATTGCTCACTCAGATCCGGGTGCGGCGGATCATCCATGATCAGCACTTTTGTGCCGTTCTTGCTCTGTATGCTCACGCCGGGATTCAGCGTCAGCTTGTTGGGATCGCCGTCGCCGTCGTCATATCCGCTCGGGTTCAATTCGGTCGAATTAAAGGTGTTAAAGTTATCTGTTACCCTGATATCATATATCTGACCGTCTTTTTCGACCCTGCAATACCAGCCGGCAAAATTGTAACCGGGACGCGTGGGTATGCCTACGCTTGAAGAAACAAATCAAGGGTCAGCATAACCGAAACGTTGTTGACTGAACCCCAAAAACACAAAAATGCAAAAACTTATTTTGTTTATGTCCGAGCAAAAAAATGCACAAAAATGATACGGGATGAAATTTTTTTGTAATTTTTATGATATTTATTGTAATATCCTGTTATATACTATATACTATATAACCGCGCAGCAGACCGCTTTTGGGAGAGCCGTCTGCCGTTTTTTTGTTCACGCAGAATTAATGATTCTTTCCGAAAACGCTAAAGTAATCTTCATTTTTCTTTCACCTTGGACGCTTAGTATATGGTTGTACAAAGGAAGTACGAAATACCCTATCATAAAACCCGAGGAGGATCTATTATGTATCATAACGATTTTGAACCCTTTGAAAGAAACACCGAAAACCTCACCGAAAGCGAGCCGATGTCCGCATACGGACAGCCGCAGCAGACAGCCCCCGGCTACACGCCGCAGCACGGCAGTTATGCGGAGGAGCCCATGCACTACGAGTCCTATAACGCGGCAGCCGAGCCGCAGGGCGGCGGTTATGCGGAGGAGCCCGTGCACTATGAGCCCTATAACGCCGCAGCCGAGCCGCAGAGCAGCGGTTATGCGGCGGAACCCGTGCCCAACGAATCCTATAACACGGCAGGCGAACCGCAGGGCAGAAAAAAGAAGAAAGCCAAAAAGACGGTCGGCGTCGTGGCAGCGGCTGTCGCGGCAGGCGTTATGCTGTCCGGCGTTGCCGGATTCGGCGGCAGCTACCTGTTTTCGAAGCTGAACACGCCGTCGAACAACACCGCCGCCGTGCAGATCAACAAGGCAAGCACGGACAACAACATCTCCAATATGTCGGTGCAGCAGACAGATAAAAGCACGAACGAGATCGTCAACGAGGTCGCCGATTCGGTCGTTGAGATCAAAGTTGAGATCATGCAGTCCAATCCCTTTTACGGTCAATCCGTAGCCGAGGGCGCCGGCTCGGGCGTGATCATCAGCGAGGACGGCTATATCCTCACCAACAACCACGTCATTGACGGCGCGTCAAACATCACCGTCACACTTCGCTCGGGCGACAGCTATGAGGCGCAGCTGATCGGTACCGACCCGGATGTGGACATCGCTCTTGTAAAAATCGAAGCAAGCGGTCTTTCTGCTGCTACGATCGGCGATTCCTCCCAAATCAAGCCGGGTGACAAGTCCGTCATCATCGGCAATCCGCTGGGCACGCTGGGCGGCTCCGTGACCGAGGGCATCGTCTCGGCGGTTGACCGCACCCTTGAGATCGACGGCAAGACCATGCACCTGATGCAGACAGACGCCGCTGTCAACCCCGGCAACTCCGGCGGCGGCATGTTCAACGGTCAGGGCGAGCTGGCAGGCATCGTGGTGGCAAAGTCCTCTGACTCCACCATCGACAACATCGGCTTTGTCATCCCCATCAACAACGCGCTGGATATTCTCGGCGACCTGAAGCAGTACGGCTATGTGCGCGGCAAGGCGTCCACCGGAATGGCGTTCAGCGAAGGTGATCCGATGTTCGCACAGTATTATTTCAACATGTCCGACGGCGGCCTGTATGTCGCCTCCATCAAATCCGGTTCCAACGCGGAAAAGGCAGGCTTTCAGATCGGAGACCGCGTGATCGCCGTTGACAACACAGAAGTGACTTCTGTCAGCGACCTCAAAGCGATCCTCAGTGAACACGCCGTCGGCGACACCCTCAGCTTTGAGCTCGAACGCGACGGCAGGACCGGCACCATTGACCTGACCTTGGAGGAATACTCCCCCGCTGCCACTGCATAATATGATGACATACACAATCAAAGGAGCAACAAGCCTTTTCGACTTGTTGCTCCTTGTGTTATAGT
>ONHJ01000161.1 GCA_900317595.1 uncultured Eubacteriales bacterium | reverse complement strand
TGTTATGAGTAAGAGCCAGCCCTTTTATTGTAATTGCATTGTACTGTAGGGTCAGGTCTTGTTTCTGCCCCCTAATAGGGGGACTGAGGGGGTCTGGGCGCAGCCGTACCCTGACCGTGGGTTTAATGCCCGGTGTTTCTGCTATTATCTTCGGCACGGTCAAGACCGTGCCCTACTTTTTGTTTTGAGCCAGCCCCCTGTGTCGTAATGTTGTAAGCTTAAGCAAATCGCACTGTCATCTTGAGCGGTTTGCGAAGCAAAATTCGCGACAGCGAATAGTCGAAAGATCCCCTTCGGCGATGAACCAAGCGTCGCTTCAAAGTAAAGTCCCCCTTGTCTTTCCCAAGGGGGTAATGTCGCAACTTAAGAAATAATGAGGAGTTTTGGCGAAAGAAAGGCTCCCCTTACGCAGGGGAGCCTTTTTTAGGAGCAGCCTTTTGTTCATCGCCGAAGGGGGTTCCTCGACTAAACGCTTCGCGTTTTGCCTTCGGCACCGCCCGGAATGACAGTAATAGGAGCGACGCTCTTTTCCAAGCACGGCTTCCTTAACTGTGTAGGGCGAAGCGACCCTGCCAGCGCTTATCGGTCTTCCTGAAGCTCTATTTCCGTTTCAAAGCTTTTGCCGACGTCCGGACGGTAGTAGCTCAGCGTCGCCTTTTCGCCGGGCTTATAGCTCTCCAAAATCTCGTAAATGTCCGAGAAGGAGGCTATGGGCTTGCCGTCGAGGGCGGTGATGACGTCGCCGGGCTTAAGCGTGCCGTTGTCGCAGGGTCCGCCGAGCGAGATCGACTCGATCACGATGCCGCCTGAGATGTTATACTTCTTAGCCTCCGCCGAGGTGGCGGCTATGCCCGTAATGCCTATGCGCACTCTGCCTTCAACATAGCCGTTGCGGATCAGGGAATCGACGATCTTCTTCGTCTGTGAGGATGGGATGCAGAAGCCCATGCCCTCATACTGCTCGTTTGATATCTTTGCCGACGCGACGCCGATCACCTGACCGTACAGGTTGACGGCGGGGCCGCCGGAGTTGCCGGGATTTATGGCGGCGTCGGTCTGGATGTATTTTGCGATGTTCTTGTTTGAAGCGTCTCGGTTGATCGCGGAAACAACGCCCTTGGTCAGCGAGTTCTGGTAGTCGATGCCGCCGGGATTGCCGATTATCAGCATATCCTCACCGAGCTGCAGTTCGTCGGAATCGCCGAATGTCGCGGCTTTCAGACCCTTTGCGTCCTTGAGCTTGAGCACCGCGAGGTCGGTGCGCGAGTCACAGCCGACTACGCCTGCGGTATATTCCTTGCCGTCGGCGGTCACTACCTTGATGGCGTAGGCTGTTTTGCTGTTTGAGACGACGTGCGAGTTGGTTATCAAATAGCCGTCCTCTGAGATTATTGTGCCGCTGCCCTGCGAGGTCGCGCTCTTGTTGTCGCCGATCTCGTTCTCATAGCACAGCACCGACACCACCGAAGCCGCCGTTGCCTGATAGGCGTTTTCCGCGGTATAGGCGGGATTTGTCTGCGCGTCCTCGGGCTTGGGCGCAAGCGTCAGCCCGGCGTAGTTTTTGTCGATTTGGTCGGAGTAATCGCTTTCGGGATGCTCCTTCGCCTGCGGCTGATCCTCGATTTGGAAATTGAACGGGTTTTGCGGCTCGTCGGGAGTGGAGATAATGAAATCGCGGTCGGGCGCGTCCTGCGAACGCCGGGAGGTCTGCGAATCCTGCGTTTTCTGCGATCCTTTGCCGTCGGCGTCGTTAGACTGAAAAACCGAATACGCCAAAATACCGAACATTCCGGCGCACAGCAGCAGGCTCATCACGATCACCACGATCACCAGAGCGGTGTTGGCTTTCGCTTCGGGCGCTTTTTGGGGCTTTGCGTCAGGCGCAGGCTCAACAGGCGGCGCCGCTGCGATTTCGGGCGCTGCCTGCGGCGCTCTCTGCGGCGCTCTCTGCGGCGGCTGTTGCTCAAAGCGGTTGTCCGAATAGACTGCGGTGTGGCGGATGGGGTTGAAGCTCTGCGCTTCCTGAGGCGCTGTATCCGGCACCGGCGTGCGCTGCGGCGGAGCTGCCTCGGGAGCGGGCTGCTTTTCGGTTATCGGCTTTTGCGGTTCAAAGCCGAAATATTCTTGTTCAAACTCATTGCTCATAATATCGCTCCGAATCCTTGTCTGATGAAAAACTGTTTGATACGGTGATAAACGAAACCGTATTGATTTATTATACACTGAAATCCGCCGAAAAGCAACCGAAAACCCGCTAAAAACGTGTGACGGCTTTCTGAAAATTTTTTATTTGAAAAAATGCGTCAAAAAATAATAAAAAATTCCGCAAAGCCCTTTATCTTTCGTTCAGATTGTAGTATAATAAAGATAACTCGACAGATACAGACGTGTTTCTGTTGAAATTTGAAACAAAGGAAGATGAATATGCCCTTAGTAAACGCGAAAGAAATGCTCACCAAAGCAAAGGCAGGCCACTATGCTGTAGGTCAGTTCAACATCAACAACCTTGAATGGACAAAATCCATTCTCCTCACCGCTCAGGAGCTCCAGAGCCCCGTTATCCTCGGTGTTTCCGAGGGCGCAGGCAAATATATGTGCGGCTACAAGACCGTTGTAGG
>ONHJ01000091.1 GCA_900317595.1 uncultured Eubacteriales bacterium | reverse complement strand
CGTAGCATTACATATTGTATCAAATATTTTTGCATTTGTACATAGTTTTTTTATCTTTTTTACAGATTTTTTTAATTCTTTTGTGTCAAAAGTTGTCTGAGCCACCATTTCGACCTGTTTATTATTCTTTTCAAGAATATTTGGCAGAATCTCGTCCAATTCCGCCTCATTGTTAAAGGTATAACAATCGCATCCGCAGTTGCCGATGATGCCCTGCACCTCGGGATGCAGTCGGTTGCCCGCAATGAGCATCACGTCGTTTTCGCCGGTCTGCGCCACGATGCGGTGGATCTTCTTCACAAACGGGCAGGTGGCGTCGCGATAGTCGAGACCGCGCGCCTCGAGCTCGTCGATGACCGACTTGGGCACGCCGTGGCTGCGGATGACAAGTATCTCGCCGTCGGAGAGCTCGCCGATGCTGTTTATCGGACGGCAGCCCTTTTGCCGCAGCTCCTCGACCATCTCCATATTGTGGATGATGGGTCCGAGCGTGCAGACCTTTTTGCCCTCTTTCAGCAGCTCGCTGACCATTTCGACCGCGCGGCTCACTCCGAAGCAAAAGCCCGCTGAATCCGCTTTTTTTATGCGTTTTGTTGAAACGTCACTTTGCGTTGAGTTCTTCGGCATCTTCTTCCCTCATTCTTTTGATCTCGTCCATTATCATATTTGTGGCGCCTCTGAGCTCACGCCTGCCGCTGTCCGGTGTCAGCCCGAGCTTTTCGGGAAATATCGGGTCGCCGAAATGAATGATCGTCTTTGAGAACTTATGCTTGAAATTGCGCTTGGTTATGCAGCACGGCACCACCGGAAGCTGCATCTGCTGCGCAAGCAGCGCGCAGCCGCTTCGAGGACGCAGCAGCTCGCCCGTTTTGGTGCGTGTGCCCTCGATGAAGATGGTCATCACGTTGCCTTCCCTGAGGATATCTCCGCCGGTTTTTATTGCCTTGCCGTCGCCTGCGCCGCGCTCCACCGGGAACGCGCCCAGCGCCCTTATCACAGCGGCAGCGAATTTGTTTTTGAACAACTCCTCTTTCGCCATGAAATAGAGCCTGCGCTTCTCCGAAAGCCCCAGCAGGACGGGATCGGCAAAGGACATATGGTTGCTGGCGAGGATAACGCCGCCGCTTTTCGGAACAGCGCCCTTGTTCTTGACCTTAAAGCGGTAAAGCAGCTTGTAGAAGGGCATCAGCAGCCCCTTGCCGAACGTGTAAAGGACCTTGTTCTGTGCCATTAAATGTTCTCCTTTATGACGGAAATGATCTTTTCAACGCTCTGCTCAAAGTCAAGCTCGGTCGTGTCGACCATGACGCAGCCCTCCGCGGGCTTAAGCGGTGCGGTCTCGCGGTGAGTGTCGTTGTAGTCGCGGGTGATGACGTCCTGAAGGATATCCTCATATTTTACGTCCATGCCCTTTTCGACAAGCTCCTTGAAGCGTCTGCCCGCGCGCGCCTCGGGAGACGCGGTGAGAAAGATCTTGACCTGCGCGTCGGGAAGCACCACGGTGCCGATATCCCTGCCGTCCATTATGACGTTGTGAGTCTTAGCCATGTTGCGCTGCAGATCGAGCAGATAGGCGCGAACGGCAGGTATCGCGGAGATCTTGGACGCCATCATCGAAGCCTCGGGAGTGCGGATCAAGCCCGAAACGTCCTCGCCGTCGAGCAGGACGACCTGCTCGCCCTTTTCATTGAAGGTGAGGTCGACGGTGATCGAGCCGAGCAGCTCGTCGACTTCACGGGACGCCACCGGCTCCACATTGCGGCGCGAGGCAGCCAAACCGATCGTGCGGTAAAGAGCGCCGGTGTCGACATAGATATAATCAAGCGCCTTTGCGGCGCGCTTGGCGATAGAGGACTTGCCTGCACCCGCAGGTCCGTCCAGAGCGATTGCGATAGACATTTTTATGTTCCTTTCAGTAATTTAATTATCAATTAACGATTAACGATTAACAATTTTGGGCGGGACACCCGCACCCGATTTGTATTGCCTCGGTGCTATCGGAAAGCGTAGTTTCATCGACAACTTGCAATTTGTAATTTGCAATTTGTACCTCACAACTCAGAAAGCCGCGCTTTCTCCCGCAAGCCTGCCTGTACTCCACGCGATCTGCAAATTGAAGCCGCCGGTGTAGGCGTCGGCGTCGATGACCTCGCCCGCGAAATACAAGCCCTTTACGAGCTTGCTCTCCATGGTTTTCGGGTCGATCTCGTCGACCTTGACGCCGCCGGAGGTGACTATCGCCTCCTCAATGGGGCGAAAACCGCTGAGCGGAATAGTGAAGCGCTTCAAAAGCGCGCAGAGCCTGCGGCGCTCCTCACGGGTGACGGAGTGGCATTTTTTGTCAAACGGAACGCCCCAGCGCTTAAGCACCGGCACGATGATCTTGCGCGGCAAAAGCTTTGAAAACGCGTTGGAAACGTCGCGGTTGCTGTTTTCAAGGAGGTCTTTTTGCAGCCGCCTGTCGAGCTGCTCGTCGTCAAGCGCGGGCTTAAGATCGACGGCGGCGGTATATTTGCCGGGAGCGACGTCGCGCAGATGAGAGCTCGCGGACAGTATCATCGGACCGCTGAGCCCGAAGTGCGTGAAAAGCATTTCACCGAAATCCTCATACACCGCCTTGCCGCTGCCGTTGTCGATTATTTTCAGCGCGACATTGCGCAGCGAAAGCCCCTGCATCGATCTGCAGTCGCTGTCCGGGCTTTCAAGCGGCACCAGCGAGGGCTTTAATTGGGTGACGGTGTGACCCGCCTGACGCGCAAAAACGTAGCCGTCGCCGGTGGAGCCGGTCAGCGGATAGCTTTTGCCGCCGCAGCAGATTATCACGCTGTCGGCGTAATATGTCCGCTTTTCCCCTTTTACGCCGACCGCCTCGTTGTTTTCAAGCTCCAGCGAAACGGCGGTATCCTGAACGATGGAAACGCCGCTGTCCAAAGCAAAGCGTCTCAGCGCGTCAACCACGTCCGCCGCCTTGTCGGACTGCGGAAAGCAGCGGTTGCCGCGTTCGGTTTTCAGCGGTACGCCGATGCTCTCGAAAAAATCATAGGTGTCCTCAGGCGTGAAGCGGCTGACGGCGGAGTAGAGAAAGCGCCCGTTGACAGGCACGTTGCCGATAAAAGCCGGCACGTCGCAGCGGTTGAGCACGTTGCATCTGCCCTTGCCGGTTATCATTATTTTTCGCCCCACACGGGGATTTTTTTCGATCAGGGTCACCGAAGCGCCAAAGCCCGCTGCGGTTCCAGCCGCCATCAGGCCTGCGGCGCCCGCGCCGATGACCGCTACCTTTTTATTGACCATTTTTATCCTTTTTATCCTCGTCGTGATTGGCGTAAACGCCCTCGCGGTTCCAAAGCTGCTCGAGTGAGCGGAAGGTCTCGCTGACCTCGTCCTTCTTTTTGAGTACGGTCGCAACGATAAGGGCGTTGATAAGGCTCAGCGGCGCAACGAGCGAATCGACGATCGAAGCCATGTCGCTGCGCGCGATAAGTATTGAGTCGGCTGACGCGACCAGCGGCGACGCCATGCTGTCGGTGATGGCGATCGCGTGGGCGCCGCGGCTGCGGGCAAAGTTCATAGCCTCGACCGCCATCGCGCTGTAGCGCGGAAACGAGATGCCGATGATGATATCGTCGCTGCTCATGCGGAAGATGTGCTCATACATCGTGGTCAGGCTGGTGGTGTTTATGACGGTCACGTTGTCAAAGATCAGCTGGAAATAATACGCCAAAAAGCCCGCGATCGCGGCGGTGGAGCGCACGCCGAAGATATAGATGCGTTTTGCGCGGCAGATCTCGTCCACGGCGCGGTTAAAGTCCTCGTGAGAGGTCTCCTCGATGGTGCGGTGGATTTTGTCGATATCCTGAAGCAGAACGCTGTCGAGCACGTTCGCGCTGCCAATGCGCGCCGAGGTGACCTCGATCCGCTGCACGCTCGTCAGCTTGTTGCGGATCATCTCCTGCATGGCTTTTTGCAGCTTGGGATAGCCGTCATATCCAAGCTCGGTGGCGAAGCGCACCACAGTGCTCTCGGACACGCCGACGGTCTCGCCGAGCTTTGAGGCGGTCATGAACGCCGCCTTATCATAATGCTCTTCAATGTAATGGGCGATCCGCTTTTGCCCCTTTGAAAAGCTGTTCATCATCAAATCTATCCTGGTGAGCAGATGCGTGATCATATCATCACTCTCCTATAAAGGTGATTACCGTTTGCCGCCGGGGTCAAGGCGAGCCTGAGGCAGGGCTTCGACATGGCGGAAATCATGCTTACAGGCACCATTTTAGCACAAAGACTTGCAAAATTCAATGATTTTTGAAAGAAAGCTTGATTTTTTTCGCTGTTTTTTGAAATTCGGCGCTGTTTATATTGCAAAAGCCGCTTTTCTATGGTAAAATACAGACAGAAAAACACTGGAGATGATGAAATGATCGCGATTATCGACTACGGCGCCGGAAACCTGCAGAGCGTATACAAGGCGCTTAGGCACATCGGCTGCGACTGCTTTATTACCCGCGACCGCGACGAAATACTGCGTGCCGACGGCGCGGTTTTGCCCGGAGTAGGCTCGTTCGGCGACACGGTCGACAGCCTTGACCGCTTCGGCATCAAGGACACCGCGGTGGGATTCATCAAAAGCGGCAAGCCGTTTTTGGGTATCTGCCTGGGGCTGCAGCTTCTGTTTCCGCAGAGCGAGGAAAGCCCCGGAGCGAAGGGCTTGGGCGTTTTTGAGGGAAGCATCACAAAAATCCCCGCGGGCGAGGGCTTGAAGATTCCGCACATGGGCTGGAACAGCCTTGAATTCACCAAACAAGGCAGACTTTTCGCCGGCATACCCGACCGCCCCTACGTTTATTTCGTCCATTCCTACTATCTCAACGCAGCCGACAAAGGCATAGTGGCGGCGCAGACGGAATACGGCGTGACTATCGACGCGGCGGTGGAAAGCGGCAATGTATTCGCCACCCAGTTCCACCCCGAAAAAAGCGGCGACGTCGGCTTGCAGATCTTGAAAAACTTTGCCGGTATCGTGAAGGGGGCATAAAAAATGTACGCGAAAAGGATAATCCCCTGCCTTGACGTAAAAAACGGCAGGGTCGTCAAGGGCATGAGCTTTGTTAATCTTGTGGACGCGGGCGACCCCGTGGAGTGCGCGAAGCAGTATGACCGTCAGGGCGCCGACGAGCTGGTGTTTCTGGACATCACCGCTTCGTCCGACGCTCGGGATATAACTATAGATATGGTGGAGCGTGTCGCGGAATCGATATTCATTCCGTTCACCGTCGGCGGCGGCATACGCAGCGTCGACGACTTCAATGCGCTTCTGCGCGCGGGCGCCGACAAGGTGAGCGTCAATTCGGCTGCGGTGTACCGCCCGGAGCTTATCACGGAGGCGGCGTATAAATTCGGCAGCCAGTGCGTTGTGGCGGCGATAGACGCGAAGCGCAAGGGCGACGGCACCTGGGAGGTCTATGTAAACGGCGGCAGAAAGCCGATGGGCATCGACGCCGTGAAGTGGGCTGTCGAGTGCGAAAAACGCGGCGCCGGAGAGATACTGCTGACCAGCATGGACGAGGACGGTCAGAAAAAGGGCTACGATCTGGCGCTGACAAGAGCTGTGAGCGAAAGAGTGGGCATCCCCGTAATCGCAAGCGGCGGCGCCGGAGCGCTCGAGCACTTCTACGACGCCTTCACCGAGGGCAAGGCAGACGCGGTGCTCGCCGCCTCACTCTTCCACTTCGGAGAGATACCGATCCCGCAGCTTAAAGAGTATCTGAACGAAAAAGGGATCCCGGTGAGGATTTAATTCGTAATGCGTTATCAAAGGTCGTCTCAAATAGTGCGGTGTTTATTTTAAACACAAACAAATTGCAGGGTCAGGTCTTGACCTGACCGCAGGTTGAACGCCTGACCTTTGATTCACTATCCACGGCACGGTCAAGACCTTGCCCTGCGAAAAACGTGTAAAAATATATATGAAAAAACAGGGATGTGCTCCGCAAGGAACACATCCCAAAATTTTTATCCGATTACGAATTATTCAGCCTCTTTGCGGTAGAAGGGCTCGATTCCCTTGACGGAATTTCTGGCGAAGTCCATTGTGAAGGGCATGATCGTGAGAGCTTCCTCGTCGTCGATGTAGGGCTTTGCCACGTCGGCGATGCCCTCGAAGGTCTCGTTCATATCGCCGAGGAAGTCCACGACGATGAAATAGCCCTTTTTGCCGTCCTTCTCGATCATTCTCAGAAAAGCGGCGTTGACCTGCGGCTCGGTGGAGAGGTGGTTGATAAGAGCCGCCATCAGGTCTATAGGATAATCTTCCGGCTCGCTGACCCTGACCTGAGTGCCGTTTTCGATGATGTTCTTCTTGCGGCGCATATAGTCATACTGCTGCTTGATCGAGATGACCATCGGCTTCGGGAAGGTGACGCTCTTGCCGAAGGCGTTGATCACGAAGCCCTCGGTGTTTGACTTGGGATCCATCACCATGCCGGCGATACTGTCAAAATCGGTGACTACCTTGTGTGAGCTCTGAGTGCCGTTCCACTTGCCCAGCTCTTCGGTATCGGTGAACACGCCGAAGAACTTCTGCTTGGTCTGGTTGTTCTCGAGCAGGCGGAACTGCACCTGCGT
>ONHJ01000191.1 GCA_900317595.1 uncultured Eubacteriales bacterium | reverse complement strand
TGACTGAATCCACGGAGAACAACATCGCCACGATTCAAAAAATCCAACAGCAATATCTTTCCGCAATCGGCAGTGAGTCGGCGGAAGGAATGATCAACGAGGAGGAATACAGCGGTGAGTAGGACGAACGACCACAAAGAGGTCATCATGGAACAGCTCGCGCCGCTGTGTCCCTCTTTGTTTTATCAGATAAGCCCCGACAGCGCCGGCTTTCCGCGTGCAGTCTATGAGCTGCGGCAGCTGTCTGTCAAGGACTATCCCTATGAAAAGCACCTTTTGACGCTGCACTTGTACGACAAACGCGCCGATGAAGTGCTGCAGGACACAGCGGACTCTGTGATCTCCGTGATGGACGGAAAAATACTCGAAACCGATGGTTTTTATTATCAATTTTTTTACAATCAAGACCGTCAGCCCGTGCCGGAGCAGGAAAAGAGCCTGCGGCACATCATGCTGACGTTTGAAACAAGGATCTATACAAGGAGTGACTTTTAATTATGCCCAGAGCAAGAGTAAGGCGCGTAAAGCCCTACAGCGGCTACAACGGTACTACGCCGGACAAGCTGCTGCTGGACGCCGGCGTGCTCTTCAAAAATTTTCACGTCGGCACCGACACCTACCAGTCGGCAAAGGCAGCCGGAAAATGCCTCGGCGCCACGCAGAAGGGCACCGAGTTTTCGGCAAAGCCCATCTACCGCCGCATGGAGATCGACGGCGTTCACACGCGCACCAAGGGTGATACCCTGATCGACGGCTGGGAAACCTATCTCAAAACGACTTTAGTAGAGATGACCTCTTATACCCTGCGACGTGCGCTCGGCGCGGCAGATATCGATACCGAAACCAATGAGGACTATGACGTTATCAAGGGACGCGACACCATTCAAGACGAGGATTTTGAAGAAAATATCACCTTTATCGGCAACCTTCTCGGCGAAACCGAGCCGATAATCATTCAGGTGATCAACGCCTTTCATGAGGGCGGCTTGACGTTTTCCGCCGAGGACAAAAACAACGCCGGTGTAGAGTGCCAGTTCTACGGCTATCTTAACGATGATGTATATGACGATCCGGAGCAGGAGATCGAGCCGCCGTTTGCAATCTACCGTCCCAAGACAGCGGCAGCCGCCGCGAGCAACAATACACAGGGAGGTAACAGTAATACACAGGGAGGTAACAGTTGATGAAGAAGCTGGCATTAAAACACGCTTTTATGCTTGCGCGAATTGTCAAAGTGGCAAATATCCGCGACGAAATCGTAAAATTTGCCGGTGAGCTCCATAGCGGCATGACCGTTGACGAAATCGGGCTTGAATTTGCCGTTGTAATGATTCAGGCGGCAGCCGATGAAAAGGCGGAAAGAAAGATCTACGAGCTTTATGCCGAATTAAAAGGCGTTAAGCCCGAGGAGGTTGCAGAATATGATTTTGCAACCGTAAAGGCAGATATGAAAGCTTTGGTGGAAGAAAACGACCTCAAGAGTTTTTTTCAGTCTGTCTCTGCCTTGATGTCAAAACAGTAGAACTACTGATCGGC
Source organism: uncultured Eubacteriales bacterium (assembly GCA_900317595.1). Taxonomy (GTDB): domain Bacteria; phylum Bacillota; class Clostridia; order Oscillospirales; family Acutalibacteraceae; genus Ruminococcoides. Next base: position 485 of record ONHJ01000191.1, on the reverse strand, counting down.
TACTGCTGCGGAAACCTCTCTATTTTGGAGTATGTCGAGTTTTCGGAGCTATGCGAGATAGTTGATTACCTTGTCAAAAAATCAAACGACGAGGCGCTTTTGAGGGCGTATGAGGCATCTTATGCGGCAATCAACAACATCAGCTTTGACGACTTCAAGCAACGCGTCGCGCAGAAGCTCGCGGCAGGCGGCAGGCAGCCGACGGCAGAGGAGACACACAAAAAAGTACAACATTATTTAGACGATTACGAATGGGAGGTGCAGCGCGATGGCGGTTGAAATTTTTAAGCTGTTTGGTTCGATCTTCGTCAACAACGACGAAGCAAACAAATCTATTTCCAAAACAGACGAAAAGGCGTCAAGCGTTGCGTCAACCCTCGGAAAAGGCGTGCAGACAGCGGCAAAATGGGGCGCTGCCATCGTCGGCGGCGCCACCGTCACCGCCGGCGGTATGCTCAAAATGGCGGAAAGCTCCGCGTCCACCG
>ONHJ01000146.1 GCA_900317595.1 uncultured Eubacteriales bacterium | reverse complement strand
CAGTGCGGGCAGACATTCTTTGCGCCCGCTTCAGCCGAAAAGGTAAAAAAGCACTCCGGGCATTGGCGCACCTTTTCCTCCTGTTCCGCTTCACGCTCATTCAGGCTGCGGCGCTCCTTTTTTTCGAGCGTCCATTCGCGGTCGTCGTCGGGCATACCGTGACGCGCGTAGTTTCCCACGTGGTCGATGATCACGGCGCGCTTGCCCTCACGGTAACGCATACAGCGCATACTCTGCTGGATGTAAAGTGTCAGGCTGTGTGTGGGGCGCAGCAGGATAGCGCACTCACAGTCAGGCACGTCAAAGCCCTCGCTGATCAAATCGACGTTGCAGAGTATCGTGATCTCACCGCTGCGAAAGGCGCTTATAATGTGGCTGCGCTCCGCCTTGGGCGTGTCGCCGTCGATATGCGCGGCGGATATTCCCGCGTCGCGGAACGCCGCCGCCGTCGCCATGCTGTGCCTGATCGAGGCGCAGTAGCAAACGGCTTTTTTGCCCTCGGCAAGCTTGCGGTACCAGCGCACCACATCGCCGAAAACGGTGTTTTGGATCATCGCTTTTTCGATGTCGGCTTTGACGTATTCGCCCATCTTGGTGTGCAGCCCGGTGAGATCGGCGACCGACGGTGCGTAATAGTCGTAGGGCGCGAGGAAATGATTCTCTATCAGCCATTTTGTGGGCTTGCCGATAATCAGCTTGTCATTGACGTCGCCCAATCCGTCGCCGTTGAGTCTGACCGGCGTTGCGGTGACCCCTACGCGCGGCACCGTATCAAAATATTCGTATATCCGCTGATAGCTTTGAGCAAGGCTGTGATGGTTCTCGTCGGTAATGATAAGCGCCGGGCGCGGAATCTTTCTGAGTCTGCGCGTGACGGTCTGAACCATTCCCACCATGCACAAGTCCATGAGCACGCCCCAGTCGCGGAAGGTCTTTTCTATCTGCTCCACAAGCTCTTTGCGGTGCACGATGAAAAGCACGCGCTTGCCGTTCCATGTGGTGCGGCGCGCTATTTCGGCAACGATACAGGACTTTCCGCCGCCGCAGCCGAGAACGATACACGGAGCGCGGTAGCCGCTGTGCCAGGCGCTCCGCACGTCCTCGACAAGGTCATTTTGATACGGTCGTAGCTTCATTCTGCGCCACCCTCTTTCTCTCGTTTATCAGCCGCGCGACGCAGGACATACAGAGCTGTTTGCCGTAGTTTTTCAACGTGCCGTCAGCTATCTGCTTCACCGTCCGCCTGCCGTCCGAGAGAATAACCCTGCCGCAGTCAGCACAGCGGGGAAGCTCCGCACCGTCGTTCAGCCACGCACCCAGACGCTCGCCCAGCTCAGGTGTGATCACGCCCGACCAGTTATCGAGGAAGGTGGTGTCCTTGCTCAGAACGGCGGTATGCTGCCGGTCGAGATAAAAAACGATATCAAACTCATACTCGGTGTTGTCGCGCTGGACGGGAGCCAAACCGATTTTAACAGGTACGGTCTTGCCGCGGTCGTTGACCTCCATCGCGTATGCCATCTTGGCGCGCATAGTGATTATGGTGTGACAGTCAGCCGCGAGAATGGTGTTGACCAGATTGTTTTGAATCTTGCCCGCCTCGTCCCACGCGGTATAGTCGTTTTTGCCGCGCTGCTGCGCGATCTGTGATTTTATATCCAGCACGCCGCCCTCGTTGTCCCAAGCGTGCGAAAAGCTGTCGACTATCACGACTCCGCCGGAACCGACCGTCTGAGCGGCAGAGCGCACATAATCGACGTATTTGTCGGGACTGTAAGGCGGCGACATCGGCGCGTAAAGAAAAGCGCCGACGTTCAGATCCTCACGGTTCGCGTAGAATCTTGCCCGCTCATGCTCAGTGTCGATAAGAGCGATCTTGCTCCAGTCGCCGCAAATGCCATATGCGAGATACAGCGACGAAAGGGTCTTGCCCGAGCCGCTGGGTCCCGTCAATGCGATACGCGCCTTGCTTTTGGCGCGCGTTGCTTTTTCAAAAATTATGCTCATGTTGTACTCCTCACTTTATAATCAAAGATTCGGTTCTCGTTAGGTGCACGAATGGCAGCTTTTCACCCGCCTGCACCAGCTTCTTTGTGTCAGTTTTGCGAATTTCGGGCAAGTTGTATTTCAACAGATTATCATTGTTTTTCTGTGCCCATTGAATGAATTGCAGATCGTCGTCAACCACAAGGCTTTCGGCGTTCTTGCGCACACTCAGCCGTGCCCTCGGCATGTCTCTTTTTAGCCTGCCTATAGCGTTCATGCTGCCGAGAAGATAACCTTTGAGCCGCTCAACGCTCTTTTCAAACGCCATGCGGCGGCGCTTAAGCGCGTCCTCTTCCTGCTTTAATGCCTTGATTTCGGCGCTCATATTCTTGATATAGACGGCTACGCTTTCGGCTTTCTCGTCGAACTCCGCTTCAATGCCGTCCAGCGTGTTGAACCACGCCTGTCTGTAGCTTTCGCGCAGTGCTTCAAGGTCGGTGATTATATTGCCGTTCTCGCTTATATAGTTGCCGTTCGCATCAGTGTCGGGCGTGAAGCTGTCGATCTCCTCGAAGCGGTCGAACAGCTCGGCAAAAGCACCGGTTAATTCATACAGTGTCACGTTTATCTCCTCCCGTAAATCAGTTCGTCGTTGGCTTCCTGAAACTCCGCAAGCAGTGTCTTTACAGCGGAAAAGCAAGCGCTCTTGTCGGAGCATTTTGACGCGAAGCCCATCAGGGAAAACAGCGCGTCGTGAGCGGTTTTGATGTAAATATCGAGCATACCCAGTTCCCCATCGTGAGCCGTGCCGCCATTTTCGGCGTCCTCAAGCTCTACCTCAAGCTCAGCTATGCGTTCCTCGAACTCGTTCCTTTGCCTTTCGATCTCCTGTCTGTATTTTTGATGTATCTGCCGCTCGGCGGCGAGGTGATCCTCCTGCAAGCGGTCGATCTGATCCGCCGAAACGCGCTCAAGGTTCTTGATTGTGAGCTT
>ONHJ01000145.1 GCA_900317595.1 uncultured Eubacteriales bacterium | reverse complement strand
TAGGCTGCTTCAATCGAAGCGGCCTTTTTTCGGCCCTTTTTGGCCCGACGTGCCGCCTACGCCGCGCCGGTCGGGTTTGTGTTCAACCCGGGCAGATGAGGGGCAACAGAGGCGAACGTGTCGAAGATTACAGAGAAACTCTTAGTTTCTCTCGGATATAGCTTGCGAAAACGTTTATCGACTCAGGATCAGCATCAATCCGAACCGGTTCCGGATAAAGGGCTACCAGTTTACCGGATGGAATGAGAAGGCGGACGGCAGCGGTAAAAGCTATCAATATGAGGACGGTGTTTCAGTGACATACGCCTTGGATGCCGACTATCAAATCGTGCGCGATATTCCTATTCCGCGCCATACGCTTTGGCAGCTTCCAAAGGACTTCAAAGGAAAAATCACGGGCGATAAGCAGGCATACGCCCCGCTGTATGACAGCGACAGCGATGCGATCTACTTGTACAACCCTTATCAGCTCGCGACTATGGCGATGGAAAACGCGGACAGTCAGCCCGTTATGAGCGGCGACGCAAACACCGCCACATTCGGAACCGGTCAGGTGCTTTGCGCCGACAGTGAAAACAAAAAAATCCTCACCTACGGCGACGCGCATAACCTCGTCGTTTCGGCACAGTTTTGCTCTGAGATCACCGAAAAACCGATCTCGGTACGCAGCGATAAGACCGTTGAATCGGTCGGCGCGAAAGCCGGAAACTCTGTCGGTACGGCACCGTATGACGGACGCGACTTTGCGGGTCAGGTCATAAAAACCATAGGCGGAACGGATTATATCCTGATCGGAAACGAAGCGCAGCTCCGCGCGATCGGAACGAACATCGACGTATATACCGCCGTTTATCAGGTGCATCATAATGCTCATGCCTTCAGCTATGAGGTCGAAAAAGACGGAAACGGTAAAGATATCATCCTCTACGGCGGAGACGCCGACTTGGAGCAGAGTCAAAACGGCTACGCGGATTTCACCTTCCATCAGATCAACGATGTTTCGTCTGCTGCGGCGCGTTACTATTCCGGCGTCAATCAGGAGACGGGACAGCCGTATCTTGACATTGCTGATATCACGCTGAACAAAGACAACGGTATTGCCCAAAAATGGCACACAGGCAAAAAATACTCAATCGACGAAAACTACATCATCTTCCGTGATATCGACCTCGGCGGCACCGATAATCCGTGGACACCGCTGATGTTCAGCGGAAATATGTACGGTGTCAAAAGCATCGGCGATGAAAAGCTGTGGAACGGCGACGCTATCGGCAACGCGACAGCGCTGAATGACCGCACCGATAACAACCGCCCGGTGATCTCAAACGTATATGTGAACAACAGTGCTGAAATCGACGTCAGCAAATTCATGGGCATCGGCTTCTTCGCCACCATTACCAACGAGATCAACACGGCAAATATCGGCGTCAGCGGCGGAACAGTCCATGTGGAGAACATTAAATTGCAAAATGTCTCGGTGACAAATACCGCATCCGGAATAAAATCGACACAGACTATTGTCAGCGGTTTAACCACAAGTCTCGGATGGCTTGTTGGCGGCTTGTTAGAGCTTGCGGTGAAAGCGCTGTCTTTTGGCACAGTCGACATGAGTCTTCAGGACACACTCAGCAATTTGCTGAACGCGCGCGCAGCTGATCCCACGGCTTTTGCCACCGGCGGCTTTGCCGGCAGAGTGATCGGCGATGTTGACATTTTTAACTGCGCGGTAACCGGCTCGGTCACGGTGAATAACGTAAATGACCGCACCGGCGGCTTTATCGGCTACAGCGACGGCATTACCCAATACAGCGGATTGTCGACCGCGCTTGATGTTACGACAGCAGCGCTGGCGTCACTTCTCAATGTTATTCCCGCTCTGGGCTTGGGCGACCTTGTTACAATTCTGCTGAACCAAAATGTTCTGCCTTTGGGCAAACTTATCCCCACAGGATACTACACTCCAAAGGTGCGCGATTGTACGGTCGACCATCTTACCGGTCAGATCGGTCATTTGTCCGGCACTGATCCCGACACTTATTACAACGGCGGCTTTATCGGCTGTCAGGTCGGCACGCAGATAACGGGCTCCGAGATAATCAACAGTGCCTACACCGTTGTCGCGGTCGAGTTCGGCGGCGGCTTTTCCGGCGTCGCGCACGACGGTGAGATCAAGGGAACACTGAACGATCTTGGCGTAGATGTAATTGATAAATCTAAAATCCAAAGCAGAGTGTTTGCAAACCTCAACTCAGTCGGCTCATTCCGGACGGAAAGCCTGCTGCAAAGCTGCCGAATATTTGACTGTACCGTGACTGTAAGCGGCGGCAGCAATTTAGGCGGCTTCTCCGGCGCTTTGGCGGCAAGCTATGCCGTCGACTGCGATATCAAGCAAACCTCCGGCAGCGTTCATTCACTCTCCGTCAGCGGAACAGGCAACAACGTCGGCGGCTTTGCGGGAATCGCCACGCTCGGCTGGCTGAGCACGCTCGGAAAGACCTCTACCTCCGGCAACAACAGCCTGCTCAGCGCTGTCAGGCAGATCGGTACGGGACTGCTGTCCTCCGACAATGTGAGTCAGTCACAGAAGCTGCTGTCACTGGTTGGTCTTGTACCTTCGGCGATCATGGGCGTTCAAATCGACATCAGCTCCGTAACCGTCGGCGGCAATCACTTTGTTGGAGGCATCCTCGGCAGAGGCGAAGGCACTTTGCTGACAGAGTCTTCAAAGGAAAAAATGAATACGCTCACCTTCTGGGAGCAAAACAATATAACTGAAAAAGTCGCGAGAAACAACGAACTGAAAAAGCTTTATGCCGTTGAGGGCAAGGGCGATTTTGTCGGCGGCTTGGCGGGCGAAACGGAAACGATCAGCCTTGCTGGTCTTCTTGACGGAACGCTTTCCGTAGGCAAATACGCAAGCTTTGAGATCAGTCAGGTCACCGTCGAGGGAGTCGATGCGGGCTACACCGTCATCTCCAACGGAACCGCCGGCACACCTTGGACAGAACCGGAAATAATAGTTTCCGGCGAAGGCGAAGGTACCGGCGAAGGCGAA
>ONHJ01000095.1 GCA_900317595.1 uncultured Eubacteriales bacterium | reverse complement strand
GAAAAGCAATCAGGGTCCGTGGACAGACGTTTACGCGCTGTGCGCGACGCTGTATAAATGTATCACCGGCGTCACCCCCACCGACGCTTTTTCGCGCAGCCAGAGCGACGATCTGCAGCCGCCGTCGGCGCTCGGCGTAAAGATCGACAAGGAGCTTGAGGCGGTGATAATGCACGGTCTCGCGGTAAATCCCGATGATCGTTTCCGCAATATGGGCGAGCTGATGAACGCCTTCACGGCGGCGTTCGCCCACCCCGACAATCCGCGCACGATCGTATACCGCCCCGACGAGGACGAAACGCCCGGCGACACGCCGCTGACCGTGGTAGCGGAGAATCCCGGTGAAGCAGAGCTTCCGCCGTCGCCGCCGCCCGAGCAGGACAGCATCACCTACGGCGACAGCAAGGACTATTTTCAGAAGCTGTCCGACCAAAAGCCCGAAAAGCCGCTGCCGCCGCTGCCATCCTCGGAATACCCGCCCGAAAACGACAAGGCGATCGTCAAATCCGAGCCAAAAGCCAAAAAGCGCTCACGCCGCGCGTCCTCAGCCCCGCTTCTGAGGCTGGCGGTGCTTGTGCTGGCGTTGGGCGTCGCCATCGGCATCGCGGCTCAGACGTTCAAAAGGTGCCAAAAGGAGCCCTCCGACAAGACTTCGACCACCTCCGCTTCGGGCGACACCACGCCCGACTACAGCAGCGAGATCGTAGAGGCGACAGATCAGGCGAGCACCTTTGTGTGCAGCAGCAGCGAATTTATCGCCATCGGCGAGGACAAAACCGCGTCCTACTACAGCGTTTCCCTCTACAGCATGTCGGGCGCCTATGTCAAGGCGGAAAACGACAAGCTTATCAACAACAGCGGTCTGATCGCGGTTTGCGGCAACGCCCGAGTCGGCTATTACGGTCTGCGCGAGGACAACACCGTGGTCACGATCAAAAAGGTGATCGAGAGCCAAGGCTCCCGCTTTGTATATGTCGAAAAATTCGGCACCGAGATCGCGTCCTGGACGGACGTGATACAGATCGTCGCCGGCGACGACTTCATCGCGGGTCTGACCAAGAGCGGAAAGATCGTCACCGCCGGCACCGCGCCCGACATTAAGGATTGGAGCGGCGTTTTTCAGATAGTCGCCAAAGGCAGCGACATGGGCGCCATCTCGAAGGGCAATATCGCGCGCGTCACCACCACCGAGGACACCTGGCGCTACGTCGCGGGCTTTAGCTGCGACAGCGCTTCCTTCGCCATCAAGAAGGACGGCACTGTGCTGCAGCTTCAAAAGGACAGCTCCTATCCCGACACCGGCGCCTGGGGCAACATGATCGCGCTGTCGGCAGGCAAGCCCGGCGCGCTGACCGGCTTAAAGCGCGACCACACCGTTGTCGCCGTCGGCAGCAACGCTCACACGGGCGTATCGGAATGGCAGGATATCGTCGCCGTCAAATCGACCCCGGAATACACCGTCGGCAAAAAGAGCGACGGCAGCTTTGTGATCACGGGCGACAACACCGCGCTCTGCAAGAGCTTTGAAGAGACGGTCAACGGCACTCAGTCAACCGCCGACGCGAGCGACCCGACCAAAAAGACCTACAGCGTCCGCTTCTACAACTACGACGGCACTCTGATAAAGGAAGACAAGGTCGAGGAGGGCAAATCGGCAACACCGCCCGCCGACCCCGTTCGCCCAAGCGACCGCTACTACAGCTACCGCTTCAAAAAATGGGTGCCGGATTACTCAAACATCACCTCGGACACCTCGATCTATCCGCTGTTCGACACGGTGCCTAATTAAATAATCATTTGACAGAGGTTGGCTCAAAACTCATTGTAACGAGTAAGAGCCAACCTCTTTTATTGTAATTCCATCCCGATACTGCTTTTTTGTTTTGAGCCGGTCCCGGGAATAACAAAAACCCTATGTTAACAGCCGGCCTCAGCCCATAAAAAAATTTCTCAATAAACGATTGACAGATTATGACAAAATCCGTTATAATATAAGTTACGAAACATATTCTCAAAGGAGTTTACATATATGAAACGGAGTACAATTGCTCTTTCGATATTGCTCGGCGCCACGATAATCGGCTCGGGCATCTCCGTTGCAGCCTTTGCATCCGCCGACAAAACAAGCAAATCGGAAAACGCTGTCACAACCGCTACTCCCGATGAGCTTCCGCCTGCTGCCCACCATTTTCCGCTGACAAGCAGCGTAAGCGACCTGAAAAAGACCTCTGAGGAGGCAAACCTGATAACGCTTAGCTGGGAACCAGCGGAAAGCGCCACCGGATATTACGTCTATCTCTGCGACAGGGACGTCAGCGACACGTTCACTCTGGTTTCACAGGTCAGCGAACCGACGGTCGACTTGATGAACCTGAAGGACACCTCACCCTACTGGGTCAAGGTAACGGCGTACATGGAGAACAACGGCATCATCTACGAAAGCCACCCCACCCTGCTGAAAACCGCGACGCAGGCGGTCGACGTCGCCTCTCTCGACACCCTGAGCTCCTCAGACGTGCTGAAATTCTGCTGGCCGTCGCCCTCCGACAACCGAATCACGGGCTATAACATCTATCGTTCATGCCGTGAGAGCGACTCGGAATATGTGCTGTACGACACGCTCGGCATTGACCGGATAGATTTTGAGGACGACAACGTGGAGGAAGGCGAGTTTTACCGCTACAAGGTCTGCCCTTACCGCGAGATCGACGGCGTGCAGTATGAAGCCAAGGGCAAAACTATCGACTTCATCAGCGGTCTCAGCTCTCCCGCGAACCTGATCGCACGCAGCGTCAGCAAGCACGTTGTGCTGAACTGGTCGCACCGCGACCTGGCGTCGGGCTACAATATCTTTATGTCCACCTCGGAAAAGACCGGCTATCAGTCCATCGGCTCCACCGAGAAAAACAGCTTCAACACCAAGGATCTTGACGCGAGCAAAACCTACTATTTCCGCGTGCAGCCCTATAAGACCATGGACGACGGAACCACCGCTCTCGGCACCTGGAGCAGCTGCAAGATCACCATGCCCAACCCCGCCGACAAAAAGAAGGGCCCCAAGAGCTCGATCAGCGGCAACGGCACCTTTATCGAGATCAGCATCGATCAGCAGCATATGTGGTTCTACGAGAACGGCAAGCTTATCCTCGACACCGATGTGGTGACGGGCAACAAGGGCAATAACGACACGCCAAAGGGCACGTATTACGTAGAGTCGCTGGCACGCGACACGACCCTTACCGGCGAGGGCTATTCCTCGTTCGTAAAGTACTGGATCGGCTTCTACGGCGGCTACGGAATCCACGACGCAAGCTGGCGCTCCAGCTACGGCGGCACGATCTACAAGGGCAACGGCTCTCACGGCTGCGTCAACACGCCGCTCGACAAGGTCAAGAAGATCTACGAAAAGGTAGACTACGGCACTCCGGTGTACGTTTACTGATAACAAAACTACAAAACAGGCTGTCGCGGTCGCGGCAGTCTGTTTTTGCTTCAATCCTTATTTTTCAGCGCATCATATATCCTGTCGACAATCTCCATGTGGTTCTCGTCGAATTTTCGCGCGAACATATACTCCGACGACATCAGCTCCTCAAAGTCGCTGTCGACCTTGCCGGGAGCGCTGCCCCAGACATAGGGCAGGCCGCGCTGCCAATCGATCGCTCGAAGGCAGCCCTTCTGCACATTCGTGTCGTCGTAGATCGTGTCGTAATAATCGGTGTTGATGCAGACGGTGTGGAACGCCATTTCGTCGGAGGCGATGGTTTTGCGGAACATTTTCTCGAGCTTTGGCTCGTTTTCAAGCACGCAGGCGCCGAAATCGCCGCGTATCGAGAACCAATTGTAGCCGTCGCGCACCTTCCAGCCCGTTTTTTTCAGGCGGTCGACGCGCAAAAGCCGCTGCGCGTACTCGCCCACGCGATCCAAGCCCTTGAGGGATTTGTGGCGGCGGAAGCAGTGGAGCTGCACCAGCGGATGATAATATTTGACGCGCTCGCTCTTTTTTGAGACCGCGCCGTAATACTGATGAAAGCCGAGGAAGTTTTTGCCGCTCTCCTCAAAAAAGCGGTAGATATCGCCGACCGGCTTGACCGGCATATCAACGCCGCTGAGCAGGTGGTAGTAGGAATAGTCGCCTTTGCGCATAGCCGCCTCGAGCAGGCGAAATTCGCACTGCGTCTGGGAATAATCAGCCCAGACCACGTCGCGAGGCTCCAAAAGGAAAAGCCCCGAGCGCGACACCCATCGGCTGACGTCGGGCGCGTCGGTCACCTTTTTGTCGATGTGCAGAAAAATATCGTGACGCTCCGAGTCCAGCAGCCGCAGCAGCTTTTCAAGTATCTTCCACGAGCCGTGCGCCATAATCAAATAAGCGTGCTTTTGCATTGATGATCGCTCCAATCAGTTTTCTGCTTTTATTGTACCCGAATCGACAGGATATGTCAACCGCTTGCCCGACGCCCGCAATAAATCGCTTTGCGATTTGCTTAATAATCTCAAAAAGTAAAACAGCCGAGACGAACTCGGCTGTTTTGGGGGGTAAATTGGGTTATAGAAGGAATAAATCAAAAATAAGGCAGAGAAAAAATAATGTATGTGTTTCAAAAACTCCTAAATTACCTAAAAGAAAGGGAAAACTCTGAACTTCAAAACCCAGATTTATTATCTATATTTTACCTGAAACGAGCGCTTTCATCAATTGCAAATGCAACGATTCCCGAGAACGGACGTAAAAAAACAACACCGATATTTGTTAACTTTGACGAAGATTTTTCCGAACGGCGATGATGAAGGCTTAAGAAATATTGAGGAGTTTTTATTTTAGCATCATTATCCAAAAGGCTCAGTCGTCGATCGCGCCGATTTTTTTCAGCCGCCGCACCACATCGGCGACGTCCTCGCGCATAAGCCGCTCGTCGCCCTTGAAGCGCTTGCGCAGCTCCGCCACGATCTCTTCCTCGGTGACGTCGTTTTGCAGGCAGTCGAGGATAACGCCGACGCTGTCGTTGCCCTGAACAAGACCGTGAAATCCGGCGCCGCCCATCGGCACCAGCACGGTCTCGCCGTCCATGGTGTGCTTCACAAAATTTTCGTTAAGTTTCATATTGACCTCAAAATATGAAGGGCTGACCGAAATCAGCCCTTGGTTTTGTTATTATCCGTAGACTTTATATTCATAAAGCTGCCTGTCAGGCATTCGAATACCCGAGGTAGTGATAACATCCTCCGTGTCAAATTCCGTTACAGTCAATTCCGTGCGCTTATACTCTTCCTGTTGCATATTATCACTCTCCTATTGTACAAAATAATCATTCGCGGCTTGATTATACCAATAAATAGACATGGCAAGGTTTTTCTCGTCATCGTTGCCGCCCTTATACATCGCGACTGCGTAATCGAGTACAGAGAACAGATAGGTATTCATTACTTTCGCTCTTATCAAAGTCTTTGGTGGACTTCATATAAAAGCCGACCTGCTTATCGCCCTCCATAAGCGGATTGATCGCCGCGAAATCATCAGCGCCGATTTTAATGTCGCCTGTACCGCCGACCATAATATTATTAAGCACAGTGCTGCCGGTGTTAGTCAGCGTATAGATCATCTTGACCGTGTTGGATCCGACGTATTGATGGGTAATCTGCAGTTTCAAAAAAGAGATAGGGGTAGGATCATATGTCTGCTTGTTTACGAATTCTACCTTGCCCGTGGTCTCGTTGATATTCGCTTCATTCAGCGCGCCGGTAGCATTATCGGTCAAAAGATAATACTTATCATTGTATTTCACGCAGCTTGCAAAGCCGTTGCTGCCGTGAGTGACGGATTTTTTGCTTTTATCGAATCTGCCAACAATTATGTAAGGAGCCGCGCCGCCCAACATGTTGGTATTGGCGGAGCCGTAATAAACGGCGATATTTCTGTCAGCATTGTCCGCATGCTCGTATGGATTGTCCATGTCAGCGACAAAGGTAATTCTCTTTCCGGCGAATCTGCTATTTATATCCGTAAGCTGAGACTCATAGGTTTTCAGAACATGGCAGGTTATTCCGTTTGGAAACTCAGCGTCGCCTTCCTCCGTTCCCCATTGAAGCGTGGTGGGATCGCCGAAATAGGTCAGCTTTTTCAGATTTGCCATACCGCCGAAAGCGTTATAGCCGATGCTTGTCACCGACGGAGGGATCATTATTTCCTCCATCGATTGATTATAAAAGGCATATTCGCCGATAGAAGTGACTGTGTCGGCAATATCGATGTTATAAAGCTGGGCGAAGAGAGTGATGTAGGGCGGCAGCG
>ONHJ01000027.1 GCA_900317595.1 uncultured Eubacteriales bacterium | reverse complement strand
CAGACAACTTTTGACACAAAAGAATTAAAAAAATCTGTAAAAAAGATAAAAAAACTATGTACAAATGCAAAAATATTTGATACAATATGTAATGCTACGTCCGTTAGGCAAAGCGAAGCTGATTCCATATCAGCCGGGTCGGACTTTATGGTCGTGATCGGAGATCGTCACAGCTCCAATACAGGCAAGCTTTTTGACATTTGCAAAAAGCGCTGCCCGAACACTGTTCTCATAGAGACCGCTGCCGAGCTCGACATGGAAAAGGTTCGCGCTGCCAAACGAATAGGCGTAACTGCAGGGGCTTCAACGCCTGCAAGGATAATAAAGGAGGTACTGGATACAATGAGTGAAGAAATCAAATCCGGTGAAACAACAAATTTTGAAGAATCTTTTGAGGAGCTGCTTGAGGAATCCCTCAAAAACTTAAATACAAATGAGAGGGTAATGGGTACTGTACTCAGCGTTGCACCTAACGAAGTACAGGTCGACGTCGGCAGAAAACAGACGGGCTTTATTCCCGCCGAAGAGCTGTCCTACGATTCAAGCGTAAAGCCCGAGGACGTCGTCAAGGTCGGCGACCAGATCGAGCTGCTCATCATGAAGACCAACGACCAGGAAGGCACCATCATGCTTTCCAAGCGCAGAGTTGACGCGCAGAAGGGTTGGGAGGAGCTTCAGCAGAAGGTAGATTCTCAGGAGATTCTTACAAGCAAGGTAACAGAGGCAGTAAAAGGCGGCGTCATTGTCAACTACAACGGCGTCAGAGTGTTCATTCCCGCTTCCCAGGCTACAGCTACCCGTGACGAGAGCTTAGAGGACCTGGTAGGTCAGGACGTCAATTTCCGCCTTATCGAAGTCTCTCAGCGCGGCAGATACAAGAGAGCCATCGGCTCCATTCGCAGCGTACTTAAAGAGCAGAGAGCGGCTCAGCGTGAGGCGTTCTGGCAGAACTGCGAGATCGGCAAGCGCTACACCGGTGTTGTTAAGTCACTCACAAGCTACGGCGCGTTTGTTGACCTCGGCGGCGTATTCGGTATGATCCACATTTCCGAGCTGTCATGGACACACATCAAGCATCCCTCAGAGGTCGTCAACGTAGGCGACACCGTTGAGGTTTATGTAAAGGACATCAACGAGGAGACCAAAAAGATCTCTCTCGGCTTCAAGAACGCTGACGACAATCCCTGGGAGATCCTCAAGAGAGATTATCCCGAGGGTACCGTTTGCAAGGCTAAGATCGTCGGTCTCACCACCTTCGGCGCGTTCGCGAACATCATCCCCGGCATCGACGGTCTGATCCACATTTCTCAGATCGCCAACAAGAGGATCGAGAAGCCTGCCGATGTTCTTGCCGTCGGCGATGAGGTAGACGTTAAGATCACCGCAATCGACTTCGATAAAAAGCGCGTCAGCCTTTCCATGCGCGCACTCCTTTCCGATGACGAGCAGGCTCCCGTAAAGGCGGCTCCCGCTGAGGAAGCTCCTGCCGAGGAAGCACCCGTTGAGGAGGCTCCCGTTGAGGAAGCACCCGCTGCGGACGCAGCGTAATTTGTACATTTCAGGGCACTCTAAACGGGTGCCCTTTATTGATATTTATGAAGGCAGAGCCGCCGAGCCGGGGCTGTGCCGATCCAAGGGGATAACGAAATGACAGCTAAAGAAGAATTTCTGGAAATCTATAAGACCCACATAACCCGCAGAGGCGCCGACGAGCTGCTCGACTGGATACTTCACACCGACTTTTTCGACGCGCCCGCCAGCACCCGATATCACTGCGCCTGCGAGCACGGGCTTGTTATGCACTCCGTCAGCGTGTTCAACACGATGATGGAAAAGCACTATGACGAGGAGCAGGACAATATCGAGAGCTTTGCCATCTGCGGCCTGCTTCACGACCTCTGCAAGGCGCAGTTTTATAAGGTCAGCAGCCGCAACGTCAAAAACGACCAGACAGGTCAGTGGGAAAAGGTGCCGTATTATTCGATCGACGACCGCTTTCCTTATGGTCACGGCGAAAAATCCGTTTTTCTCATTGAGCGCAAAATGCGCCTGAAGCTCGACGAAGCCATGGCTATCCGCTGGCATATGGGTGAGTTCGGCGACAAAAACAGCAATCAGATCAGCCAGGCATACAATATGTATCCGCTGGCGGTAAAGCTGCATTTAGCCGACCTTGAATCGACGTTCCTGCGCGAAAAGGGAATGAGCGAAGCAGGCAATTGATAAAAATTTCGGAGTGAAAAAAATGACAGAAACCGAAGCGCAAAAGCGCGTCGCCGAACTATCTGAAATAATCGAATACCACAACAACCTATATTATAACCGCGACGAGCCCGAAATTTCGGATTTTGAATACGACATGCTGCTGCGTGAGCTTGAAGATCTGGAGGACGAGTTTCCCGAGCTTAAGCTCCCGACCTCTCCGACCAACAAAGTCGGCGGAAGCGCGGGCGAAAAATTCTCGCCGGTCACTCATGCCGTACCGATGGAAAGCCTTCACGACAGCTTCTCACATGACGAGCTGCGCGATTTTGACCGCAGGGTGCGCGAGATCTCTGCTGACGTCAGCTATGTCGTGGAGCCGAAATTCGACGGCTTGTCGGTCTCATGCGAATACCGGGACGGCGTGTTTGTGCGCGGCTCCACACGCGGCGACGGCGTAACAGGCGAGGACGTCACCGACAACCTGATGACCATCCGCTCTCTGCCTAAGCGCCTGAAAAACGCGCCCGCCTTTTTAGAGGTGCGCGGCGAGGTCTATATGTCCTTCAAAAGCTTTGAGGCGCTTGTCAGGCGTCAGGAGGAAAACGAGGAAAAGCCCGCAAAAAATCCGCGCAACGCCGCGGCAGGTTCTCTTCGCCAGAAAAACGCGAAGATCACCGCCGAGCGAAATCTTGACATCTTTGTGTTCAATATCCAGCAGGCTGAGGGCGTTGTGCTGCGCTCTCACAGGGAAAGCCTCGATTACCTCAAAAGTCTTGGCTTCCCGACCGCCTTTTACAACGCATATGACGATATCGAGGACGCCATAGCCGAGATCGAGCGCATAGGCGCCAATCGCGGCAGCTATGACTACGCCATCGACGGCGCTGTGGTGAAGGTCGACAGCTTCGCTCTGAGAGAGCGGCTCGGCAGCACCGCAAAATATCCCAAATGGGCGGAAGCCTATAAATATCCGCCCGAGGAAAAGCCCACAAAGCTGCTCGACATCGAGATCAACGTCGGCAGGACTGGCGTGCTTACGCCTGTAGCCGTCTTTGAGCCGGTCCTGCTGGCAGGCACCACGGTCAGCCGCGCCACTCTGCACAATCGTGATTTCATCGAGGAGCGCGGTATCTGCGTCGGCGACACGGTGCTTATACGCAAGGCGGGCGAGATAATTCCCGAGGTGCTTTCCGTGTGTGAGCACCAAGAGGGCGCTCAGCCTTTCCGTTTTCCCGAATACTGTCCGTCCTGCGGCAGCCCGGTTTCGCAGGATGACGAGGCTGCGATCCGCTGCACCAACACCGACTGTCCGGCACAGCTCATGCGCCACCTGATCCATTTTGTAAGCCGCGACGCTATGGATATCGACGGCTTGGGTCCCGCTGTTTTGGAGCAGCTCTCGGGCGCGGGCTTGGTGAGATCGCCCGCCGATCTTTACCGCCTTAAAGCCGAGGACGTCGCCGCTCTCGACCGCAAGGCAGAAAAATCCGCCAATAATCTGATAGCCGCGATCGAAAAATCAAAGCACAACGAGCTTTACCGCCTTGTTTTCGCGCTGGGCATACGCAACATTGGACTTAAGGCGGCGCGCCTGATATGTGAGCACTTTCCGACGATCGACGATATCATGGCGGCAAATGCCGAGGAGCTTTCGCTGATCGACGGCTTCGGCGCTGTCATGGCGCGGAGTACAGTGGATTATTTCGCGCTTGAAAGCACGCGAGAGCTTATTGCGCAGCTCAAGGAGCTGGGGCTTGAAATGAAGCCCTCTCCGCAGAAAAAGGCAGGCGGTGTGTTCGAGGGCAAGACCTTTGTCCTCACCGGCACGCTGCCCAACATGACGCGCAGCGAGGCAGGCAAGCTGATCGAAGCCAACGGCGGCAAGACCTCATCCTCCGTTTCAAAAAAGACCTCCTATGTGGTCGCGGGCGAGGAAGCGGGCAGCAAGCTGACAAAGGCGCAAAGCCTTGGCATCCCGATCCTCACGGAAAAGGAGCTTTTGGAATTGATCGAAAACTCCTAAAATCAAATACTCAAAATCTATTCGCGCTGAAAAATATGCTTTTTTCTTAAAATATCTTGACCTTTATGCCCGGTGATGATATTATAAAGAAAAGTGTGTTAGGAAGATGCGAAATGAAACGGCCGCTCGGTGTGATAGGACTTGTGTACCTGTCTGCGCTGGCGGTCTTTTTTCGTTATTTTTCGGCTCCGCTGCTGACCGTCACCGCTGTTTCAGCGGCGCTTGCTACGGTCGCGTCGGTCGCCTTGAAGCTGCTTAAACGCGATAGCAAAGCGGCGGTGACGGCTGCCGCGGTGAGCCTGTCGGTTTTGGCGGCGATCTCATCTCTGCTGATTTATCAGAATTGTTATGTCGCGCCTATCACCGATAATTATTCCGGCAGAGAAATATATATCGAGGGCTATGTCTGCGAGGAGCCGGCGCAGAACGGCTCAGCGATGACCTATACGATAAAAACCGAAAGGATCGACGGCGAAAACCGCAGCCTGAAGCTGTCCTGCACATCGACCGTCTTATCGGGGATCGAGCCGTTCGACAGGGTCGAAGGTCATCTGACGCCTGCCGTTTCGGTATCGATTATCAGCGCAGCCGCCGCATATTCTTGTACGCCTACGACTATAGCGGAGACGGCATCAGGGCGACAGGCGAAAAGCATACCTCGCTTTACGCTTACGCGGTAAAAACGCGGCTCGGCCTGAAACGGTTCTTCAACAACGCGCTGAATGACAACGCCGCTGCGCTGACGAGCGCCGTGCTGCTCGGCGACAAAAGAGCGCTTTCTGCCGATGTGCGCGCGGATTTCATGCGCACCGGAGTATCGTATCTGGTGGTCGTTTCGGGAATGCACCTCTCGGTCTTCACGCTGGTAATTCGCTTGCTGCTCAGAAAGCTAAGAGTCAACGCGGTCGTTTCACTGGTCATCATATCGGTTTTTGTACTGGGGTTCATGGCGCTGACCGGCTTTTGCCCTTCGGTAGACCGCGCCGGCATCATGCTGCTGCTGATGTATTTCGCCGGGATCCCGATGCGCTCGGTCGACGGGATAAATTCTCTGGGCTTCGCGGCGCTGGTGCTGACGGTGCCGAATCCCTATTCTGTAGGCGACATGGGTATGCTGCTGTCATTCGCGGCGTGCTTCGGCATTTTGCTCTGGGCGGATAAGATCGCGTCGGCTGTCTCGGGCTTCCTTCATCTGACGGACAGCCGGCAGCGCGGAAAAACGCTAAAAACCAGTCAAAAGGTGCTTAGACCTATAAAGCGGATATTGCGCGTTGCGGTCGCTGTTTTCAGCACTTCTTTGGCGGCGGAGCTTTGGGTCATACCTTGCACCATACTGTTTTTCGGAACGATCTCGCCGCTGACTCTGCCGATCTCGCTTATCGCTTATCCGCTGACCTGCGCGGTGCTGCTTGCGGCGATGGTGTTTGCGCTTTTCGGATCGTTCGGAGTCACAATTCTGCCGCTTGCCGCGCTGCTCGAGCTGCTTTGCGGCATGCTGACGGGCTTTGTGCATCGGTGCGGACAGATACCTTTCTGCCGTATCCCTGCAAGCGACGTTTATTTCTATGTTTGGATCGCCGTTTCTGCGGTGCTGGTCGCGGTGGGCTACGCGATACGCGCAAAGCGCGGCTATGTTTTCGGAGCGGTGACCGTTTCAGTCCTGACGCTTGCATCGGGCGCGGCGCTGACCGCGCTGACAGCGGATCATACGGCGGTGCTGACGCTTTACCGCTTCGGCTCGGGCTATACGGCGGCAGTGCGCAAAAACGGCAACCTGTCGCTTCTAAGCTGCGGCGGAACGGCAAACCGCAGAAGCGAAATTACGGAAATGCTGCGGCGCACGCCGGTGGTAGACTATCTGCTGCTGACGAGCGGACGCAAGTGCAATTCCGCGTATGCCGATGAGATAATCAGCGATTTTGATGTAAAAAACATCCTGCGGTATTCGGAAAGCTCCGACGATATGCAGCCCGATGACGGGGCTTTCGCTTTCGGAGACGGTACCGCCTTCACGCTGGTGCTCAACAGCGATGTAAGCGTGCGGGTGTTCGCGGTCGGCAAGCGGGTGTATCAGTATGTGTTTTCGGAAAACACGTCGGTGCTGATAGTTCCTCCGGGCGGTATGCCGGACGCTTTGCCCGAAGCTTATTTGTCGGCGGATTATGTGCTGCTTGAGGGCAGCGCCAAGGGCTTTGACGCGGTCGATGGCACCCTTTTGACCATAGGAAAAAAGTCTGATGCTGAGGGTCACGTCGTGATCCCGAACAACGGAGAGTATGAGATAAGGATGGAATAGAATAAAAACGGCTTATTCAGACACATAACCGAAGCTGCGGCGCCAGGGATATCAATTTCCCGGGCGCCGATTTTTGCGCTGCCGTGATTTCTTTTGTTCTCAGCGCCGGTTCTATTTCATTGCGTGTCCGCATAAGCTTTATCATAGCAAACGGAGGAATGAAAATGAACGGAACTGTCAATGACCGCTTCGCGCAGGTTGCGTCCTGCCTGACGCCCGCGCTTTATCGAGCGGTACAGCCTTATTTTTCCAAATTGGAAAATTCGGTGCAGGAGATACGCCTGCGCGCCGAACGTCCCTTGGCGCTGGTCTGTCAAAACGCGGTTTACTATCTGACCTGCGGCGGAGGTTTGACGGACTTGCCCTGCGGAGACTGCCTGACCGTCAAAAGCGCCGAGCTCGACGAGGTCTTTGCCCGCATCTGCGAGTATTCGGTCTATGCCCGTCAGCGCGAGATCGTCAACGGCTTTGTAACACTTCGCGGCGGTCATCGAGCGGGAGTTTGCGGGACAGCCGTGGTGAGGGACGGCGAGATCGTCAATGTGCGCGAGCTCAGCTCTGTCAATCTGCGCGTTTCCCGCGAGCATCGCGGCTGCGCGGAAGCGCTTTTCCGCCAAATCAAGGGAGGGAGAGGCGGAGTTTTGCTCTGTGGCGAGCCGTGTTCGGGAAAAACGACGGTACTGCGCGACTTGGCACGGCTTATCAGCCTGTCAGACGGACAGAGCGTTTCGCTGATCGACGAAAGAGGAGAGTTGGCTGCGTGTTTCAGGGGCGTTCCGCAGAACGACGTCGGGCTGTGCGACGTTTTTGACGGCTATCCAAAGGCGGAGGCGATGCAGCAGGCGGTGCGCACCATGTCGCCGAAAACCGTGCTCTGCGACGAGATCGGCGGCGAAGCCGACGCGCTTGCCGCTGCGCAGTGCGTGAACAGCGGCGTGCGCCTGATCGCGACAGCTCATGCGCGCGACCCCGAGGAGCTGTACGCGCGCAGGTCGCTGCGCGGAGTTCTGGAAACGGGCGCCTTTGGAACGCTTGTGTTTCTCAAAGGACGCGCACAGGCGGGCGAGATCGCGCAGACGGTGAAGGCGGGTGTCCGCAATGCCGCTTAAGCTTTTCGGCGCGCTGCTGCTAAGTGCGGCGGGGCTTGCCGCAGGCTGCCGCCGGGCTGCCGCGCTCAATCGCCGAAGGCGGTTTTGGACGCAGTTTTTGGCGTTTATCTCTCGATTGGAAACAGGGCTGCGCTACCGGAACACCTCGCTGTATATATTGGTAAATTCTTCGGGAGAATTATTTAAAATTCCCGAAGAAAAAAAAGAAAAGCCGTTTGAAGAAAACTGGCGCGAACTGATCTCACCGCTGACCGTTCGCTTTTCGCTCAGCGGTGAGGATCGGGCGATGCTGGAGCGCTTCGGCGAAAGGCTCGGCAAAACCGATCTTGAGGGTCAGCTTTCGCACCTTGCGCTGTACAGCTCGCTTGCCGAAAAGCAGCTTGGCTCCGCCGAGGAGGACGTCAAAGGCAAGGCGAAGCTCTATCGGACTCTGGGGCTGTTCGCTGGCGTTTCTGCGGCGATAATGATGATGTGAGGGATTACATGGACGTTGAACTGATTTTCAAGATCGCCGCCATCGGCATCATCGTGGCGGTGCTGTCGCAGCTCTTGATCCGCAGCGGACGCGAGGAGCAGGCGATGCTGACCACTCTGGCAGGGCTGATAGTGGTGCTTACACTGATCGTCACGCAAATCAGCAATCTGTTCGCCACCATCAAGCGGCTGTTCGGGTTCTGATGGGTATCGTCGCAATGTGCGCGCTGGGGCTCACGGCAGCGGTGCTGGCGCTGACGCTGCGCCCGAAAAACGGCGAGATCTCGCTGCTGCTGACCGTCGCCTGCTCGGTGATGCTGCTTCTCGGCGCGCTGGGCAGCGCCGCAGGAGTCATCGAGAGCGTGCATAGGATAGTCGCCGCTTCGCAGATCAACAGCGCCTATATCGGCGTGCTGTTGAAGGTCATCGGAATCTGCCTGCTTACGGAATTCACCGCAAACACCTGCCGCGACGCCGGCAGCTCCGCCTTGGCTTCCAACATTACGCTGGCAGGCAAGCTGATGGCGGCGGTCTGCGCGATACCGCTCTACACCGACATTCTCAACACTGTTATGTCAATTTTCGGGAAGTAGGAAACAAAGGTCATTATGTTAGGAACCATGCTAAAAACACTCGGCAGCGACGCGCTTACCTTCGACTATTCGGGCGTATACAACGGCTTGTCGGAGGAAGTGCTGGAACGGCTCAGGGCGCTGGGCGTCGACGCCGCCGACGCGAACTCGCTCTCAAAGCTCAGCTTTGAAAACGTGATGGGGCAGATGACGGCTATGGCGGGAGAAAGCCTGCAAACGCCGTTCAGAAGCCTGTTGACCGTGACCGCCGCACTGATACTCTGCGCCATGCTCTCGGCATACCAAAACAGCCTTTCGGGCGACATCTCCGCAGCGGTGCAGACCGTTGCCTCGCTGTGCGTCGCCTGCGCGGTAGCGGTGCCTGCCGTCGGCTTTATCGGCGGGATAGGAGGCGTCATCTCGACCGCCGCCAACCTTTTTCTCGCCTATGTCCCGATCGTCGCCGTAATGATGGCGACGGCGGGCAAGGGCGTCAGCGCCGCGTCATATCAGACCTCGATGCTCGCGGTAGGGCAGGGTGTGACGAGGGTGTTCGCCGACGTCCTGCTGCCGCTTATGAACGTCTTTCTGGGGCTGAGCATAACGGCGGGCATCTCTCCCGAGGTGCGGCTTAAAAGCCTGACGGCTATGCTTGCCAAGGCGGCAAAATGGGTGCTGGCGTTTGTGATGTCGGTGTTCACGGCGGTGCTTTCGGTGCGCGGCGCGGCAGCCGGTGCGGTCGATTCTGTCGCCTCACGCACGGCGCGGTTCGCGCTCAGCTCCTTCGTGCCGGTCGTCGGCGGCGCGCTCAGCGAGGCATATCAATCGGTCAAGGGCAGCATTCATCTGCTGAAATCGGGGCTGGGGATCTTCGTTATCCTCGCGATCATCCTGACCTTTCTGCCGGTTATACTGCAGGCGATGGGCTGGTCGCTCTGCCTTGCGGTCGGCAGGACGCTTGCCGAGACTATGGGCGTCGACGGCTGCGCCGGAATCTTAGAGTCGCTCAACGCGGTGTTTTCAACGCTGCTGGCGATGGCGCTGTGCGTGGCGGCTGTTTTCGTAATCGCCACCGCCGCCGCCTTCACTGTCGGGAGCGACGGCGCATGAGCGGCGTTTACACCGCGGCTGCAACCGTATGCGCCTCCTGCGTCGTCATCTCGCTGCTGTCGCGCTTTGTGACCGACGGCGGCACCAAAAAGCTGCTGACGCTTGTGCTCGGCGCTTTTGCGGTCGCAGCGCTGATCTTTCCGCTGCGAGGCATTGTCTCCGAGATCGTCACTCAGATCGAAACGGCGCAGGCTCCCGAACAGGATGAAAGCGTCGCGGAAAGCTGTCGTGCGGCGGTGCTGGCGCAGACAAAAGCAAATCTGGAGCAGGCGCTGACGGATATTCTGGCGCAGAACGGGATCGCGGTAAAAAGCGCGGAGGTGGTTTTGGCGGTCGCCGACGAAAGCCGCGTCGTGATCTCTTCCGTCACCCTGACCGTAAGCGAGGAAACGGCGCGGCGGCGCGACGATATCGACCGCCTGACCGAGGAGCACTTTGCGGTGCGTCCGCAGATCGTGACGCAGGAAAGTGATGAAGCAGATGGATAAACTCAAATCAAAACTCAACAGCTTATCGGAGCGCGGCAGCTTCCGCAGAATAATCATCGTTATCGGCGCGCTGGGGATCGCGCTCATCCTGTTCTCGGATCATCTTCCGTTCGGAAGGTCGACCGGCGGCACGCAGACGCGAACTGCCGAAGCCTATGCCGCCGAGCTGGAGAAAAGCCTTGAAAGCTTTTTGTCAACGGTGGAGGGCGCCGGAAAAACGCGCGTGCTGCTGACGATGGAGAACAGCGCGGAAACGGTGTATGTCGCCAACGGCGCGGCAAAGACAAAAGAGATCGAGCCGCGGATCCGAGGCGTGCTGGTGCTGTGCGAGGGCGGCGATGACCCTCAGACCGTTGCGCGCATCAGCGAGGCGGTGACCAAGGCGCTGGATATCTCGGCGGCGAAGGTCTGCATTGCAAAACTATCAGAATAGAGGTTGGTTATAAAATGAAATTTCAGAAAAAACATGTGATCTCCGCCGCGCTGGCTTTGGCGCTCGGAGCGGCGGTGTACATCAACTGGCAGGTCAACAGCACAAAGCAGCCGCCCGCAAAGGAGCTGGGCGCTGCCTCATATGTCAACGCCACTGTCACCGCGACCGTCGATGAGGCGGCGCGAACATCCTCGATCAGCAAAAAGCAGCAGGATTATTTCGCCGCAGAGCGCGTCAAGCGTCAAACGGCGCAGGACGCGGTGCTCGACCGCGCTCAGGAGCTTTTTGACTTGGAGAACACCTCCGAAAGCGACAAATCGGACGCTCAGCGAAGCGTTGAGACCATCCTCAAGCGCTTTACCATCCAGGACAGCATAGAGAGCATCGTAAAGGCGAAGGGCTTTTCGGACTGCCTGTGCTGCATCTCGGACGAAGGCGTCACGCTGATAGTGCCGAAGGAGCAGCTCACCGAAACCGCCGCGCTGGTGCTCGACGACGCCGTGACCTCGCATTACAACGTAAGCTATGAAAACATCACGCTGGTCGGAGCGTAAGGGCGCTTTTGACGGTCTGTAGCTGCCATAGCATAAAACGGCTGCCGCATCAAATGATGTGACAGCCGTTTTGAACGATTTCGATTTTAAAGATATCAGCCTTCGATGACGCGGATCCAGCCTTCGGGCGCTTCCAATCTGCCCATCTGGATGCCGGTGAGAGTCTCGTACAGCTTCTTTGTGATCGGACCCATTTCCTCCATGCCGCTGGGGAAGCAGATCTCCTTGCCGTGGTCGACTATCTTGCCGACTGGCGAGATGACCGCGGCCGTGCCGCAGAGACCGCACTCCGCAAAGTCCTTGACCTCGTCGAAGTAAACCTCGCGCTGTTCGACCTCCAAGCCCAGATAATGCTCGGCGACATACATCAGCGAGCGGCGGGTGATGGAGGGAAGGATGCTGTTGGACTTCGGGGTGACGACCTTGCCGTCCTTGGTGATGAACAGGAAGTTGGCGCCGCCGGTCTCCTCGACCTTGGTGCGGGTCGCGGCGTCAAGATACATATTTTCATCAAAGCCTTCCTCGTGCGCGGTGACGATCGCGTGCAGGCTCATCGCGTAGTTAAGACCTGCCTTGATGTGACCGGTGCCGTGAGGCGCGGCTCTGTCAAAATCCGAGACCTTGATGGTGATCGGCTTTGCGCCGCCCTTGAAATAGGGGCCGACGGGAGTCGCGAAAAGGCGGAACTGATATTCCTCGGCGGGCTTTACGCCGATAACGGAGCTGGAGCCGAAGATGAAGGGACGCAGATAAAGCGTTGCGCCGGTGCCGTACGGAGGCACATAGTCGGCGTTAGCCTTAACGACCTTTTCGACAGCCTCGATAAATCTGTCCTGCGGGAATGCGGGGATCTCAAGACGCTTTGCGCTCTCTTCCAAACGCTGCGCGTTGAGGTCGGGACGGAAAACAACGATTTTGCCGTCTACGGTGGTGTATGCCTTCAAGCCTTCAAAAACGGTTTGCGCATACTGCAATACGCCTGCGCACTCGCTCATGGTGATAGTGGAATCGGTGGTCATCACTCCGTCATCCCACTTGCCGTCCTTGTAGTTGGCGACATAGCGCTCGCCTGTGGGGATGTAGCCAAAGCCGAGATTTGACCAATCAATGTTTTGCTTTGCCATAATAATGACTCCTTTATAGTATTATTAAAATCTACCAAACCATATTTTATCACTATGTACAATTGATATAATTCCGTATTGGAAATATAAACAACAAATTACACTATATAATAAGGGAGAGGTGGGAAAAATGGCGGAAACAACTTTGATAGCGCTGACAGGCGGACCCTGCGCCGGAAAAACAACGGCGATGGAATTTTTGGCGGAAGCCGTGAAAAAGCATGGCGTGGAGGTGTTTTGCGTTAATGAGCAGGCGACCGCGTTGAAGCGGAGCGGAAGAACTCCCGAGAGCATGGGGCAATTCGGGTTTCACCGTCTGCTGTTTGAAAACCAGCTTGCCGAGGAAGAACGGGCGCTGTCGGATGCGCGCGCTTCAAAGGCGGAAAAAGCGCTGGTGCTCTGTGACAGAGGGCTGCTCGACAGCCGCGCCTACGTTGATGAGGCGGATTTTGCGCGCTACGCCGGGGCAAAGGGCTTTAATGAGGAGACCGTCCGCAACCGCTATGACGCCGTACTTCACCTTGTCACCGCCGCGAACGGAGCGGAGGAGCACTATACACTCTCGAATAATCCGGCGCGCAGTGAGGATATCGAAAAAGCGCGCGCTTTGGATGATGCCGTATTGTCGCTTTGGGTCGGCACGCAGCATTTGCGGGTGTTTGACAACCGCGGCGATTTCCGGGACAAGCTCGAGCGTTTGCTCGCGGAAACTCTGGCGGTGCTCGGGATACCCGAGCCGCTCGAGATCGAGCGCAAGCTGCTGATAGAGTATCCCGATCTGAAGCTGCTCGAAAGCATGAGCGCGTGCCGCAGGGTGCCGATAGTTCAGGCGTATCTGAATACCCCGGAGGAAGGGCTGTTCCGCGTCCGAAAAAGGGGAGAGGGGGAAAACGCGCTGTATATCAAGACCGTCAAGCATAAGATCAGCGAGATGAAGCGGGTCGAGATCGAGAGTTATATTTCCAAGGAAGAATTTTACAAGACTCTTGCCCGCAGTGAATATGTTGACGGAGTGATCGCGAAGGACAGATATTGCTTTGTTTGGAAGGCGCAGTATTTTGAACTGGACGTCTATCCGTTCTGGGCGGACAGGGCGACGCTGGAGATCGAGCTTCTCAGCGAGGATCAGGCTTTTGAGACGCCTGATTTTGTCAAGCTTATCCGCGACGTCAGCTTGGAGAAAAAGTACCGCAACAAGTGGCTGGCGGTAAAGTACGGCAAGGTTTTTAAAAATATTTTTTCAAAAGGTATTGACATCTGACGACGATGCAGTTATAATATAAAGGCTGACTTGTTCAGAAATGCGCCAATAGCTCAGCTGGATAGAGCAACTGCCTTCTAAGCAGTAGGTCAGGGGTTCGAGTCCCTTTTGGCGCGCCAGATATGGTGGGATTAGCGTAGT
>ONHJ01000004.1:50245-62742 GCA_900317595.1 uncultured Eubacteriales bacterium | reverse complement strand
TTTTTTGATGGGTATATGTTGGCTTTGAACAATCCAACAGCATTATATATTATAAGCGAAAATTTGTCAACCCCCTGACCGAGATGACCGATCGGGGGGCTGTGAGTTTTTAGTAGTCAGTTGTCAGTAGTCAGTTGTGGGTCGCTTCGCTCCGGATTTGTAATGCTGCGGGCGTGGGTTTAAACCACGGTTTCATTAACCGTGCTTGGAAAAAAGCATTTCCTCTCGCTGTCATTCCGAGCGGTGCCGAAGGCAAAACCGCGAAGCGGTTTAGTCGAGGAACCCCACTCGGCAGTGAACAAAGCGTTGCTCACAAAAAAGGCTCCCCTGTGTAAGGGGAGCTGTCAGCGAAGCCGACTGAGGGGTCGCCAACCTTTCCGATAGCAGAAGCTTTCCGCAGGAAACAACGTCCGCGACCCCTCAGTCCCCCTATTAGGGGGCAGAAACAAGACCTGACCCTACAGTACAATGAATTACAACAAAAGGGGCTGACTCTTACTCATAACAATGAGTTTTGAGCCAGCCCCTTGGTGCTGACAAAAGCGTTATGCGACGTTCAGACGCGCCGTTGCAGAAAGGCTTTGCCAAGCGACGTTCTCCAAAGGCGCGCTGCTGCTACGGCAGTAGCTATTTGTTTTCTGTCAATACTTTGTTTTCGGCTTCTTTTGTCCAGTTTTTGCGATCCCAGATCGAATCGTGAACAGAATACCACCTTGCCGGGAGGTACTGCGTGCCGTTGTTCTCGGAGATATCCCAGATTTCCGACGCGATGATCATCTGCTTGTGCGCGGTCTTTTCGTCGTTGGTCAGCGGCTTGCCCGATATCGGGTTTACGGGCGATTCGATAACGCCCTCGGTCGCGAGCGTCGGAACGTCGGCGGTCGTCATAAACTCGTCGGACATCTTGAAGCCCTTGCTGTTGAAATCCTTGACCATCAGCAGCGGGAAGAAAAATTCCACATCATCAAGCTTTCCGCTGCCGAAGATAAAGTTGCTGAGCTGAGCGGTGTCGCGGCCGTGGTCGGAGACGATGATGATGCGCGTGTTGTCATAAACGCCTTCCTTTTTCAGGTAATCCAGCCATTCGCCGATCCGCTTATATGCCGCGATATTTGTCTGATAGTGGCTTAGCTGATAATGTCCGCTGATGTCCAGCGTCATGCCGTTGCAGGTGACGCTGTCGGGGTATTTGTCGGTGCTTGTGTTGTTGTCAACGACCAGATAATCCTCGTCGGAGAAAATGACCGGGTTGTGCGTGGTGTCGTTGTCCATCATTATGAAGCTGCCGGTCTGCTTTTCGTCGAGCTTTGTTATCTCGGGCAGGCTTTTCAGAACGTCATACGACTTTTCAAAGCTGAAATGATAGTGGTTGCACTGGTGATACGCGCCGCCGTCATAGAGCGACCACTGGATCGCGGCAGGCGTGGTCTTGATAAAGCTGAAGAAGAAGAAGTTGCGGTAGCGGTTGGGAATGGTCTGCTCCTTCCTTTCCTTTGACGAAAAAACGGTGCCCTGAGTGATGTAGGTCTTTATGTCGGGATAATCGTCGTAGATGGAAAGGTCGGGTATTTCCTTGTAGCCGGCGTAAGGCGGGTCGCAGACGGTGACGTCATAGCCCTCCTTGTCAAACAGCGCAGGAAGCACCTTGAGCGATTCGTTGTGCTTCTTTTCAAGCGGCTCCTTGTCGCGCTTGTTGAACTCGATCGGCGTGTATTCATAGCCGCCGAATACCGCGGGCGTGCCGAAGTTGGTGTAGCCGCCGAAGGAAACGACGTTGTTGTAGTAGGTGAAGCCCGAGAAGGTCTCTTCCAGCTCGGGGTGCTCGGAGAGAATGAAGGGCATATACTCGCCCATCGCGCGGTCGAGCATAAAGACGACTACGTTTTTGCCGTTTTTGCTGAGCGTTAGCTGAGGCTGCTTGTCAGACGCCGCCAGCGCCGCCATGTCGATTTCGGCGACGGAATTGAAGATGCCGACGGAGTTGATGCCGCACATGCAGAGCATAGCCGCCGAAGCCGCCAGCACAATGCCCTTGGTCAGCTTTTTCGCCTTGACCGCGAGGAACAGAAGCAGCGCGGCGGTCGCGGTGATCACGATGATGTTGACAACCGCCTCGGTGACGGTGAAGAAGATGCCGTTGTCATATTCAAGCTCGGCGGTCAGAGTTCCCAGATTATTGCCGAAGAACAGGTAGTTTACTATGCTTACGCCGCACAGCACCAGCATTATCCTCTCCATGACCACCTTCGCCTTGGGCGAGAACAGCCAGTAGAAAACTCCCATCCACAGCAGATAAAAGCCGCCTGCCGCCAGCAGCGCGCTGACGACGTACCAGATGGGGTGCAGGTCGTTGCCGATTATCAAAAACTCCTGCGGCGAGGCTGTTATTACCGCCGACGGGATCAAAAATCCGGTCAGCACCGTAAGAAAGCCAGCTGAGCACAAAAACAGCTTTTTGTCGGGCTTTGCCGTGACCTCGGGCGTTTTGATTTTCAGCTTGCTCTTGACGACGCTCCAGATCAGCGGCAGGCAAAGCAGCACGCCGATCACCATAAGCCCTGCCGTGTTATCGATCAGCTCGCCCTGAGAGGTGCGGACAACGCCGAAGCCGAACAGGAAAGCTCCGATGGCGAGCAGCAGTATTTTGAGCGCCTTCTGGGGGTTCTTGATTTTATAGAAGATGGTTTTGACCAGTGAGAACACGTTGTTGAGAGTCCAGTAAAAAACCAGACCCGAGGGCGAATCGTACAGAAATACGAGGAAAAACGCCGCCATGCCGTAAAGCTGTATCTTGGTTTTCAGCGGGTAGCCCTTGGTGAAGATCGCGGTCGAGACCACGTTTACCGCGGTCATCAGAACCGGCAGGACATTGATGTGCAGTCCGCCCAAAACGATAAGTCCGTCGGGCTTGCCCAAGTCGGCGATGGGCCCGAAGGTGACGCCCTGAAGCAGCGTCAGACCCGACAGAAAGTTGTAGGCGACGATGAAGAACGGTATCTCCAAAAACAGCGATACCGCGCTGCGCAGCACATACAGCGGGCTGTAGTTGTTCTGGCGGTAATAGGTCTGCAAAATCATCGTGCGCTCGTCGCCGCGAAAGGATTTTTTGATATGCGCTATGCCGTCGTGCAGCCTCGCCTCGGTCAGCCTTTCCTCCTCCTGAAGCGCGTCGGCTCGGCGGTAAAGCGGCAGCACAAGCAGATTCATCGTCAGGCTTAGCGAGATGATCGCAATACCCGCCTGCTCGCCTGTCAGCATATAGGCGTAGCTGAAAATCACCTCGAAAACGAGCTGTATCGGCATAAGGAAGAACTGGTAGAGCATTGTGGGAAACGACATTTACTTTTCCTCCTTTTTCGTCAGCTCCTGAACCTTGTCGATCAGGTACTGTGCCGCTTTTTCGGCGCCCTTGCCGCGGTTTACCCATGTTTCGCGGCGGGCTTCCTCGCGGTTTTCTGCGTAAACGGGGTTGTTAAGGCAGTTTGAGATGATCTCGGGAAGCTGTTCAAAGCTCTCCCGAGTCAGCTCGGCGCCCAGCTTGGGCAGGGTTTTGAATGTCCAAAGCTCGTCGTCGAGCCACCATTGGTCATACTGCGCCCAATCGCTGTCGGGGCTGGTGTAGATGACGGGCTTGTCGTAAACGAGCGAAAACTCAAAAATAACGCCCGAAAAGTCGGAGATCAGGATGTCCGAGCGCTTAAGGACTTCGTAGTTGTCGTTGTCGAAATTCCACTGCAGGCGGTCGCTGTCGGGAAACTCCGCCATCAGCCTGTCAAGCAGCTCCTTTTCGGATTTTTTCGACTGCGGGTGAGGACGGATGATGATGTTGTGGTCCGTCTTCAAAAGCTGCTCGATGATCTTGCCGCCATAGCGCGACAAAATCGCAGTGTCGCCCCACGAGGGCGCCAGCAGCACTGTTTTTTTGCCGTCGCCGCCTTTGTCGGGGTCGCTGTTGAGCCGCTGAGCCATGTCGTCCATATAGGGCAGACCGACGAGCACAAGCTCCTTTTCGGGCAGACCGCGCAGCTTTTCGAGCTTGCGAATCTGCTCCGCCTGATATTCGCCCGAGAGCAGTATGGCGTCGTAGTAGTCGATGCCGAACATGCGGTAGAGCGTGATGTCGTTGGGAGCGTGCGCGATGTGAACATACAAATCGACGTTTTTCGACCGCTTCCATTGGTATACGTTCAGCCCCGGCGTAGTCGCAAGCAGCACGTTCGCATTCAGAAAATTCAGCTTGAAAAAGCCCTTGTTGCCCTCGCCGATGAACTCGCCGTGGATATGCGGATAAGGGTTATCCAAAACCGGGTCGTCCGCTGAGGCGGTCATGTAGGTGACGTCCGTTCCCATTTTGTCAAGCTCGCGGCAGATTGGCTCAAAGTTTTTCCAATAGCGCTTGTCGTCCGAAAAAATAACGAGGGGCTTCTTTTCCGTAGCCTCGCGCTTGCCCTTTCCGCCGGTCAGCACAAATTTTATCTTTGTAACGGCGTTTCTGATAAGGAACCCTGCCGCGCCGATTATGCCGATCAGAATGGCAAACAGCATGCTGCCGGTTCCCGGGTCGATATACGCGTTAATCATCGTTTCATCCCCTTTGAAAATCTCGGCGGCATTACTGCCGCCAAACCCAATATAATATAATAGCATATCCCCGCAGCATTTTCAAGTTTAAAAAGTTACAAGTTTTCTGCAAGTTGTGAGTTGTGCGCTTCGCGCATTTAACAATTAATAATTTACAATTAACGGTTAGGTCTTCGATTTGTAATAGTGCGTGCTTGATTTTAAGGCGCAGCTTCCTTAACTGTGTGGGGTCGTTTCCTCGACTAAACGCTTTGCGTTTTGCCTTAGGCACCGCTCGGAATGACAGCGAAAGTAAAGGCTTCCGGGCGACACAATGTCCCCAAACTCAAAACAAAAAACGCCACCCTTGAACCGGATGGCGTCTGGATTTATTTGCTTTACATTTCTGCTTATCCTAAATTTATATCATTAATAACGGTCAAATCCGGTTATCAGCCTTTGCCGAGGTAAAATAATTACAGGGTATCCAAATGGATACCCTGTAATTATGGAGCTGATAACCGGATTTGAACCGGTGACCTCATCCTTACCAAGGATGCGCTCTACCTACTGAGCTATATCAGCGATTGCCGTGCGATTTCCACCGCACAAAATGTATTATAACATCTCTTGCCGAAAAAAGCAATCCCTTTTTGAAAATTTTTTTAAAAAACTTGATTTTTTGGAAAAAGGGTGATATAATCATATTGTTGAATATTCTAAGCTAAAGGAGTGGGCAGTTGACCCGCTCCTTTCGTTATAACAACAGGAGGGATAGGAATGGCAAAAAGCAAGGGCGGCGTCACCGTCGCAAAGGTGTGGGCGCTGTGCGAGCCGATCGTCGAGGGTTTGGGGCTCAGGCTCTGGGACGTGCGCTATGTTAAAGAGGGCGCCGACCGGTTCCTGCGCGTCTTTATCGACAAGCCCGAGGGCGTTTCGATCGACGACTGCGAGGCGGTGTCACGCGCGATCAACGACCCGCTCGACGCGCTTGATCCCATCGAGAACGCCTATTGTCTTGAGGTCTGCTCACCCGGCGTGGAGCGCGAGCTGGTGCGCGACGAGCACTTTGCCCGGTTCATCGGCGCCGACGTCATGGTCAGAATGCTGCGCCCGGTCGAGGGCATCGGCAGAGAATTTGCCGGAAAGCTCAAGGCGTATGAGGACGGCACAGTCACCGTTGAGGATCACAGCGGCGAAAACGAGCTGAGCTTCAACAAAAAAGACGCCGCTTGGGTAAAGCTGGATGACTTCTTTTGAGTTTTGGGTTTGGAGTTTAGCGAGAGGCGCCGCTGTCTGCACCTTGGTTGAGGGCGGCATTTGGCGCATTGCCGGGGGGGATCCCTCGACTAAACGCTTCGCGTTTTGCCTTCGGCACCGCTCGGAATGACAGCATAAGGAGCGACGCTCTTTTCCAAGCACGCACCATTACAGATCCGGAGCGAAGCGACCCTTCACTGTTAATTGTTAATTGTTAATTGTTAATTATCCATTGAAAGGATTGGTTGGAAAAATGGTAAACAAGGAATTATTTGAAGCGCTGAGAATGTTTGAAAAGGAAAAGGACATTCCCATGGACTATATGCTTCAACAGATACAGAAGGCTATCGAGATCGCCTGCAAAAGCTACTACGGCGGCAACGAAAACGTCGTCTTCAAGGCTGACCCCGACAAAAACAGCTTTGACGTCAAGCTCGTCAAAACCGTTGTCGACGAGGTGATGGACCCCAATTTTGAGGTCACACTCGAGGA
This sequence comes from uncultured Eubacteriales bacterium, assembly GCA_900317595.1. GTDB lineage: Bacteria > Bacillota > Clostridia > Oscillospirales > Acutalibacteraceae > Ruminococcoides. Next base: position 56,430 of record ONHJ01000004.1, on the reverse strand, counting down.
AGCGGCGCAGATCAACAAGCGAAAGAAATTTGAGATCGGCGACGAGATCGAGGTGCCGCTCGACCCCAAGCAGCTCGGCAGGATCGCGGTTTCCTCCGCGAGAAACGTCATCCGTCAGGGCATACGCGCCGGCGAAAAGGGTCAGAGCCTGCTTGAGTTCCAGAGCAAGCTCGGCGAGATAGTCACCGCCACGATCGAGCGCGTCGACGCGAAAAGCGGCGTTTGCACCATAAAGATCGGCAAAAGCACCGCAATGCTTCCCAAGGTGGAGCAGGTCGGCTTGGGCGTCCTTCAGGAGGGCGACCTCGTAAAGGTCTATATCGCCGACGTCAAGGACAACGAGCGCGGACCGCACGCCATCATCTCACGCTCACACCCCGGCTTTGTGCGCCGTATGTTCGAGAAGGAGGTCCCCGAGATATTCGACGGCGTGGTCGAGATCAAGTCGGTCTCCCGCGAGGCGGGCTCCCGCACCAAGATGGCGGTGTTCAGCAACAATCCCGACGTCGACGCCATCGGCGCCTGCATCGGTCCCAAGGGCGCGCGCGTAAACGCGATTGTTTCAGAGCTCGGCGGAGAGAAAATCGACATCATCGAATACAACGACGACCCGCAGAAATATGTTTCGGCGGCGCTCTCTCCCGCGACCGTCCTCAAGGTCGACATCACCGACGAGGAAGCCAAAAGCTGCAAGGCGACCGTTCCCGACGACCAGCTCTCGCTCGCCATCGGCAACAAGGGTCAAAACGCACGCCTTGCCGCGCGTCTGACCGGCTGGAAGATCGACATCCGTCCCGAAAGCGGCTTCTACGGCGAGGACGAGGACGACGAAGCGCCTGCCCCCGAAACGGCTGAGGAAGCAGCGGAAGAATAATATATGAAAAAGATACCCCTTAGAAAATGCACGGGCTGCGGAGAAATGAAGCCCAAGCGCGAGCTTATCCGCGTCGTCAGGTCGCCCGAAAAAACGGACGAAAACGGCGGAGTCACCGAGGAAAGCGTCATCTCGCTTGACCTCACCGGCAAAAAAGCCGGCAGGGGCGCCTATGTCTGCAAAAACGCGGACTGCTTTGAAAAAGCCCGCAAGGCGCGCCGCTTTGAGCGCTCGCTGAGCTGCAGGATACCCGAGGAAGTGTATGAACAAATGAGCGCTGAGCTGCAGCGCGCTTCGGAGTTGTTATGAACGACAGATTATTATCATTTTTGGGGCTGTGCCGACGGGCTAAAAAGCTTTGCGTCGGCGCCGAGGTCTGCGAAAAATCCATCGCCGAGGGAAAATCCCTGCTGGTGCTTTTCGCCGCCGACGCCGCTCCAAACAGCCTGAAACGGGTCAGCCGGGCAGCCGAACAGCGCGGGATACCCGTCCTGCGCCTGCCGCGCGAAAAGCGGGAGCTGAGCGTCGCGCTCGGCAGACTCAGCGCGGTGCTGAGCGTGGAGGACAAGGGCTTTGCCGACAAGCTGCGCCAAATGATCGAAACCGAGCAGAGAGGAGAATTTGATGATAAAATATAAGGTTAAGGACGCGGCGACCGATTTCGGTCTGCCGAACAAGAAGATCACGGAGGTACTCAAGCAGTACTGCAAGGTAGATAAAAAGACAATGACCGCCATCACCGAGGAGGAGCTCGACGTCCTCTTTGACGTGCTCACCAAGGAGCACCAATCCCCGAATTTCGAGGCGTATTTCGCTGTTCGCAACGCGAAGCTCGACATCGAGCCCGAGCCCGAAAAGCAGGAGCAGGAGCCCAAAAAGCAGGAGGCGCAAAAGCCCGCCGACAAAAAGGGCGACAAGCAGACCGCGCCTGCCGCTGCTAAGCCCGCTCAGCAAAACGACCGCAAGGAGCAAAAGGAGCAAAAGGGCGAGCCGTCGGGTCATCAGCGCCAGCGCAAGGTCATCGACACCCGCGCCACCAATGTAGACGTGGAGCGCTACAATTCAAAATACGACGATCTGGCGAGCGACACCTCAAAATCCCGCAGCACAGACCGCGATCATACTACCAAAAAGCAAAAGTTCACCAACCGCGTGCAAAAGCAAAAGGGCAGACGTCAGGGCAAGCGCGAGACCGAGCAGGAGCGCATGAAGCGAATCGAGCGCGAGAGAAAGCAAAAGCCGCTGACCGTTCAGATACCCGACGAGATCACCGTCAACGAGCTTGCGCTGCGCCTTAAGGCGAATGTTGCCGAGGTCGTCAAAAAGGCTATGATGATGGGAACAATGGTGACCGCCAACAATGTCATCGACTTCGACACCGCCTCACTCCTCGCTATGGAATTTCACGCCAAGGTCGAGAAAGAGGTCGTTGTCACCATCGAGGAAAAGATCATCGACGACAGCGAGGACGACGAGTCGAATCTGGTCGGCAGAGCGCCCGTAGTCGTGGTAATGGGTCACGTCGACCACGGCAAGACCTCCATTCTGGACGCGATCCGTCACGCCAACGTAACCGCGGGCGAAGCCGGCGGCATCACTCAGCACATCGGCGCATACCGCGTTCAGGTCAACGGCAAGCCCATCACCTTCCTCGACACCCCCGGTCACGAGGCTTTCACCACCATGCGCGCTCGCGGCGCCATGGTCACCGATATCGCCATCCTTGTTGTCGCGGCGGACGACGGCATCATGCCGCAGACCGTTGAGGCTATCAACCACGCCAAGGCGGCGGGCGTTTCCGTCATCGTGGCTATCAATAAAATGGATAAGGTGGGCGCCAACCCCGAGCAGGTCAAGCAGCAGCTCACCGAGTATGAGCTCGTTCCCGAGGAATGGGGCGGCGACACGCCCTGCATCCCCGTTTCGGCAAAGACCAAGGAGGGTCTGGACGACCTTCTCGAAATGGTCGCGCTGGTAGCTGAGATGAAGGAGCTCAAAGCGAATCCCGACCGTGCCGCGAAGGGCACAGTCATCGAGGCGCGCCTTGACAAGGGCAGAGGCCCCATCGCGACCGTGCTGGTGCAGAACGGCACCCTGCACAGGGGCGACGTTATCATCGCCGGCACCACCGTTGGCAGAGTGCGCGTTATGACCAACGACAAGGGCGAGCGCGTGCAGGAGGCAGGTCCCTCGATCCCCGTTGAGATCACCGGTCTTGACGAGGTCCCCGTCGGCGGCGACACCTTTGACGCCGTTACAGACGAGCGTCTTGCGAGAACTCTGGTGGAGCAGAGAAAGGCTGAGAAGAAGGAAGAAATCTTCAACGCTCAGACCAAGGTCACCCTCGACAACCTCTTTGACCAGATGAAGCTTGGCGAGGTGAAGGAGCTGCAGATCATCGTTAAGGCAGACGTTCAGGGTTCTGTCGAGGCGGTGCGCCAGTCGCTTGAAAAGCTCAGCAACGACGAGGTTCGCGTCAACGTCATACACGGCGCTGTCGGCGCCATCAACGAGAGCGACGTCATGCTTGCCGAGGCTTCCTCCGCGATCATCGTCGGCTTCAACGTGCGTCCCGACGCCGTCGCTGCCGCTCACGCCGAGTCGGCGGGCGTTGATTTGCGCCTGTACAGCGTCATTTACGACTGCATCAACGAGATCGAAGCCGCTATGAAGGGCATGCTCGCGCCCAAGACCAGAGAGGTCGTTCTGGGCATGGCAGAGGTGCGCAACGTCATCAAGATCAAGTCCGTCGGCACCATCGCCGGTTCTTATGTCAGGAGCGGCACAGTTCAGCGCGGCGGCGGCGTGCGCGTGATCCGCGACGGCATCGTCATCGCCGACGACCACATCGCTTCGCTCCAGCGCTTCAAGGACGCCGTCAAGGAGGTCAAGGAAGGCTACGAGTGCGGCATCGGTCTTGAAAAGTTCAACGACCTCAAGGAAGGCGATATGTTTGAGGTCTACACAATAGAGGAATACCGCGATTGAGTTGAGAGTTGAGAGTTGAGAGTTAGTTGAGAGTTTTAGGTTTTTCTGATTTCGTACGGCACGGTCATGACCGTGCCGCGGACAGCGGATCAAAGGTCGGGCGCTCAACCTGCGGTCAGGGTACGGCTGTGCCCGGACCCCCTCAGTCCCCCTGTCAGGGGGCAGAAACAAGATCTGAACCTGCGTTTTACACTGACAACTGACAACTGACAGCTTAAACTTTCGCAAGGAGAAAATATGGCAAGTCACAGAATCGAACGTACAACAGAAGATATCCGCCGCGAGCTTACGGCGATCTTCCGCGAGCTCAAGGATCCCCGTGTGACGGGCGCGTTTTTGTCCATCGTCAGGGTCGAGGTGACCAACGACCTGTCTTACTGCACCGTCAAGGTCAGCACCATCGAAGGGCTCGACCGCGCCAAGGAAGCCGTCAAGGGCTTGAAGTCCGCGTCGGGCTTCATCCGCCGTGAGCTGGGTCACCGACTTAAGCTGCGCCATGTGCCGGAGCTGATCTTTGAGGCGACCGACAGCATCGAATACAGCGCCAACATCAGCCGCATACTCAATTCTCTCGATATCCCCGAAAGCGAGGACGAAGCGGATGAACAATGAGCTTCACGCGGTCGCACGGTTCCTCAGGGAGCGCGACTGCTTTGAGATACTCACCCACGCCTATCCGGACGGCGACACGCTGGGCAGCGGCTTTGCGCTCTGTATGGCGCTGCAGCAGCTCGGCAAGCAGGCGCGCGTCATCACAACGGGCGTTCCGAAGGATTTCACGTTTCTGCAAAAGGGCATAGTCCCGCAGAAATTCACGGCGCAGACCGTCGTCAGCGTCGATGTCGCGGACGTAAAGCTGCTCGGCGACAACCGCGCGCAGTATGAGGGCAGGATCGATCTGTGCATCGACCACCACCTGACAAACAGGGTTGACGCTCCGCTGAAATATGTCGACGGAAGCGCCGCGGCAAACTGCGAGATCCTTTTCAAGCTCTTTCTCTTGATGGGCGTGAAGCTCGACCGCGGCATAGCAAACTGCCTTTACACCGGCGTTTCTACCGACACCGGCTGCTTCCGCTACACCAACACCACCTCGGAGACCCTGAGGATCGCCGCCGATATCATCGACCTCGGCTGCGACACCGCCTATATCAACAAGGTGATGTTTGAAACCAAGACGAGGAAAAAACTGGCGCTTGAGCGCGAGATATATGATACCATGGAGTTTTGCTGCCGCGAGCGCTGCGCCATCATCTCCGTTACGCTGGATATCTGCCAAAGGGTCGGGGTCAGCGACGGCGAGCTTGAGGGCTTGGCGTCGATACCGCGCCGGATCGAGGGCGTGCTGATCGGGATAACCCTGCGCGAAAAGGCGAAGGACGATTTCAAAATCTCGGTGCGCAGCGACGAAAGCGTAAACGCGGCGGCGTTCTGCGCGCGCTTCGGCGGCGGCGGACACGCGGCTGCCGCGGGCTGCTCGATCAAGGGCAGCCTTGAGGAGGTCAAGGCGAAGCTGAAAGCGGCGGTGGAAGAGATACTATGAACGGCGTGCTCATCATCGACAAGCCCCAAGGCTTCACCTCATTTGACGTGATCGCGGTGGTGCGCAGGCTGACGGGTCAGCGCAAAACAGGTCACACCGGCACGCTCGACCCCAACGCAACGGGCGTGCTGCCCGTGCTGCTCGGCAGCGCCACCAAGGCGCAGGACCTGATCCCCGATCACGACAAGCGCTATGTCGCTGAGTTCAGGCTTGGGCTGACCACCGACACCCTTGATATCTGGGGTCAGGTGAAAAGCGAGCAAAAAAGCGCCGTCAGCCGTGAGGCGGTCGAGGCGCTGCTGCCGCGCTTTCGCGGAGAGATAACGCAGATCCCGCCGATGTATTCGGCGGTGCAGCTTAACGGGCAGCGGCTTTACGACCTCGCGCGCAAGGGCTTGGAGGTCGAGCGCGAGCCGCGAACGGTGACGGTTTACCGTTTGGAGCTGACCTCATTTGACGAGGCATCTCAAAGCGGCACGCTCGAAACAGATTGCTCAAAAGGCACCTATGTGCGCACCCTGATCGACGATCTGGGGCAGGCGCTGGGCTGCGGCGCGGTGATGACCGCTCTGCGCAGGACCTGCGCCTGCGGCTATACCCTCGGCGACTGCGTCACGCTCGACGAGCTTAAGGCGCTTTCGGAAAGCGGCGCGATAGGGGAAAGGCTGCGCAGCACCGAAAGCCTGTTTTCGGGCTTTGAGGCGCTGGCGGTCTCGGACGCGCAGGCAAGGCGGTTCTGCAACGGCGGTGCGCTCGATCTTTCACGCACCGCGCTCAAAA
>ONHJ01000004.1:24756-50236 GCA_900317595.1 uncultured Eubacteriales bacterium | reverse complement strand
TTCTCGGGCTCGGCATCACCGACCGCGAAAACGACCTGCTCAGGATATATAAATTATTTAAGGGATAGCAAAAGGCACCGGCGTGAGAAAGCCTTGGCTCAAAACAAAAAAGCAGGGCACGCTCTTGACCGTGCCGCAGATAAAGGCAGAAACACCGGGCTTTAAACCCACGGTCAGGGTACGGCTGTGCCCAGACTCCCTCAGACCCCCTGTTAGGGGGCAGAAACAAGACCTGACCATACAGTACAATGCAATTACAATAAAAGGGCTGACTCTTACTCATAACAATGAGTTTTGAGCCAGCCCATTTTTGATGGTTGGATTATTTCAGATAGGTTCCGCCTTCTCCGCCGATCTTGCCGGAGCCGTTGAGAACGAAAACTCTCATATTGCCCTTGCCGATGTTTCCGACGGTGAGGGTGCCGCCGGAAACAGTCTTACTCTCGCCGGTTACTGCGTCGACGTAGGTGCCGTTGGGCAGGTTGCGGAAGGTCGCGCCGCCGGAGATGGTTACGCATGCGAGGCTGTCTACGCCGTTTGCGGTGTAGCGTCTGGTGTAGGCAATGCCGCCGGATACGTTTGCGGTGGTATACTGACCCTTCTGAAGAGCGGGAACCGCGCGTCTGATCTGGTTGAGCTTCTGCAGATGCTTTGCGAGCGGCTTGTTGAGGGTGGTCTGCACGTTGCCGCTGGCGTTTGAATATGTGCCGAAGCCGGTTGCGGTCACGTTACCGGTGATCTGGTCGCCGAAGTAGGCGCGGCCGGTGGTGGAAAGCGGAGCGGTTGTGCCCTTATCGCAGGGAGCGCCCGCCTGGAACATGGTTTCGCTTCCGTAATAGAGGCAGGGGATGCCGCGGAAGGTCCACATCAGGTCCATATTCTCAGCCCAATCGGATTCGGAACCGTTGTAGCGGTTGTCGGAGTCGGGACCGTAGTCGTGGGAGTCAACATACATAACGTTCCAAGTGGCGTCGTTGAAATACTGGTCGTCGCCGTGAACGCCGAACGCGGTGCTCGCATTCTCGAAGTTCCAGTGCATTCTGAAGTCGATAACGCCGGAGCCGTTAGCCTGGGAATAATCGGGGGTGTGATATGTAAGGCTCGAGGTGAGGTAAGCGTTCTGAGAGGTGGGAGCGGTGCCGTTTCTGTGCTCTTCAAAGTGCTCAACCGACTTGGAAATGTTGCCCTGGGAGTCGGTGGTCGACCAGTTGTTCTGCCACTTGCTCTCGGTCTCTGCCCAGGTGTAGAACGCGGGAGAGTCGGACATAACGCCGTGGTTCCAGAGGTCGCGCACGCGAGCGCAGGTCTCGCCGAAGATATAGAAATTCTCGATGTTTCTGTATTTGGGGAAGAAAGCATGGTTCAGCGACCAGCGGCTGATGTGTTTCTCGGTGTCAAGACGGAACGCGTCAACGCCCAAATTGACATACTCCATATAGGTGTCGGTGAGGAAATCCGCGACCTCTTGGTTCTCAGTGTTGAGGTCAACGCAGTCGCCCGCCATCTGACCGGTCTGCTCGCTCGGCTGCTCATAGTCCATGCCGGCGCTGTGGTGATAATAGAACTTGGTGTCCAGAGCGTCGGTCTTCATGCAGTTGAGTCTTGCCGCATATTCCCTGTCGGGATTGTTGAGGCTGTTGTAATTCGGGGTGCTCTTTGCCAAAGGACCGTCGGGATTAATAACCATGCAGTCGATGGTTCCGAGATCCTGAATGGTGTTGTACTGCTTGGTGAACATCTTGCAAAGCGTATTTTCGCCGAAGTTGCCGGTGTGGTTCCAAACAACGTCCTGAACGATCTTCATATCCTTGGCGTGAGCGGCTTCGATCAGATCCTTATAGGTAGCGCCGGCGCTCTCATAGCGGGGGTCGACCTTGCTGAAGTCGAAGGCGTGATAGCCGTGGAAGTCATAGCCGGAGCAGTTCTCAACAACGGGAGTCACCCAGATAGCGGTGAAGCCCAGCGCCTTGAGGTAATCGAGCTTGTCGATCAAGCCTTTGAAGTCGCCTCTCCACGCGGGGTCGCTGTCGGGGTTGTTAGCAGTTCCGTCAGCCCAGCAGTGAACGTTGTTGCCTGTGTCGCCGTCATAGAAACGGGTGGTCATTACGAAATAGATGGAGTCCTCACGCAGATCGGTTCTGTCCCACTCGGTGATCTGAGTGGGATCGTGATCGTACCATTTGTTGCCCTTGTACCACCATTCGCCGGTGTTGCGGGTCAGCTCTGCGGATTGCGTGCCGTTGACGATAAAGAGCATGTTGATCTTTGTCACATTGGAAAAAGTATACTTGTAGTAATTGCCGCCCTCGGAGATCATTGCCTTTCCGGGATAGCTTGACATGGTGATATTGGTGGGCAGACTGTTCCACCAATAAACGGTCGGGGTGCCGCTCTCGCAATAATAGTGAACCACGATGCCGCCCGCAGCGACCGGCTCTTCTTCCTCTTTTTCCACATTCGCGGCGCTCGCGGCAACTATGCCGACGGCGCAGATCATGCAGACAGCGAGTATTATTGCAAGAACTTTTTTGAATTGTGCCATAATACTCCTCCTTATCATAAGAGATAAATATACATTTATATTATAGAGTAGGAAAGCTGTGATATTTTTCTTATTGAGAATAATTACATTTTGTTACCTGCCAAAAATCCAGCTCCCGATTTGGTCATTTTGACAAAAAACAAGAAAGCGCCCCGCAAAACGCGGAACGCTTTTGTTATCAGTGTTTGCTTGAAAGGCTGAATTTTGATTCGGTGCCGTGAACGAGCTTGACAAAGTTGGGGTAGTGGCGCACAATGACAAGCGCCGCCGCCGCGATGGCGAGCACCTCGACCCAAACGTCGGAATAGCCCAGATAAAACAGCGATATCGGGCAGCTGAACGCCGCTGTGCAGGACGCGACCGACATATATTTCAGCGTGAACAGCACAAGGAAGAAGATCGCCATGGCGATCAGCGTCATGCGCCAGTCCACGAACCAGATCGTAGCGAAGCCCGCTATGAACGCCTTGCCGCCCTTGAAGCCGTACCAGACCGGGAAGCAGTGACCGAGCATGCAGCACAGACCCGCGAACTGAGCGCCGAACTGCGCCATGTCATAAACAAAGCCCATATAGAGCCACGCAGCGAAAACGGGCAGCGCTGTCTTGAGAATATCGATCAGCAGCACCGACCATGCCGCAGCGTTCAGCCCATAGACGCGCTTGAAGTTTGTGAAGCCGGGGTTGTTGCTGCCCGACTTGCGGATATCCTCGTGATATACAAGCTGTGACATGATGATGGCACCGTTAACGCCGCCGAGGACAAATGAAATAACGGCGATAACAAGCAGGGACACGCTCAGCATCATACGCCAAATCTCTCGATGCTCTTGCCGAAGGAGAAAGCTCCGATGGCGTCGGCGCCGATGGACGCGCCGATGATGGGTCCGATATAGGTGATGAAGGTCTGCGCTCCGGGGATAGCCTCCTTTATCATCTCAGCCAGATCCTTTGCCTCCTCCTCACAGTCGGCGTGGGCGATGTAAACCTCGGGATGCTCCTGACCCTCTACCGCCTCTGCGGTCAGAGCGACAAGCTCCTTGAAGGAGTTGAGTCTGCCCTTAGCCTTTTTGATGGGGATGTTCGTGCCGTCCTTGCCGGAAATGATGATGGGCTTAACTCCGAGCAGGTTGCCGAAGAACGCCGAGGAACCGCTTACTCTGCCCGCAGCCTTGAGAGCGTTGAGGCTGTGAACGGTAACGAACTGGTTGACATTGTTGCGGATCGGCAGAACAGCCGCCTCGATCTCCTTGGCGGTTTTGCCCTCGTCGCGGAACTGAGCCGCCTTGATAGCGACGATGCCCTCGCCTACGCAGGCGTTGAGCGAGTCGATGCAGCAGATCGTCGCGTCGGGATAATCCTTAAGGATAGCCTCAGCCTCGACCTTGCCTACGTTTACGGAGCCCGAGTTTTTGAGCGAGCACGCTACATAAACGATGTCGTTGCCCTTTTCAAGCTCCTGCTTGAAATAACGGCGGAACTCTGCCGGAGGGACCTGAGTGGTTGTGACTCTCTGCCCGTTTCTGATCGTGTCATACAGCTCCTTGGGGCTGAAATATTCCCAGTCAAGGCTGGCAGGGGTCTCCTTGCCGTCCTTCACCGTGTTCATTTTCATATAATCGATGTCATATTTCTCACGCAGGACCTTGGGCAGGTCGGAGCAGGAGTCGGTGACGATCTTTACATTTCTCATTTTGGATTCTCCTATTCTAAAATAATTATATAATCATAAATCGGCTGTCCGCCGTCTATCATTACGATTTCGGTGTTGCGGTATTTGCGCTTCAATCCGCTGTAGAGCGCCTGAGCTTCCTCGGGCGAAGCGTCAGCGCCGCAGACCAGCAGCATTATATCGTAGCGGTCAGCGCGGGCAGCCTCGCAGAGAGCCTCGGCGGCTTCGTTGCGGCTTGGGCTGTCAACATATATTTTGTCGCCCACAAAGCCGATGAAGTCGTCCTTGCGCACCTCAACGCCGTCCATCTCGGTATCGCGCACGGCGCGTGAGACCATGCCGGTGACCACGCCCGCGATGACCTCCTTGAGATCCTCGATGATGGCGTCGGTGTCGCCCACTGTGGTATCGAGCATCGAGATAGCGGCGTAGCCCTCGCCGATCGTTTTGGTCGGCACGACGCGCACCTCGGCGCTGTCATAGAGCTGCGCAGCCTGATCCGCGGTCATCACGATGTTGGAGTTGTTGGGGAACACAAAGATGACGTCGGCGTTGATCTCGCGGAAGGCGGCGATAAGCTGCTCTGCTGACGGGTTCATGCTCTGTCCGCCGTCGACCACCACGTCGCAGCCGAGCGACACAAAGGCTTCCTTTATTCCCTCGCCCGCCGCGACCGCCACCATGCCGAAGGGCTGGTGGGGCTTGCCGATCTTGGGCGCGAATTTTTCCTGCATATGGTTTTCGTTGTGCTGCAGGGTCATGTTCTCCATCTTGAAGGTGAGGAACTCGCCGTAGTGCTGCATATGGTTGATGATGTTGCCGGGGGTCTTGGTGTGGACGTGTACCTTTACGACCGTGCCCTCCTGAAAGCAGACGACCGAATCGCCGACGCTGTTGAGGTAGTTTATCAGCTCGTCCACCCTGAAGGCGCCGATGTCGATTTTCGAGGTCTGCAAGCGCAGCAAAAACTCGGTGCAGTAGCCGAACTCGAGCACGCTGTCCTCGGTGAAGGCGTCCAGATCAACGCTGCGCGCCTGTGCCGCAGCGCCGCTCTCGACGGCAGTCTCCACGCCGTTGAGCACGTTGATGAAGCCCTCGATGATATAGCCCAAGCCCGCGCCGCCGCTGTCGACGACCCCGGCTTCCTTGAGGACGTCCAAAAGGTCGGGGGTGCGCTCCAGCGATTCGCGCAGCTCGGCGATAAAGTCGGAGAAATAGCTCTCGAGAGTGCTGTCCGCGTTGATATTGCCGTTCGCGGCATTTACGGAATCCTTGAGCACGGTGAGGATCGTGCCCTCGACCGGCACCGAAACAGCGCCGTAGGCTTCCTTTACACCGCTGAGAAAGGCTTGTCCGAGCGTGGCGACGTTTGCCTGCTGCACGCCCTCGAGCCCCTTTGCCAGACCCGCGAAAATACGGGAGAGAATGACTCCCGAATTGCCGCGCGCGCCGAGAAGCATTCCGCTTGCCGCCTTGCCCGCCGTCTGCGAAAGGCTGTCATAGCCGTCGCCCGCAGAGGAAGCGCCCGCGTTGATGGTCAAAAACATATTGTCGCCCGTGTCGCCGTCGGGGATCGGAAAAACATTGAGGTCGTTGACCGTGGTTACGTTTGCTTTCAGGTTGGCTGCGCCGCCGCGCAGCAGCCGGGCATAAAGCGCGCCGTCCAAAACTGTTGTTTCCATTTGCATCTTCCTAAATTTTCAAATACTCAATTACTCATCATACGCCAATATCGTTTTAAATATTGACTTTTTACCACTCTATATATTATAATAGAAACGAAAAAAATTTAATGGTCATTTTCTGCGAATTTTGTCGATAAGTAAACATAATCAGCTTTATCTGAGTATTATTACTCACAAAGCTTTAAAAATGTATAAAAGTGTGGTTTGTATGGAAGAAAAGAATAAGCCGGTCGACCGCCGCGTGCTGAAAACCAAACGCGCCATCCGAAACGCCTTTGCCAAGCTGATGGCGGAAAAGGATATCAACGATATCACCATAATCGAGCTTGCCGAGACCGCCGACATCAACCGAAAAACCTTTTACAACTACTATTCGGGCGTGTATCAGGTGGTGGAGGACATCGAGCAGGACATTCTGAAAAGCTATGAGGTGCTGCTGGGCAACGTCGAGTTCAAGCAGTCGATGAACGCGCCCTACACCCTGTTCGAGCGTTTCAGCCGTCTGATAAACATGGATCCCGAGTTTTTCGGCTATCTGCTGTCGATGAACGGCAACATCGCGCTTATCACGCGCATTATGACGCTGCTTAAGGACAAGACGAGAGAGGTGATGACCGCCCAGCTCGACATTGAGGAATACAAGGCGGACATTATGATAGACTTTGTGCTGTCGGGAATGCTGTCGGTGTATCAGCACTGGCTCGCCTCAGACCGCAAGGTCCCCTTGGAAGAGGTGTCGGATATCATCAGCAAAATGAGCTTCAGCGGCATAAACGGCGTGCTGAAGGAAACATGATTATTCAAAAAGGAGACAGACATGATCGATTTTCAAAACGGTACATTCGTAAAGCTAAAGCAGGTATCAAACGAGGACGGCTACAAAATGGTGCAGGGGCTGCTGATCAGCGACGAGGGCATATTGTCAGCCTACCGGGGCATCCGCGACTATGTGATCTTCACCAACAAGCGCGTGATCTCGGTCAACGTGCAGGGCGTAACGGGCAAAAAGCGCGATTTCACCTCGATGCCCTATTCCAAGATCTCTGTTTATTCCGTTGAGACCTCGGGCGTGGGCGACCTCGACAGCGAGCTGGATTTCTGGTACAGCGGCTTGGGTCACATCCGCTTTGAGTTCACCGGCAGAAGCAATATTCTCGAGATCGGCAGGCTGGTGGCGTCATACGCGCTGCGCTGACCGAACGAAAAGGGTCGGCTCAAAACTCATTGTTATGAGTAAGAGCCAACCCTTTTTTATTGTAATTCCATTGTACTCAACCTGTTGTCATCCAGAGAAAAAACCGGCCAGGCTTCCCTGACCGGTAAAACAATTATTGAACTGGTGGTTGAGAATTAATAGCCGTAGCCCTCAGCGATCTTCATCGCGTCATCGTAACTAATGCCGTACTTATTGCTGCTGGAGCTGCTGGAGCTGCTGGTATTTTTCTTCATCGCTTCGGTAATAGCTTTGTTGTCTGCCTCATTCTTGCTCTTGTTCCAGCCGGTAGCATCATACTTGGTGCTGACGGTGTTGATGACCGAGTGACCCATGTTCATCTGATAGGACAGTCTGAAGGTCATCATTGTGCCGTAAAGACCAACTGTGAGCACACAGATAAGAGCTGCAAAGAAAGCGAAGCCTCTTTTTTCACCGGGAACCTCGGCAAAGACCTCTGAGATCAGCATGATGATGTACCAGAGCAGAGCGAAGCCGAAGAAGATCTGACCGATGAAAGCGGTAGCCATGTAGAACAGACCGCCGACTACCATAGCCATGATCGGAACGATCGAGTGAACGCCGAAGGAAATGAAGCTGTCAATGAAAGCCTTGCCTGCATTGAGGGGCTTTACAAATAACGCGGTCAGGAGGAATTTAACAACAACATAAATTCCGCAGAACGCTACGGTTTCAACCAGAGAAGAAAGAACGATAAAACCAAAGTTGTAGCCGTAAAGAGGATAGTTCTTAAAGTTCTTAAGAGCGTCGGAGCTGCGGACGGTGACTGCCGCGTTTCCGAAAATGCAGCTGTTCACGCCCCAGAGCAGGAAGAACATCGCGCCCAGAATAATCAGGGGAGTGATGAAGTCCTTAGCCTGCTTTCTTTCGGCGGAGGTCTTCAACGGGTTCTTGAAGTAATTAAGGAAGGTGGGGAGAACAGCGATGCCGCCGCCCTGACGGGGAGGACGCTGTGCCTGATATGCAGGCTGCTGATATCCCTGCTGCTGATACGCGCCCTGCTGCGCCTGACGCTCTGCTACCGCACCGGGGCAGTTGCAAACGGCGTTGTCAGGGATCTGATTGCCGCAGTGTTTACAAAATTTCATACTACAATCTCCTTTTCATTAATTTGATAGAAATTTGTAATCCGGGTGCAAAGCCGTTTTTCCGTTTTGAAAAATGCGCTCTGCACGCCTGAAATAATATTACCAAAACAGAGCCCTTCTGTCAAGGTCGTTTCGCAATTTTATTTGAAATGCTTTGCTTTTATTTTCTTTTTTTGCTGAATCAGGGACGCCGGTCATAATCGTAATAGCTCGAACCCGAATTGTAGCTGTTACTTTGGGTCGTCGTCATGGTATAGACAAGGATCTTTTTTATCAGCGGGCTGTCGACCTCCGTGAGCTTGGCTTGGTTAATATTCCGTCCGTCAACATTGTAAATGTACCAGGAGCCGCCGTCTTCCCTGAGGTAAACGATCAGTTCGCCGAGGTCGGTGTCGCCCAGATAGAGGTTGCCTTTGACCGTCTTATTTCCCGACGCGCCGCCGGTCTCGCCCTCTTCGGATACGACCCTCGCGTTTTTAAAGTCGATCTTTACGCCCAGCTTTCTGGTGATGAGCTTAAGCGCAGAGTCCGCCATGTCATAGACCTCGTCCTCATAATCGCCGTTGTCGTTGAGCACAAAAAGCTTCGCTATCATGGCTTTGTCGCTGCCGAGCATACCGTCCAGCAAGTTGTTTCTGTACTCCTGCGGAACAGATTTCAGCAGCTCGCGGGAATTGTGTTCGTTGATGGCGGTGACCGCCGCGTTCACGGCTTTTTCGGGCGTGTCGCGGTCAAATTTATGACAGGCGCGCACGAAGAAAATAATGCCCACGATGATCGCCGCCAGCACAAGCACGCCAGCCGCGATCAGTATTATCTTCAAGACAGGCTTTTTCCCGGCAGGCGCGGAAAGCGGCTGACCCGCAGCCTGAGCGCCCGGGAAATATTCGGGCTGACGGAACATCGGCTCGGGCGCCGCCTGCTTATACGGCGCGGCTCCGCCTGATTGCGAGGCGCCGCATCTTGGGCAGAATTTTGCCCCGTCCGAAAGTTCATTGCCGCAATTGATACATCTCATAATCCATTCTCCTCAATTTGAAAATACTGTTTTATCAAAGGCACCCGCAGTGCCTCGCCGATCACGATAATGATCTCCTGCCCTCGTTCGGCAGGCTTGATCTCGGTCGCACGCCGCGTGGCGTTCAGCTCCAGCCAGCCGCCGCCGTCCCTGACAAAGCCCTTTACGCGGAACACGTTCCCGCAGGCGCTGTCATTGAAAACCGCCTGCACCGCGGCGCGCAGACGGTCTGCGGTCAACGGGCAGTGCATGATATATACAGATGAAAAGCCGGCTTCGTCGACATTGCCGCGCTTTATGAACGGCTCGCTCGCATAGCCGCAGCTTTGGATGCGCTCGAAATCGCCCTCGTCAAGGCTGCTCCAGTCCTTTGCGAGCACCGCGCCTTCAAGGCTGCGGCTGCACCCGATCGACCTGAGCGCGCGGTCAAGGAGCGCCGTGGTGCGCTCGATATCTTCTTTGGAGCAGTTCCGGGTCTTGCTCAGCACTGCCATGCCGGCGTTCGCAACCTGCGAGGCCAGCAGGTATTCGGCGCTGTCGCTGAGCTCCTCCTCCAAATCGCCGTCGACAACCGCGATGACGCTGCCGATCTCATACCTGCCGTCGAGCATCGGGTCATATATCGCGTCGAAAAACTCGTCGATGTCGAACACGCCCGAGGGCTCCATCAGCACGCGCGAAACGCCGCTGAGCTTCAGCGCGATGAGCTTTGTCATAAAGCGTCTGCGGTGGCAATCCGCGTCGCAGGCGCCCGCGACCATCTCGATAAAGCAGTTTTCGCCCTCCAATTCGCCGAGCAGCATCATGTCCACGTTCACCGCGCCGTGGTCGTTGACCACTATGCCGATTTTTTGCCCTTTGCCGAGCAAATACCGCGCGTAGCGCTTGAGAAAGGTGGTTTTGCCCGCGCCGAGAAAGCCGGTTATCAGATCGATCTTAATCATGCGCTTCACCCAGCGCTTCGCAGAACCTCGCGATCTCGCTCTCGCTGTCCGCGTCGGGCTTGGAGTTCGGCTCGGTCAGCGTCATTTCCGCCGCGAGCGACTCGATATCCAAAAACTTTTTCAGCTTTTTGAACGCCTTTTGGTCGCCGCCGCCCAAATAGCAGACAAACGCCGCAAGGCGCTTGCCCTCCAGAGCCGCGCGGTTGTCCTCGATAAAGGTGCGCAGCGGCGGAGTAAAGCTGCTTGCCCACACAGGCGTGCCGAAGATCACGGTGTCATACCGCGCCGCGTCGAAGGAGTAGGGCTGCAGCGCCGGCTTTGCGCCCATCAGCGCGCTTTTGCCGCCCCGGATAAATTTTTTTGCGCCCTTATCGGGGTACGCCTTCACCGGGATCAGCTCAAGCAGGTCGGCGCCGGTCTTCGCGGCGATCCTCTCAGCGGTCTTTTTGACGTTCCCGCTCATAGAATAGTATACGATCAACGATCTCATCATTTGCCTCCTGTCTCAGTTTGCCGCGGAGATACGCCGCCTTTTCAACGGCGGGCGCTTTGTTCTGCGGCGTTTTTTGCCAAAAATGCGCATATTAACCAAAATAATTATAAACCTATTTCGCCGAAATGTAAATATTTACGCAAATCTTTTTCAAAAAAATCCGCTTTTAATTGACAAAAACCGCAAAAGAAGGTACAATGTAGATTGGGAGAATGGAATTAGTTCGGAGTTGATGAAATGAACAACTTTAATGATAAGGACCTCGGCTTTGACGCCGACAGCCGCACTCCCCGATACAACCAAAGCCGACCGCCTCAAAAGGGCTTTTCATGGCCTGCCGATACGGCTCAGCCGCATCAGCCGGAGCCGTTTCCCGATGGCTTTGACGGCGGCGAAAACGGCTTTGACGAACAGCCGCCCGAGAAAAAAAGCAATGTTCCGATGATAATCGCGATCGCGGCGGCGGTGATCGTTGTGCTCGGCGCTGCCGGATTTTTGGGATATCTGTTTTTCTTCAGCGGAAAAGGCGATGAAGAGAAAACCGTTTCCACAGCTCCTGTCGCCACGACGGAGCCTGTTGCCGAGACCCAGCCCTCGACCGCGCCCATGAAGCCAAACAGCGTCGCCAAGCTGGTGGTGATGCCCGACGTCGTCGGAATGACGGAGTCGGATGCGTACAAGGCGCTCAACGAGGCTGACGTAAAATACAAGGTGACCCGCGAATACAGCGAGGACGTTCCGATCAACTGCATAATTTCGCAGCACCCGCCCGCAGACACCGAGTTCACGCGCGGCGAAGAGGCGATAATTTACATTTCAAAGGGCAGGGAGAACGAAATAGTCACAATGCCCTCAACCGCCCCTCCCGCCACCGCTCCCAAGGAGACCGAGCCCGGCAGCGCGCCGAGCGAGACAAAGCCGCAGCAGGACTCGGGGGATTATCTGCTGCCCGATTCCGACACGCGCTTTATCAACAAGAGCGAGCTTGCGGGATTCAGCCGCACCGAGCTGAATCTGGCGCTCAACGAGATATTCGCGCGCCACGGAAGGATATTCTCGGACCCGTCCATCCGCGCCTATTTTGAGGGAAAAAGCTGGTATCACGGCACTGTTTCGGCAGAGCGCTTCGACATGGAGGTGCTCAATGATTATGAGTCGTACAACGTCGATCTGATAGTCGACTATCAGACGGAATTAGGTTATAGATAAAACGATTTTGATTATAGGATGATAAAGCTATGCAGCAATACTGTTACCATTGTATGAGAAAACTGACCGATTCGCCGGTGTGCGCCTATTGCGGTCATTCAAACAACGATCTGGAGGTCGCGCCCTACCACATGCTTCCCGGCACTCTGCTCGCGGGCAAGTATCTGGTGGGTGAGGTCTTGGGCGAAGGCGGCTTCGGCATCACATACATCGGACTGCACACCGTGCTTTCCAAGCGGATAGCTATCAAGGAGTTCTATCCGTCAGGCGCCGCCAACCGCACCAACACCGTTTCCGAAGACGTCATAATCACCAAGGGCAAAGAGGAATTTTTCAAAAAGGGCGTTGACCGCTTTCTGCTTGAGGCGAAAAACGTCGCGTCGTTCTATGACGTGGACGCCGTGGTGGACGTTATCGACTATTTTCAGGGCAACGGCACCGCCTATATCGTCATGGAATATGTTGACGGCGAAACCCTTAAGCACTATGTCAACACCAAGGGGCGCTTTCAGGCTGACCGCCTGATAGGTCTGCTTATCCCGGTCATGAAATCGCTTTCCTATATGCACGCGCAGGGCATAATCCACCGCGACATCAGCCCCGACAATATCATGCTGACCAAGCGCGGCAGAATGAAGCTGATGGATTTCGGCTCCGCCCGGTATTACACCAACGAGGAGCGCGAGATGTCGGTCATACTCAAGCAGGGCTTTGCTCCCGAGGAGCAGTACCGCCGCAACGGCAATCAGGGTCCGCACACCGACGTCTACTCGCTGTGCGCGACGATCTACGCCTGCATCACGGGCATGGTCCCGACCGACAGCCTTGACCGCATGGCGAACGACACCCTTAAGCGCCCGTCCGAGCTGGGCGTCGCCATTTCGCCGCAGCAGGAAAAGGCGCTGATGCACGGCCTTGCCGTGAAGGTCGAGGACCGCACCAAAAACATGGATGAGCTGATAAAGGAGTTCAACACCAAAGATACCTCTGCCTACAGCTCCGCCTCAACGCAGACCAAACCGGCGTCGACCTCGTATCAGCCGACCGTCAACACCGCAGGCTCCTATCAGCCGACCGTCAACACCGCCGGCTCCTACCGTCCGACCGTCAATACGGCAGGCTCCTATCAGCCGACCGTCAACGCGGCAGACTCCTATCAGACACAGGTCAAACAGGCGGAAAACAAGAGCAAAAAGACGCTTATAATCATAATCATCATACTTTCGGCGCTTATCATCGCGGGCTTGGTAGCCGGTATCATTATCAACAATCCCTTCGGAAAGGGCAAAAGCGGCGGCTCAGGCTCGTCTTCCTCGGCTTCAAGCGGCGTTTCGGAGCCCAACGGAGGAACGACCTCGCGCATCTCTACCAATAACCACAGCGTTTTCACCTCGGACAAAGTGTATATCCTTGAGGACAGCATCATCAACACTACCGACAGCGAAGCGCAGAGCAAAATCAAGAAATACATGGACGATACCAATTTACAGGATACCATCGATTCGATCAACAAGCAGTTGGGAAGCATTTATCATTTCGATTACCTCTATCAGGGCAACACGGTGGTGGTGCAGTGCAAGTTCACCTCTGCTGCCACGGACGCGATGAAAACTCAGGTCAAGACCCAGATGGAGAACCAGCAAATGGACATCCCGAGCATGAGGACAGCGATCGGTGCGGACAATTACACAGTGGTCATCGCGCTGGTAAACCATGACGGAAGCATCTATTATTCGCGTCTGGTCAAGGATTGACCCGAAGGTCAAAGGGTAGATAATTATGGCAAGATATTGTTTTCATTGTATGAAACCGCTGGGGCAGGCGCCCGTCTGCGCTTACTGCGGCAGCAATAACCTTAACAGCCCACCGGGCGCGCCCTATCATCTTTGCCGCGGCACCGTGCTCGCGGAGCGCTATCTTATCGGCGATGTCCTCGGCGAGGGCGGATTCGGCATAACCTATATCGGTCTTGACGTTACGCTGGGCAAGCGCGTCGCCGTCAAGGAATTCTATCCCTCCGGCGCGGCGAACCGCTTCAACGAAAGGTCCAACGACGTGCTGGTGACTCAGGGCAAGGAGAACTTCTTTGAAAAGGGCGTCAGCCGCTTCCTGTTCGAGGCAAAAAACGTCGCCGCCTTCTCAGCGGAGGACGGCGTGGTCGACGTGCTCGATTATTTTGAGGAAAACGGCACCGCGTATATCGTCATGGAATACCTCGAGGGCAAGAACCTTAAGGACTATGTTGCTGAAAACGGCGTATTTCAGCCCGAAGAGCTGATATCGCTGATGCAGCCCGTAATGAGATCGCTGAAAGTCATGCACGCTCAGGGCGTTATCCACCGCGACATAAGCCCCGACAATATAATGTACACCAAAAACGGCAGCATGAAGCTGATGGATTTCGGCTCGGCGCGTTATTTCACAAATGAGGAGCGCGAGATGTCGGTGGTGCTCAAGCAGGGCTACGCGCCCGAGGAGCAGTACCGCCGCAACGGCAAGCAGGGTCCGTTCACGGACGTCTACGCGCTGTGCGCCACGATCTACTCCTGCGTAACGGGCATCGTGCCTGCCGACAGCCTCGACAGATTGGCTCAGGACACCCTGCAGCCGCCCTCACGGCTCGGCGTCCGCATCTCACCTCAGCAGGAGAGCGCGCTGATGCACGGCTTGGCGCTTTTGGCTGAGAACCGCACGCCCGATATGGACACGCTGATACGCGAGCTGACTGAGCGGTCAGGCGAGATACCGGTCAATATGGCAGGCTTTTCGCAGAGCTACCGTCAGCAGCCGCAGCAGCAAATGCCGCAGCTCAACCCGAATCAGCCCGGCTACGGCGCTCCCGCCCGGAATCAGAAGACGCAGCTTCCTTATCCGCCGCAGCGTCAGCCGATGCCGCCCGGAAAGCCGCAGAACAAATCAAACAAGGCGGTCGTTATCGCGATAATCCTCACCGTCGTCGCGGTATTGGCGGTCGGAGGTGTTGTCGCGGCGCTGCTTATTTCAAACAACAGCGGCGGCGACGATAATACCGCTTCATCGGAAGCTTCGGCGACCGTTGAGACAGCCTCGGTCGCTCAGTACGGCACAGAGCCGACCACCGATCCTGCGGCAACGGCGCCTGCAACGACCGTGCCGCCGACAACGGTCGCTCCTACCACAGTGCCGCCTACAACGGTGCCGCCGACTACGGTTCCGCCCACCACCGCGCCAAAGAAAAACTACACCGAAAGCGAGATCGACAGCGTCGCCAAGAAGGCAGGTCAGGATTTCAGCGCGACCGTCGGCGACAAGGGCGCTTTCTGGTTTGAAAGCGCGAGCAAAAAGACCGGCAAGTACGCTTATGTCAAGGACAGCCGCAATTACTGGTGGATCGCCACGCCGAACGACACCCTGATCGACGACAGGCACGGCGGCGAGGATATCAAAAAAACGTGGTATTTCTACGACGACAAGGGCAGCGTCTACTTCATCCTCGACTATTCAACCGGCGTTTACTACCGCGTTTACGTCGACAACGGTCAGGCGGTGCGCTGTCAGGTCGGCGATTGGGAGGAAGGTCAAAAGACCTACGATATGAACGACGGCGGCTTCCCGTCCTCGATCTGCGAAAGCCTGATAAAGGACGCCGACGACGCCTTCACCTACGTAAAAACAAATCCGTGATATTTTTGAAAGTGCAGAAAAGCCTTTACATAAGGGAAATGTTGTCAACTTAAGGAATGTATAAGTCCTATCCCCGCAATAAATTGCGGGGAACTGCAAATCGCCCCGCGATTTGCTTAAGTTCACGTCATTACCCTATCGGGCGGCAGAAACAAGACCTGACCCTACAATTCAATGAAACCAAAACAAAAGGGATTGGTTCTCACTCATAACAATGAGTTTGAGCCGACCCCTTTTTTCTTAAAAAAGCGTGATCCCGAAAAGGTGCAGCGTCCATAGCACAGCGCCGTAGAGCACCGCTGCCGAGATCCCGTAGACCAGCACAGGTCCCGCGATGGCAAACATCTTGGCGCCCACTCCGGTGATAAAGCCCTCGCTTTTGAACTCGATCGCCGACGCCGACATGGCGTTCGCGAAGCCCGTGATAGGCACCAGCGTGCCTGCGCCCGCCTTTCGAGCAAGCTTGTCATAGACCCCGACAGCGGTCAGCAGAACGCCGATGAAAATCAGTGTCACCGAGGTCAGTATCCTCGCGGTGAGCTCGTCCGCGCCCCAAAGCTGAAAAAGCTGCAATATCCCCTGACCCGCCGCGCATATGCCGCCGCCGATCGCGAACGCGCGCAGGCAGTTGAGCGCGGTGTGGCTCTGAGGGACGTTTTTTTGTACGATTTTTGCGTATTCCCGAGTATTCATGGCTTCTCCTTGGTTTGATGACAGTAACTTATATACCAATATTATTTTCCGAAAAATCGGAATTATGTTGAAATTTTCACTTTATTTTTTTAGCGGAATGTTGTATAATGATTGAGAGTGTGTATAAGGAGGAGAGGGGCTTGGAGCATTATTTGGACAACAGCGCGACCACCGCGGTTTCACGCGCGGCAGCTGACAAAGCGTATGAGATAATGACCTCCTGCTACGGCAACCCGTCGTCGCTCCATAATAAGGGCTTGGAGGCGGAGCGTGAGCTCGCTCTTGCCCGAAGGTCGGCAGCCGCTCAGTTTAAGGTGAACGCCGATGAGATCACCTTTACAAGCGGCGGCACCGAGGCTAACAACCTCGCGCTGTTCGGCGCAGCCGCGGCTCGCCGAAGGACACATAAAAAAATTGTCGTTTCCGCCGTGGAGCACAGCAGCGTCCTTGAGGCGGCAAAGCGGCTTGAGGACGAGGGCTTTGCGGTAACCCGCGTCAGTCCGCGCTCCGACGGCATCATTCACGCCGAGGACGTGGTTGCGGCGGCGGACAGCGCCACCGCGCTGGTCTCGGTCATGCTGGTCAACAACGAAACGGGCGCTGTCATGCCCGTTGAAGATATTTTTGCCGGGGTAAAGGCGAAATATCCGCAGATACTCTGCCACACCGACGCCGTTCAGGCGTTCGGCAAGCTGCCCGTAAGGGCAAGGCAGCTCGGCGCCGACCTTATCTCCGTAAGCGGCCATAAGGTACACGCGCCGAAGGGCGTCGGCGCCCTGTATGTGAAAAAGGGCGTGCGGCTCGTATCGCGCCAGTGCGGCGGCGAGCAGGAAAAGCGCCTGCGCCCGGGAACCGAGAATCTGCCGGCGATAGCGGCGTTCGGCGTCGCCTGCCGGGAATTCGCGCTTGAGGAAAACGGAAGGATCGCCGAAACGCTCAACCGTTATGCGCGGGAGCGGCTTTCGCGGATCGAGGGCGTCGTGTTCAATTCGCCCGAAGCCGCGCTGCCCTATGTGCTGAATTTTTCGGCGGGCAGGGTGCGCAGCGAGACGATGCTGCACTTTCTTGAGGAGGCGGAGATTTTTGTTTCTTCCGGAAGCGCCTGCGCCAAGGGCAGCCCCAGCCATGTTTTGTCGGCGCTCGGGTTTTCAAGGGAGCGCGCCGACAGCGCTTTGAGGATCAGCTTTTCAAAGCACAACACCATTGATGATATTGACGCGCTCTGCGAGCGTATAGAGATAGGGCTGCGCGTGCTGGCACACAGATAATGCTTTTTTTCGGTGAAAAAAAGGCTCACCTGCGTAAGGGAAGCTGACTGAGAGGTCGCGGACGTTGTTTTCAACGGCAGGCTTCTGTTGCGGGGAAGGCTTTCTCACACCGACAACCGATAACCGACAACCGATTACCAAGAACTATAACTGAGAACTGACTGCTAAGAACTGACTACTAAACCATATGAAAGAGATTTTGTTATTGAAGGACGGCGAGATCGTTCTTAAAGGAATGAACCGCCGCCAGTTTGAAGACGCGCTTAAAAAGAATATCCGCATCGCGCTGCAGCCTGTGGGCAGGTTCGAGATAACCTCCGCCCAGTCGACCATCTGCGTTCGCCCTCTCGGCGAGGACGTCGATTTTGACGAGGCTTGCGACCGTGTAGGACGGGTCTTCGGCATCGTCAGCTACTCGCGCGCCGCACTGTGCGAGAGCAAAACCATGGACGCGGTGATGGAGACCGCGCCGGTTTATCTGGAAAAACAGCTTCGCGCAGCAAAGACCTTCAAGGTCGAGGCAAAGCGCAGCGACAAAAAATTCCCGCTTAAATCGCCGGAGATCTGCCGCGAGCTCGGCGGCAGGCTGCTCGGCTGCTTCCCGCATCTGCGCGTGGACGTCCACGACCCTGATGTGACGGTATATGTCGAGATACGCGACTTCGGCGCTTATGTACACGCCGACCCGATACGCGGCGCCGGCGGTATTCCGGTCGGCACCGGCGGCAAGGCAGCGATCCTTATCAGCGGCGGCATCGATTCGCCCGTCGCGGCGTATATGATGGCAAAGCGCGGTCTGCGACTTACGGCGATCCACTTCGCCAGCCCGCCCTACACCAGCCAACGCGCCGAGGACAAGGTGGTGCGCCTGCTGCAAAAGGTCAGCCTTTACACGGGACCGCTGAAAATGATAACCGTTCCGTTCACCGCGATACAGGAAAAGCTGCGCGACGGCTGCCCCGAGGAGCTGTTCACGATCATCATGCGCCGCCTGATGATGGAGATGTCGCAGCGCATCGCCCGCGACTACGGCTGCTCGGCGCTTATCACCGGCGAAAGCCTTGGTCAGGTCGCCAGCCAGACGATCGGCGCGCTAAACTGCACCGACGAGGCGGCTGACATGGTGGTTTTCCGTCCGCTGATCGGAATGGACAAGCAGGAGATCATCAATATCGCGTATAAAATAGATACCTACGAGACCTCGATCGAGCCGTATGAGGACTGCTGCACGGTGTTCACGCCGCGCCATCCCCGCACCAAGCCGATCTTAAAATTCGTAAAGGAAGCGCAGGAGCGCGCGAATTTTGCGCCGCTTATCGAAGAAGCGCTTCAAAACCTCAAAATAACCCCGATCAATCCGGAAATATAGGATCCGCACGAAAGGAAGGTCATGCGTGTTCATTGAAATCATATCCGTATGCAAGAAAAAAGAAACAGACGATCTCTCGTGGCACGAGAATGAGCTGAAAAAGAGCCTTGGCGAACGCGGCTTCACCCTGCGCAGCATCCACAAAACGCTGCTGCAGTCGGCGGCTATCAAGGCGACCCTCAATTCACTCGCGAAAGCCGACGACAAGCCCGATGTGGTCATCGTCACCGGCGCGCTGAAATCCAAGGACAATTCCTCCTTCAAAAAGCACTTTGTAGAGACCATCGTAAGCGCGGAAAAAGCGGTCAACAAGCCCGCTCCCAAGGATTACTGGAAGCTGCGCGACAAGGAATTCAAGGAAGCCCGCAGGCGCAAGGCAAGCGAGGACGAGCTCAAGTCGCTCGAGGAAAAATACGAGATGACCCGCAAAAAGGCGAAGGTCTTTTCGCTGGGCGACTTCGGCAACGGCTACAAGGGCTACGCCTTCATCTATAAGGGGCTGCGCGTCGCGGCTGTTCCTAAGGCGGAGCTGACCGGCAGGGACTTCACCGAGGTCGCCGCTATAGCGGCAAAGCGAGCCACCGAGATCTTTGAGAATACCAAAAACGAGTTTCCCGACGGCTTTTCAGAGCAGAAATATGTTCCCGCGAAAACCGGCTTCGTCAACCGTTTCGTCCCGCGTCCCGGCGACGGCGCAAGGGAGATCGCCCGCAAGTGCGTGGTGATCGTGTCCTTTCTGGTGTTTTTGGGCGCTGTGGGCGCGCTGTATTACAATCTTGTCGTGATACCGCGTCAGGAGGCGAAGCTTAACGGCGATATCCAAAAGATAGCCTATAGCGTCAGCAAGGACGTTGAGGAGGAAAGCGCCGCTACCGGCGGCTCAGCCGAGGCGCCCAAGAAAAAGGGCGAGGGCAGCGAGATCAACTGGAAGGATCTGAAAAAGATCAACAACGAGATCGTGGGCTGGATACAGATCAAGGACACTCAGATCGATTACCCGGTGCTTTGGCATAAGGGCGACGACATGAGCGACCAGTATTATCTCAACCACAACTACAAGCGCGACTACGACTCCTACGGCTGCATTTTCCTCGACTACCGCTGCACCAAGGGAATGGACAGCAAAAACATCGTCCTTCACGGCCACCATATGAACGACGGCTCCATGTTCGGCGAGCTGATGAAATACGGCGGCAGCAGCGGAAATCTTGATTTCTATAAAAAACAGCCCACCATCATCTTTGACCGTGAGCCTACCACAGACAGCAGCGGCAACACGGTTTACCGCGACGGCGTTTATAAGATAATTTCCGTGTTCAAGACAAACACGCTGTCGTCGCACGGACAGTTCTTCAACTACATGGTCGGCAACTTCCAGAACGAAAAGGACTTTATGAACTATGTTTACAACGTCCGTGTCCGTTCGCTGATAAACTGCCCCGTCGATATCAATGAAAACGACGAGCTGCTGACGCTGTCCACCTGCTCCTATGAATTCACCAACTTCCGCACGGTCGTTGTGGCGCGCAAGGTGAGGCTCGGCGAGGACGCCAAGGTCGACGTCTCAAAGGCGAGCATCAACAGCAACGCCGTCTGGCCTGAGGTCTATTACTCCTCATACGGCGGCACGCGCCCGAAGATCACCGATTTTGCCACCGCCTATGAAAAGCAGCAGATCGATTGGTATGACGGCAACCAGCAGCAGTTTGACGACCTTAAGAAGCAGAAGGTGACCGTGCCGAGCACTGCCGGCACCACGGCGGGCTCCACCGCGGGATCGACCGCAGGAACCACGTCCGCGCCGACAACTCAGGCGGTCGTCAAGCACAGCGTCACCTTCATCAACTGGGACGGCTCCTTTATCGAGAATCAGGTCGTTGAGCACGGCAAGTCGGCAAAGGCGCCGAAGGATCCCGTAAAGCCGAGTGACGAGTACTATGATTACCACTTCAAGGGCTGGGGTCTGGACTTCAAGAGCGTCAAGAGCGATATGATAATCGCTCCGGTGTTTGAGCCTGTTCTGAAGCCGGAATACCGCAACGCGGGATAGGAGGCTGCAATGAACTGCACGATAATCTATTATTCGGCGCGCAAGACCTCGTTCTGCGAAAAGGCGCTGAAAAAATGCTTTCCCGAAATGGGGCTGACCCTTGACACCGCCGTGTTCGCCACGCAAAAACGCGGGCTGGGCGACGCGCTGATCGGCGCGTTTGCCAAAACCGATGTGGTCTTTACGGTGGGCGGGCTGGAATTCGGCGACAGCCGCGCGATCTGCGAGATCGTTTCGCAGGCGGCGGCAGGCAGCGAGCCGACCTTGTGCCGCAGGCTGAAAAATGACAGCGGCGACGACGGCTATCTTATCCGCGCCGGAAAACAGCTTTTGGTTATGCTGCCCGACGAGCCCGAGCAGCTTGCGCAGATGACGCGCGGCGCGCTCACGGCGTATATCCGTTCTATGTAATCGATTCCAACTACGGAGGTAATGATATGAATACTGGCACATTTGAAAAATACGAATCCGAAGTCCGCTCTTATTGCAGGCACTTTCCCAAGGTGTTCACCAAGGCGCTGGGCGCTGTGCTGACCGACGAGGACGGCGCAGAGTATATCGACTTCTTCTGCGGCGCGGGCGCTGTGAACTACGGTCACAACAACCCCTACATCAAGCAGAAGGTTTTGGAGTATCTCAGCACCGACGGCATAATCCACGCGCTCGATATGTACACCGCTCCCAAGCGCGCGTTCATCGAGAGCCTTGAAAAGAAGATCATCGAGCCGCGCGGACTCAAATACAAGATCCAGTTCTGCGGTCCTACCGGCACGAACGCGATCGAGGCGGCGCTCAAGCTTGCCCGCAAAAAGACCGGCAGAAGCAATGTGTTCGCCTTCATGGGCTGCTTCCACGGCATGACCCTCGGCGCTCTGTCACTGACCTCCGAGATGTATGCCCGCAACGGCGCCGGCGCTTCTCTGGGCGACGTCACCCACATTCCCGCACCCTATATGTTCGAGGGTCTGGACGTGCTGGAATATATGCAGACCCTGATCGACGACGATCACTCCGCCACCTCAAAGCCCGCCGCCGTCGTAATGGAGACCCTGCAGGCTGAGGGCGGAATCCGTCCCTTCTCCGACGAATTTTTGCGCGGCGTGCGCGCGTTCTGCGACAGAAACGATATCCTGCTTATCATCGACGACGTTCAGGTCGGCTGCTGCCGCACCGGAAGCTTCTTCTCCTTTGAACGCGCGGGCATTGTGCCGGACATGGTGGTAATGTCCAAGTCGATCGGCGGCATGGGCATGCCCCTCGCCATCGTGCTGCTCAAGGAGGAGCTCGACTGCTGGAAGCCCGGCGAGCATAACGGCACCTTCCGCGGAAACCAGCTCAGCTTTGTGGCGGGCGCGGCAAGCTTTGACTATCTGCTCGAAAACAATGTTGAGGCGGAAACAAAGCGCAAGGGCGAGATCGTAAAGGCCTTCCTCGACAAGGAGGTCGCTCCGCTCGACAGCCGCCTTGAGATTCGCGGCATGGGCTTGATCTGGGGCATCGACTTCGGAAAGATCGATCCCGCTCTCAGCGAGGTCGTCATCGAAAAGTGCTTCGACGAGCAGGTCATCTGCGAATGTGCCGGCAGAAACGGCGCGGTGTTCAAAATCATGCCGCCGCTGGTCATCGAGGACGACAGGCTGATGAAGGGTCTTGAGATCGTCGCTAAGGCGATCAAGGAAGCCTTGGCGAACGCCTGATATCCGAAATACAAACAAGGGGTTGGCTCTTACTCATTACTATGAGTTTTGAGCCAGCCCCTTTGTGCTGTTTGTATTTTACTCAAGGCTCGGCAGATCCATGTCTGTCGCGAAGTTGTCCATGCCGTAGAGCACGAGGATGCGGTCGGGGTTTTCCGCCTTGACCAGATCCGAAACCGTGGTGCGCTGCTTGTAATAGCGCATATCGACAAGTATCACCTTGTGGTAATTCTCGGCGAGGAAGGGCGCGAAGCAGTGGCTGAAGCTGTCCTTGATGACCACGATGGTGCCGTCCTCAACATTGTCGTTGGTTATCTCGGTCAGCGCGTGGTTGCCGTCGATGAAGATGGGGTACTTGTCCATTTCGTCGGCGTGAGAGGTGAAAAACATCGAATCGGAGTTGACCGTCTTTGCTTTTTCGCCGAAATCGGTGATGGTCACATGGATCTTGCCGCTGTTGGCGGGATCGTTCCAGACCTCAACGGTGTCGGACTCATTCAGCAGAAAGCCGCCGGTGGTGTAGGTGGTGCCGTAGAAGCCGTCGTATTTCTCCACGTTGAAGCGGCTGCGCTCGGCAGGCTGCAGACCCGTCTGCTTGCAGAACTCCAGATAGGCGGTGTAGGCGCCCTCTGTCGTCCAGTGGTGGTCGGTTTTGTAGTAGAGCTGTTTGCCGTCGGCTGCCGCGCGCTGGAACGCGCCGCGAATGTCGACGAACCCGATGCCGCTTTCACTCAGCGCGTCGGTGAACTGCGCGAAAAACGCTTCGTCGTTGTAGACGTCGTGAAGCAGCGGCAGCTTGTTTTCCATGATGAAGCCGGTCGACGGCACGAACATCGCCGTCATCGGCACGTCGACGCCCTTTTCCTTAAGGCAGTAGTTTTTGAAATCGTCGAGAATGAAAAGGTTGTATTCGATGTGGTTGTCGGCGGAGATCGGCTTGTTTATCAGATAGCCGTCGGCGCAGTTGTAGACTCCGTTTTCGCCGTTGACGCCCTCGGCAAGCACCGCGTAGGCGTTGACGCCGACAAAGAAGTCGCGCATCGGGAAGTGGTCGGTGAGATAGGGCTTTATGCCGTCCTTGCCGTAGCTGCCGTCAAGCAGCGCCTCAACGCTGAATTCGGGGAAGGGGGCGAGCTGCTTTTTTTCGGCGACGCTGAAATCCTTTTTGGGCAGCACTAAGAGCAGCACCGACATCGTGAGAATGAACCCCGCGAACACAAACGCCGGAAGATATCCCGCCTTGTTCGGCGGCGCGGCTGCGGTCGGAGTGCCGGAGCAGACGGTTTTTGCCTTTTTGGGGCGTTCTTCCCGCTGAGGCGCGGGTTGTTCGGCTTCGGCTGCTTCGGCGGCTCCGGGCTCGTGATCCAAGATGACTTCGCGCTCCTCAAAGTCGGGTATCCGCGCTTCGTCCGGCTCGTCAAGGTCGGACGCGAACAGGGCGTCGTGCTTGCGCAGGATGCTGTCGACGTCGACGTCGTCGGCTCTGTCGCCGCGCCTGAGCGGCTTACGGTAAACGTCCGGCTCAGCCTTGCCTTGCGTCGCGCCGGCTGCGGCGTCGCTCTGCTTTACCGAGAAGATCTTGGTGGGATCGGTCTCTATCGCGGGCGAGGTGCGCTTAATGCGCAGCTCCGCAGGCTTTTTCTCAAAAAAGTCGCGTTCAATGGCGTCGCGCTTTTTCTCGGGCGGCGCGTATCTTTTGCCGCCGGTGGGCTTTGCGCCGCGCCGAGGCTCATTTTGCGATGAATGATTGGCGTAATGCTTCATTTATATCACCTTTTGTCAGTGGAATGAACATCAGAATCTGAAATAAAGGAAGGGGCTGTAGCTCTGTCTGACCAGCGCCGCTGTGGCGAGAACGAGAATGGCTGCGCAGAACAGCGTCTCAGCCACCCATACAAAGCGGGTGTTTGCGATCTTTAAATAGAGCTTTGTCAAAAGCGGCGTGCTGCCGATTGCTGCCGCTATCAGCAGCGGGGTGTAGCTGAGGATCACGTTCAGCGTGTTTTCGTCGCAGAGTCCGCGGCTGCCGTCAAACAAATGCTGCAGGAAGGTGCCGAGCTGGCTCAGGTCGGTGAAATAGAAGAGTCCCCAGCCGATCAGCACGATGAATATCGCGTAGATGTGCTGGAAAAACGCGGGCAGACGGTCGAGCAGCTTTTTGAGGAAAAACTTCTCGATTATCAGCCATACGCCGAAATACAGACCCCAGAGAATGAAGTTGTATTCCGCGCCGTGCCACAATCCGGTCAGACCCCACACGATCAGCAGGTTGATGATCTGACGCGGCACGCCCTTGCGGTTGCCGCCCAGCGGGATATAGACATATTCTTTGAACCATGTCGACAGCGAAATGTGCCAGCGGCGCCAGAAGTCGGTGATCGACTTGGAAATATAGGGGTAGTTGAAGTTCTTGAGGAACTCGAAGCCCATCATATTGCCCAAGCCGCACGCCATGTCGGAATAACCCGAAAAGTCGAAATAAAGCTGGAACGAAAAGGCGGCTATGCCGACCCATGTTCCCAGCACGCCGTTGCCCTCAGAGGCAAACAGCAGACCAGCGAGCTTGCCCATCTGGTCGGCGATAAGCACCTTTTTGCCCAGACCCACGCAGAACAGCTTGGCGCCCTTGGTGAACATCGCCAAAGTCTCGCGGCGGCGGATAAGCTGCTCGGCTACGTCGCGGTAGCGGACGATGGGACCCGCGATAAGCTGCGGGAACAGCGCCACATAGGTTCCGAAGTTGATGAAGTTCTTTGAAACCGGCGCGTCGTCGCGGTATACGTCGATCACATAGCTCATCGTCTGGAAGGTGTAGAAGCTGATGCCGATCGGCAGGCTGATCTCGAGCGCGGGCAT
>ONHJ01000004.1:0-24706 GCA_900317595.1 uncultured Eubacteriales bacterium | reverse complement strand
ATTTGAAAAAGCCCAGTATACCTATGTCGAGCACGCAGGTAAGCACCAGAAACAGCTTTTTCCGTTTAGGCTTGGAGCGGAATTTGTCCACAAGAAAGCCGCCGATGTAGTTGAAGATGACGTTGAACACCATCAACAGCACCAAAACCGGCTCGCCCCAGCCGTAGAACACCAAATTTATGAAAAAGAGGAAAAGATTCCGCCCTTTTCGCGGGGTGATGAAGTAGATCACCATCGTCAGCGGAAGATAAGCAAAGAGAAATATCAGGCTTGAAAATTCCACTCTCTCAACTCCTTTTTTGCCGTTTTATCAGAAGATAGTTTCAAAATCCGCATACATTTTTATTTTACCATTATTTGTCGAAAAAAACAACAGTTACACAAGAATTTTTTCGGCGCTGAAAAATAGCCGGCTCACTTAGCTTTGAGCCGGCTTTCTCAATTGTTTTATCAATCGAAGAATTTGCGGTGGATAGCCTTTACAGCCTTATCCGCTTCGTTGATGTCGATAAGCACCGAGACCTTGATCTCGCTGGTGGAAATCATCTGGATGTTGATCTGCGCGTCATACAGCGCCTCGAACATCTTGGTGGCAACGCCCGCGTGGCTTTCCATGCCCGCTCCGACGATGGAGATCTTGGCTACCTCGTCGTCATAGAGCACCTCTTTGGCGCCGTGACCGACCATGTAGTCCTCAAGCGCGGCAACGGCTTCCTTGCCTCTGCTCTTGGCAACGGTGAAGCTTATGTCCTTTTTGCCGTCGTGACCGATGGACTGGAGAATTATGTCCACGTTGATGTCCTTTGCGGACAGCTTAGAGAACATTTTGAACGCGATCCCCGGGATATTGGGAACGCCGATCACCGAGATCCTCGCTACGTCTGTATCCTTGGCAACGCCGCTGATTAACATTTTTTCCATTCTTGTTTTCTCCTTTACTATTGTACCGGGCGCGTTCGTCAAACTGGAAAGCACCTCAAGCTCGATGTTGTATTTTTTCGCCATTTCTACGGAACGGTTGTTGAGCACCTGCGCGCCGAGGGTCGCAAGCTCCAGCATCTCGTCGTACGAGATCTCTTTTAGCTTCTGCGCGGATTCGACCTTGCGCGGGTCGGCGGTGTAAACGCCTTCAACGTCGGTGTAGATCTGGCAGAGGTCGGCGTGCATAGCCGCCGCGATAGCTACTGCGCTGGTGTCGGAGCCGCCGCGTCCGAGGGTGGTTATGTCGCCTCTGCGCGAAATGCCCTGAAAGCCTGCAACGACGACGATGTTCTTTTTGTCGAGCGCGTCGCGGATCCTCTCTGTGCTTACGCGCTTGATGCGCGCGCTGGTGTGCGCCGAGGAGGTCTCAAAGCCCGCCTGCCAGCCCAGAAGCGAGGTGGCGTGATAGCCGAGCTTTTCGATAGCCATTGCCAGCAGTGAGATCGAGATCTGTTCACCCGCGGCAAGAAGCATATCCTTTTCGCGCTTTGACGCGTTGGGATTGATCTCATCAGCCTTGGCGATCAGGTCGTCGGTGGTGTCGCCCTGAGCGGACACGACGACCACCACATCATTGCCCTTGGCAAAGGTGTCGGTGACGATTCTCGCGACGTTCATAACGCGCTCGGCGTCGCGCACCGAAGTGCCGCCGAATTTTTGTACAATCAAACTCATGTGCTTTTCTCCTTCTTAATATCAAAACAATTAATAATTGATAATCTATATCAGATGTCTCCGATGCGGATCGCGGAGAGGATCTCAACGCCCTGCGCTTTGAGCGCTTTGCATTTTTCCTCAAACACGCGATAGGTCATCTCGGTGGTCAGCATTGCGGTCACGCCGTCGCCCTCGGTGACGTTGATATCGCCGAATACCGCCTCAGCCTTCTGCGCCGCGTTCTCGCCCGACGCTCTGACATACATAGCCGAAACCGAATCGCGCCAGTCGATGATGTTTTTGCCGTCGCCGTCAGCCCAGAACAGGAAGCGGCGCGCCTTGAGGTGCTTGCAGCAGTCGACCACGTCAGCGACGACCGCGCTTGCGGTGGGCAGCTTGCCCGCGCCCTTGCCGTAGAACACCACGTCGCCGGTGCAGTCGCCGCGCACCATGATGCCGTTGAATTCGTTGGTGATATTGGAAAGCTGGCTGTTGAAGGGAACCAGCATCGGAGCTGTCAGTATGTCGATCCTGCCGTCGTCGAGCTTCTTTACCCTGCCTATCAGCTTGATGACATAGCCGAATGCCTCGGCGAACTTGACGTCCTCGAGCGCGATGCCGGTGATGCCCTCGGTGTGTACGCTTTGCGGATAAATGTGTCTGCCGTAGGCGAGTGAAGCGAGGATGCAGATCTTGCGGCAGGCGTCGTGACCCTCGATATCGGCCGCGGGATTGCGCTCGGCAAAGCCCAGATCCTGCGCCAGCTTGAGGGCGTCGTCAAACGGCATGCCGTCCTCGATCATTCTGGTGAGGATAAAGTTAGTGGTGCCGTTCAGAATACCCGCTACCTCACGCACATTGTTGGCGACAAGGCACTGGTTCATCGGGCGGATGATGGGGATACCGCCGCCGACGCTCGCCTCAAACATAAAGTTGGTGTTTTCTTCCTTGGCGATCGCGAAAAATTCCGCGCCGTGCGCCGCTACAAGCTCTTTGTTTGAGGTAACGACGCTTTTGCCCGCCTTAAGGCAGCGCTTTACAAATTCATATGCGGGATGAATCCCGCCCATTACCTCGACCACCACGCGGATCTCGAGGTCGTTGATTATCTCCTCAAAATCCTTGGTGAAGCGGTCTG
The DNA here is from genome assembly GCA_900317595.1 of uncultured Eubacteriales bacterium. Classification (GTDB taxonomy): domain Bacteria; phylum Bacillota; class Clostridia; order Oscillospirales; family Acutalibacteraceae; genus Ruminococcoides. Next base: position 21,930 of record ONHJ01000004.1, on the reverse strand, counting down.
CGATGGGGCTGTCGGGAAACTCGCGCAGATCGAGAATCTTTTTGATGTAGATCTCCTCTCCCAAGTGGGAAAAGAGCTTCTGCTTATGTGTCAGCAGAATTTCGGCGACGCCGGAGCCGACGACTCCGTGTCCCATAATAGCAACTGATACCATTTTCCTTACCTTACCTTTCTGATACATAACTGAGTGCCTGTATCACTCAACTCATAACTCTTTTTTAGGGATGCGCGTTATCCGCGCCGTGCGGGGTCTCGTCGTGAGATTCGACGTCGCCGCTTTCCTCTGCAGAGGACTGTCCTTCGCCGCCGGAATCATCTCCGCTTTCCTGACCCTCGCTGCTTTCCTCGCCGGATTCCTCGCCGCTTTCGTGACCCTCGCTGCCCTCGGGGCCGGAATCATCTCCGCCGTCAGGTGCGGTGTCGCTGATATCTCCCGAGGTGTCTGAGGCGTCGCTCTCGACGCTGCCGGTGTAGTCGTAGGTTTCGGGCTCGTAATACGGCTCGCCGAACGCCGGCATATTGTCCTCGGTGTAGTAGCCTACATATGGCTCGTCAAAAACTTCCTCGGATACGACCAAGCCGGTCATGTGGTTGTAGGTCGCCTTTTTCACATTGGGCGAAAGGGTGTATCCCTTGTGCTCTCTGTCTGTATCCTTATCCTTTAAATACTCGCCCATGACGGTCGCGAAGAACTTCGCGGAGCGGGTCTTGTCGTTGATAGTGTCGGGAATGTCGAAGCCCGTCCAGGTCGCCATCACCGCGTAGGGTGAAAGGCCGCAGTACCAGCAGTCGCGGTCGGCGTCGGTGGTACCGGTCTTGCCCACGATGTCCCAGCCGTCGATCACGGCGTAGGGCGCGTAGGTGTGGTTGGTGGAGGGACCCACCACCATGTTGTAGTGGAGCAGACGGTTCATTATCGTCGCGGTTTCGGCGGAATAAGCCTTGCGCGGCACTCTGTCGCGGTTGTCGATGATGACATTGCCCTCGCTGTCGGTGACGTAGTAGTAGGTGTAGGGTTCATAATACAGGCCGCCGTTGCCCATATAGGTGTATGCCGCCGCCATTTCGCGCACGCTCACGCCGCCGGTCATACCGCCGATCGACAGCGCACCGATCTGGTAGCTGTCGGCTTCGTCGAGCTTTTTGAAGCCCATTTTGTTGACCGCCTGGTCGTAGGCGACGGAAGGACCGCCGATAAGCTTAAGGGTCTGCACCGCCGTGGCGTTAGAGGAGCGCTCGATCGCGTCGGGCAGCAGTATCTCGCCCAGATAAGAGCCGTAGGCGTTCTTGGGACCTGAGATCTTGTTGCCGTCGGAGCCGATCTCGTAATCGTCAAGCGGCTCATCGAGCACGAAGGACGAATAGTAGAGCTGCTTGCTCTCGATCGCCAGCGGATATACCAGCACGGGCTTGATCGAGGAGCCGGGCTGCAGAGTGGAATGTGTGGCTCTGTCCCAGTCGAGCGGACCCGTTTTGCGCTGAGAGCTGCCGACGGTGGCTATCACCCTGCCGTCGAAGTCCATCAGCACCGAGCCGATCTGTATCTCGGGGTCAAGGCTTTTGTCCATGTTCAGCGCCGCGTCTTCGATAAAGTCCTGCATATGCTCATCCATGGCGCTGTAGATGTTCAGACCCTCGGTGTATATCTTCTCACTTGCCGCGCCCTCGCTGATATTGTAGCGCTTGGCGAGGTCGGCGCGCAGGTCGTAGATCATCTGGTTGTAATACCAGTTCTGAACGCTGTCCTCGGCGTCCTCATCGTCATCGTCGTGGTTGGAGGAGAAGCCGACAAATGTCATGTTCCGGCGCTCATCAAGGGCTTGATTAAGCTCTTCCTCGGTGATCTTTCCCTGGTCATACATTTCATACAGGATGTTTTCGCTGCGCACGCGGTTGTTTTCGGGGTAGAGAAGCGGATTCCAGTGCGAGGGGTTCTGGGTTATGCCCGCGATCGCCACGCACTCGGCAAGCGAACAATCCTTGATGCTCTTGCCGAAATAAAGCTGCGCCGCCGCCTCGACGCCCTGGCAGTTGTTGCCGTAGTTGACGACGTTGAGATACGCCTCAAGTATTTGTTCTTTTGAGTATTCCTGCTCCAGCCGCAGCGCCTTGGTGATCTCGCGAAGCTTTCGGTTGATCGATACCTCGTTGTCGTCGGTGAGGTTCTTTATAAGCTGCTGGGTGATGGTGGAGCCGCCGTAGGAGTCGCTGCCGGTCATCAGCGAGCCGACCGCCGAGAGCGTGCGCGTCCAGTCAACGCCCTGATGGTCAAAGAAGCGCTTGTCCTCAATGGTGACCTGCGCGTCCTTCATATACTGCGGTATATCGGCGTAGTCGACCCAGATGCGGTTTTCCACGTCATAGAGCTTCTTACGCTCGGTGAACTCGCCGGTTTTGCTGTCCTTGACAAAAATGCGGCTGGTCTGGTTCAGCGATTTCGCCTTAAGGTCGATGCCGGTCGGTTCCTTCGCGAGGTGATAGATATAGATACCGAGTGACACCGCGGTTATCACCACCGCGATCAGGCAGACGGTGAACACCGTCAGAAAAACCTTGCCCAGCGTTTTGAAAAACCGCTTGGCGCCGCTTTCGGTTTTTGGGGAATCAACCGCGAGCTCGGAGGGCTTGTCGGTGTAGCGGCTGATATCCGTTTCACGTTTGTTGCGCATATTAACTCCTTTTCACGAATATTCACGAATTGATCAATAAACACATTTATGGATATTATAGCACTTTACGGCTGAAAAATAAATAACCAAAAGAAATTTTATGATAGAAAAAAAGCCGAAGTCGGCGTGTAATTTTATGGAAATGGGTGAATAATCCACGCAAAATCGCGAATAATAAAGCCGAAAACAGGCAGAAGGACGTGTTGGTATGAAAAAATTGACGCTCATAACGGGTATTATCCTCATAACCTGCGTCAGCATCTCAGCGGCGGCGCAGCAGCCTGTCGACGCTCCTCAAAGGCAGCTTTCCGCGACAGCGCCCTCGGGATATGTAATAAGGGACAGCGGCGGCGCCGTCGCGGTGTTCCGTCAGGGCGAGGACACGCCGATCTTCATCACAAGGACACGCACCGACTCTCTTCCGCGCTCCGACAGCAGGCGCGTGAAGGAGGGGATAGAGGTGGAGTCCGACGAAAGGCTCCGTCAGGCGCTCGAGGATTTTTGCAGTTAGCCCGGACGGCGCCGGCTCCGACGTCCGGGTCTGCCGCAAAGCTATTGACGGTCAAAAATCTGATTGACTTTTATCCCGTTTTGCGGTATGATAATAATGATAATGTCTTAGTATGCACAAAAGCGTGATGCAACGGTTTTATGTTGTGTTTGCTGATGAAAATGTGCAAAACATTTCGGAAAAGGAGACGGTACATATGATTTCGACCATCATCGACCAAGCCCTCGGTCTGGAGTTCCCGATTTTTCAGGGAGGAATGGCTTGGGTAGCGGACGCCTCGCTTGCCGCGGGCGTTTCGAACGCGGGCGGACTGGGCATAATCGCCGCCATGAATTCCAACGGCGAACAGCTTCGCGAAGAGATCAAAAAGTGCAAGCAGCTCACCGACAAGCCCTTCGGCGTTAACATCATGCTGATGAGTCCGTTTGCCGACGAGGTGGCTGACGTCGTGATCGAGGAAGGTATTGCCGTCGTTACGACCGGCGCGGGAAATCCCGGAAAATATATGGAAAAATGGCTCGCTGCGGGCATCAAGGTGATCCCCGTGGTGCCTTCGGTCGCGCTCGCCAAGCGCATGGAGAAGCTGGGCGCGTTCGCGCTCATCGCCGAGGGCGGCGAAAGCGGCGGTCATGTGGGCGAGCTGACCACAATGGCGCTGGTGCCTCAGGTGGTCGACGCGGTCAGGATCCCCGTCATCGCGGCGGGCGGCATAGCCGACGGCAGACAGGTCGCGGCGGCGCTCATGCTCGGCGCCGTGGGCGTTCAGGTCGGCACCCGCTTTTTGGTCGCCACCGAATGTACCATCGCGCAGGCTTATAAGGACAAGGTTTTGAAGGCGAAGGACATCGACTCGGTGGTGACGGGCAAGCGTCTCGGTCATCCCGTGCGTTCCATACGCAATCAGTTCACAAGAGAATACGCCAAGGCGGAATATGACTCGGTCAATTACCCCGACGACGCGCTCGAAAAAATGGGCGCGGGCGTGCTGCGCCTCGCGGCGCGTGAGGGCGACGTCAAAAACGGCTGCGTGCTGGCGGGTCAGGTCGCCTCAATGGTCACCCGCGAGCAGTCGGCGCGTGAGATCATCACCGAGATGTTCGGCGAGGCAGAGGCTGTTTTGAACGGAGCGACAAAATGGGTAAAATAGCGTTTGTTTTTTCAGGACAGGGCGCGCAGTACAGCGGCATGGGCAAGGCGCTGTATGAGTCGTCGCCTGCCGCGAAAGCGGTTTTTGATATGGCTGACGGCATCCGTCCCGGCACCTCGCGTCAGTGCTTCGAGGGCACGATGGAGGAGCTGACCCGGACCGTCAACACCCAGCCCTGCGTTTTCACCGCCGATCTGGCGGCGGCGCGCGCGCTTCTTGAGGCGGGCGTTCAGCCGGACTGCGCCGCGGGCTTTTCGCTCGGCGAGATAGCGGCGCTTGCGTTCGCGGGCGTGCTCTCGGACGAGGACGCCTTTAAGCTCGTGTGCAGGCGCGGTGAGCTCATGGACAAGGCGGCAAAGGAGAATCCCGGCGCGATGGCGGCGGTGATGAAGCTTCCGCCCGAAACGGTGGAGGAGATCTGCGCCGCTTTCGGCAGCACCTATCCCGTCAACTACAACTCGCCCGCGCAGACGGTCGTCGCGACCACGACGGAAAACGCCGAGGCGTTCTGCGAGGCTGTCAAAAAGGCGGGCGGCAGAGCCAAGCTTCTGCCCGTAAGCGGTGCGTTCCATTCGCCCTTTATGGCGGACGCTGCAGCCGGACTGGCGGAATACATCAGGGACGTCGGCTTTGCCGATCCGAAGATACCCGTTTATTCCGACTTCACCGCCAAGCCCTATGAGGGCGATTACAGAGAGCTTGTCAGGGCGCAGGTCGAAAGCCCCGTGCGCTGGCAGAGCATCATCGAGGATATGGCGGCTCAGGGCGTGGACACCTTTATCGAGGTAGGCGTCGGCAAGACCCTTCAGGGGCTTATCAAGCGCATACTGCCGGACGCCGAAGCGCTTAAATGCGAAACGCCCGAGGAGGCTCAGGCGATTTGCGCCGCTTGCCGGGCTGAGTAAAAGCGTTTTCCCGACATAAAAAACTGATTATCGAGGTATGATTATGAATTTTGAGAATAAAACTGCCGTCATCACCGGCGGCTCACGCGGCATCGGGCTCGCGATAGCCAAAAAGCTTGCCGAGGGCGGCGCCAACATCGCGATACTTTACGTCGGCGACGAAGCCGAGGGCAAAAACGCCGTAGAGGAGCTTTCCTCCTACGGCACAAAGGTCGCGCAGTATTTCTGCGATGTAGCCGATTTTGAGGGCTCAAAAAAGGTCGTCGACACCGTTATCGAGGATTTCGGCGGCATCGATTTTCTGATTAACAACGCGGGCATCACCCGCGACAAGCTGGTGCTCAATATGGACGAGAGCGACTTTGACGCGGTCATCGGCGTCAACCTCAAAGGCACCTTCAATATGATAAAGCACACCTACAAGCACTTTATGAAGAAGCGCGCGGGCAGGATCGTCAGCACCTCCTCGATCGTCGGCATCATCGGCAACGCGGGTCAGGCAAACTACGCCGCCTCAAAGGCGGGCATCATCGGGCTGACCAAGTCCGTAGCCAGAGAGCTTGCCGGCAGGGGCGTTACCGTCAACGCGGTCGCGCCCGGCTACATCGGCACCGACATGACCAACGTCCTTCCCGAAAAGGTCAAGGAAGCCATGAAGGCGCAGATACCAGCAAAGCGCATCGGCACCCCCGAGGACGTCGCCAACGTGGTCGCCTTTTTGTGCAGCGACGAAGCCGCCTATGTAACCGGCGAGGTCATCCGCGTCGACGGCGGACTGGCGATCTGATCATTATGCACCGCTAAAGGAGAATAATATGAGCAGACGAGTAGTTGTAACAGGTCTGGGCGCGGTTTCGCCCGTGGGCAACGATGTGCCGACCATGTGGAAGAACATGGTGGACGGCGTGTGCGGAATCGAGGAGATCACCGCCTTCGACACCTCCGACCTGAAGGTACATATCGCGGGTACGGTCAAGAACTTTGAACCCGAAAAATATTTTGAGAAAAGAGAAGCCAAAAAGCTCGATATCTACTGCCAGTACGCCATCGCGGCGGCACAGCAGGCGGTGGACGACAGCGGCATCCTCGGCACGATCGACGAGGATCGCTTCGGCGTGTATATCGGCGCGGGCATCGGCGGTCTGCAGACCTTCGTGGACAACACGGTGGGTCTTGACCACGGCGGTCCACGCAAGGTCAGCCCCTTCTTTATCCCGATGATGATCGGCAACATCGCCACCGGCAACGTGGCTATCCGGTTCAAAGCCAAGGGCGTTTCGCTCTCGGTGATGAGCGCCTGCGCGACCGGCACAAACTCTATCGGCGAGGCGTTCCACGCCGTCAAGGACGGCTATGCCGACGCTGTCATCGCGGGCGGCGCCGAGGCGGTGGTCGCAAGGCTGACCATCGCGGGCTTCCAGAACATGAAGGCGCTGTCCACCAATCCAGACCCCAAAACCGCCTCGCGCCCGTTTGACAAGGACCGCGATGGCTTTGTCATGGGCGAAGGCGCAGGCATGCTGATTCTTGAGGAGTACGAGCACGCCAAGGCTCGCGGCGCGAAGATCTACGCCGAGTTCGCGGGCTACGGCAACACCTGCGACGCCTACCATGTCACCGCTCCCGACCCCGAGGGCGCCGGGCTCGCAAGGGCGATAGAGATTGCCTTCAAGGAAGCCGGCGTGCCGGACGACGCGCAGATCTACATCAACGCGCACGGCACCTCAACCCACCTCAACGACCTGACCGAGACCATGGCGATCAAAAAGGCGCTGGGCGAAAAGGCGTATGACGCCAGCATCAGCTCCACCAAGTCGATGACAGGTCATATGCTCGGCGCAACGGGCGCGATCGAGGCTATCGCGGCGGTCAAGGCGATCGACGAGGGCGTGATTCCGCCCACGATCAACCTTGACGAGCCCGACGAGGGGCTTGACCTCGACTACACTCCCAAAACAGCCAGACAGCGCGCTGTCAACGTCGCCGCGTCCACAAATCTGGGCTTCGGCGGTCACGACGCCTGCGTCGTGTTCAAAAAAGTATAACGGAGGGTTTATCCAGTGATAGATATAGCGACATTAAAGGAATACATAAAGGTTCTCGAGGACAGCTCGCTCGCTGTGATGGAGCTTTCCGACCAAACCGACACCATCCGTCTTGAAAAGAACGATATGGGCAAATGCACGGTGCTCGGCACTCAGCCGATCGCCGTTACCGCCGAGAACGCGGTAAGCGTTCCGGCGCCCGCGGCTGCCGCCGAGCCTGTAAGCGCCGACAGCGGCAGGACTATCAACGCGCCGATCGTGGGCGTGTTCTATACCGCGCCCTCGCCCGACAGCGCACCCTATGTGGCTGTGGGCAAGCGCGTCAGAAAGGGCGACACCGTGTGCATCATCGAGGCGATGAAGTGCATGAACGAGATTCAGGCAGAGACCGACGGCGTTATCGCCGAGGTGCTCGCTGTCAACGGAGAGCTGGTCGAATACGATCAGCCGCTGTTCAGAGTGGAGGGCTGACCCGAAATCATGGATCAACAGGAAATAATGAAAATTCTGCCCCATCGCGACAATATGCTGCTCGTCGAGGAATCCGAAATGCTCGACGAAAACACCGCGAAGGGAAAATATACGATAAAAGGCGACGAGTTCTTTTTGCAGGGGCATTTTCCGGGCAACCCCGTTGTTCCGGGCGTGATCCTCTGCGAGATGATGGGTCAGGCAAGCTGCTGCCTGCTCGCCGACAAGGTCAGCGACTGCACGCCGTATTTCACCAAGATGGACAAGGTGAAGTTCAAAAATCCCGTAAAGCCGGGCGACACGCTCGAAAGCGTCTGCACCCTCACCAAAAGCCGGGGCGCCTTCTATTTCATCGACGCCAAGGGCTATGTTGACGGCAAGCTCTGCGTCAGCGCCGAGCTGAGCTTCGCGCTGGTTCCCAACGAATAAACGAACAGACGAAAGAATCAACCGATCACTGAAAACGGATGTGAGTTACCATGTTTTCCAAAATTCTTATCGCTAACCGCGGCGAGATCGCGGTGCGAATCATCCGAGCCTGCCGTGAAATGGGCATTTCCACGGTGGCGATCTACTCAAAAGCCGACAAGGACGCGATGCACGTCCAGCTTGCCGACGAAAGCTACTGCGTGGGCGGCAGCCGCGTGGCTGACAGCTACCTCAATATCCCCGCCATACTCACCGTGGCGGTCGAGAGCGGCGCTCAGGCTATCCACCCCGGCTACGGTCTGCTCAGCGAAAACGCAAAATTCGTGTCGCTGTGCGAGCAGTGCAACATCAACTTCATAGGACCCACCTCAGACATGATCGCCATGCTCGGCGACAAGGATATGGCGCGCAAGACCATGCGCGCGGCAGGCGTGCCGGTCACTCCCGGCTGCGACGTCGTGGAGGATCCTGAGATCGCCCGCGAGGAAGCCGACAGCATCGGCTTTCCGCTGCTTATCAAGGCGAGGTCGGGCGGCGGCGGCAAGGGCATCCGCAAGGTCGAGGTGCCGGAGCAGTTTGAGGAAGCCTTTCTTTCCGCGTCAGCCGAGGCAAAGGCAGCCTTCGGCGACGGCGCGTGCTACATAGAAAAATTCATCCACCCGGTCAAGCACATCGAAATGCAGCTTCTCTGCGACAAATACAACAACATCATCTGTCTGGGTGAGCGCGAGTGCTCGGTGCAGCGCAAAAATCAAAAGATGATCGAGGAAAGCCCCAGCCCCGCGCTTGATGAAAAGACCCGCAAAAAGATGATGGCGGCGGCGGTCAAGGCGGCTAAGGCGGTGCATTACGTCAACGCCGGCACCGTTGAGTTCCTGCTCGACCAAAACAGCAACTTCTACTTTATGGAAATGAACACCCGCCTTCAGGTAGAGCACGGCGTTACCGAGATGGTCACGGGTCTTGACATCGTTCAGTGGCAGATAAGGATCGCCGCCGGCGCGCGCCTGACCCGCACTCAGGACAGCATTTTTACCCACGGCAACGTCATCGAATGTCGTATCAACGCCGAAAACCCCGCCAAGGGCTTCCGCCCGAGCTGCGGAACCATCAAGCGGCTGCACACCCCCGGCGGCAGCTTTGTGCGCTTCGACACCGCCGTCTATCAGGACTATGTGGTGCCGCCATATTACGACTCGATGATCGGCAAGCTGATCGTGCAGGCGCGCAGCCGCGCCGAGGCGATCCGCAAAATGAAGATGGCGCTCTCGGAGCTGACCATCGACGGCATCGACATCAACCGCGACCTTCTCGCCGAGATACTCTCCGACGACCGCTTTGTCAGCGGAGAATACACCACCGATTTTATGCAGGATTTTTTGGAAGAGCACGATAGAGCTGATAGCTGAGAGTATCTTCACCTAAACTTATTGATGAACTGAAATGGACTTTTTTTCCTTTGTTAAACCGAAAAATGAATTGGAATCCACCACCGACGCCAAGCAGAACGTGCCGTTCGTGCCTGAGGAAATGTGGATGAAATGCCCCAAGTGCAACACTCTGCTGCTGACGACCGACATGGAGGAAAACCTGAACGTCTGCACAAAATGCGGACATCATTTCCGCATGAGCGCCAAGCAGCGCATTGAGCTGTTCGCGGACGAGGGCAGCTTTGCCGAGCACGACGGCGACCTGAGAAGCAGTAATATCCTCGGCTTTCCCGGCTACGACCAAAAGCTTGAGAAGGCGCGCGAAAAGGCGAACGAATCCGTGATCTGCGGCGAATGTCTGATGGACGGCGTGAAAACCGTTTTGTGCGTGATGGAGTCGGGCTTTATGATGGGCAGCATGGGCAGCGTCACGGGCGAAAAGATCACCCGCGCCTTTGAGTACGCCACCGAAAACCGCCTTCCCGTGGTCGTCTGCACCGTTTCGGGCGGCGCCAGAATGCAGGAGGGCATACTCTCGCTCATGCAGATGGCAAAGACCTCGGGAGCCGTCAAGCGCCACAGCGACGCCGGACTGCTCTATATCACGGTGCTCACCGACCCCACCACAGGCGGCGTCACCGCGTCCTTCGCGATGGAGGGCGATATCATTTTAGCCGAGCCTAACACACTGGTCGCCTTCGCGGGGCCGCGCGTCATCGAGCAGACCATGCGCCAAAAGCTGCCAAAGGACTTCCAGACCTCGGAATTTGTCATGCAAAAGGGCTTTATCGACGCGGTAGTGACGCGCGACAAGCTCAAGGAAACGGTGGCGAAGCTGCTGAAAATGCACGGCTGTAAGGAGGCGGCACAATGACGGCGTATGAAAAGGTGATGGCGGCGCGCGACGCGAAAAAGCTGACCGCCGTCGATTATATTGCGCGTATGTTCGGCGACAGCTTCATCGAGCTGCACGGCGACCGCCGCTTTGCCGACGACAAGGCTATCGTCGCGGGGCTGTGTATGCTTTACGATATGCCGCTGACCGTCATCGGCATCGAAAAGGGCAGGAACACCAAGGAGCGCATGGAGCGCAACTTCGGTCAGGCTCAGCCCGAGGGCTACCGCAAGGCGCTTCGGCTGATGAAACAGGCTGAAAAATTCCACCGTCCGGTGCTCTGTCTGGTCGATACCAGCGGCGCTTATCCCGGCATCGGAGCCGAGGAACGCGGACAGGGTCAGGCGATCGCCGAAAACCTGATGGAGATGATGACCCTCAAGACCCCTATACTCACGATCCTGATCGGTGAGGGCGGCAGCGGCGGCGCTCTGGCGCTGGCGGTGTCGGACGAGGTCTGGATGATGGAGAACGCGGTTTATTCCGTGATCTCGCCCGAGGGCTGCGCCTCTATCCTCTGGAAGGACAGCGCCAAGGCGCCCGAGGCTGCGGAAGCGCTGAAAATGACCGCGCAGGATCTGTTCGATCTCCGCGTGGTGGAGCGCATAATCCGTCAGCCCAAGGCTGAGGACGCCGCGATGTTTGAAAGCCTTAAGCTGCTGATAAGCCGCACGCTTGAAAAAAATCTCGCCCTGCCTGTCGACGTCCTGACAGAGCAGCGCTACGCCCGTTTCAGAAGGATAGGCAACACCGAAAAATAACCCAATGATATCAGCCCGCCGTTTTTCGGCGGGTTTTTTGCGATATGCGGTTGTGCGTGTCTTGCCTTTTCGGCGAAAATGTGATAGACTTTCCGTAAAAGGAAGTGGTAAAATGAAAAAAGCAAGAAAAGCGCTGTCGCTCTTTTTGACTGCGGCGGTCTTTCTCACCATGCTCGGCGCGGTGGGGACTTCGGCGGCGACAGCAGAGGAGGAGAGCGTGGGCGTTTCCTATGAGACCTTCGGCAGCAGGACGATGCTTGAATCAGCGGGCATCAGCTATGCCGTTTACATGAAATGGCTGGAGGATCACGATCCCGACGGGGCTTATCCCGACTACTATCTCGGCACGCCTTATGTGGGCTACTTCGCCGGGACGCCGTTTGACGGCGACGATTACCGCACGCCGAACGGCGAGAGCTACCGTGCAGGCGATGTTCCGCCTGCCGCAGCGCCTTATAACGGCCACGGAATGAACTGCACGGGATTCATGTGGAACGTGCTTGTCAACGCCGCCGAGCGCAGCGGCGCGTCGCAGTCGGCGATAAACGCGCTGCCCGCAATGAGCGGCAACCTGACCTATTGGGCGAATCACGACATTTACCGCCTGCGTTTTTCCGGCACGAACTGTATTCGCGACGCGCTGAGATCGGGAGTGCTTGAAAAGGGCGACGCAATCTGGATCAACGGCTCCGATGATTGGCACACAGGCTTTTTCTACGGCGATTCGCCGTCCGACGACCGTTTTTGGCATTCGGGCGCGCAAAACGGCATTTCCTCGGTAAACCGCATCTCGGCTATCGAGTCCTGCGGCACACCGAGCGAGCTTTATGTGATAAAAATGATCCATCCGTCACGACCGCCCAAGATCGGCCGTCTCGCGGTAAAGGTGTCGCCGAAGTACTCATATGTCGACGGCAACCCGAACTATTCGCTGCTTGGCGGCAAATACTGCGTCTTCACCAGCCTTGACGACGCTCAGGCAGCCGCTTCGGACTACAGCTCCACGGCAGCGTGGAGCAAGCGCGTAGGCACCATCGCCGTCAACGCGAGCGGCTTCGGCACGCTGAAAACCGGCGCCTGCCCCGGTTATGACGAGCTGGCGGAGCAGGGCAGCAGCCACGAATACTTCAAGCGCAGCTCGCAGCTTATGGATATTACCCGGAAATACTTCCTTGTGCAGCAGCGCGCAGGCATGAATTATGAGCTTGACAAGACCGTTTACGCGCTGAACGACGCGCGAACCGTTTCTAACGGCTTTTGGAAGGAGCACAATCTGGTGCGCACCGCGTCGGGTCTGCGCTACTACGTCGCGAACGCTGTCAACGCCTATTACGCGTCTGCGCTGAGGATATCGGTCGCGTCGGCGTCGCCGGAGCTGACCGACGGAAACGGGGACTTTTCATTTGAGGGCGCGCGCTTTGCGGTCTATTCCGACTATCAGTCGGCGCTTGCCGCCGCGGAGGGCAGCGCTGACGGAGCCTCGGGCTATCAGGGTCAGATCATCGTAAACAAGCTCGGCGTCGGCTGGCTGAGGTCGGGCGCCGCTCCGAGCGACGAGGCTATGCGGGATCCCGTTACCGCGGCGCAGTATCATGCGCGTCAAGCGCGCCCGATGCTTATCGGCGAGTATTACGCGGTGCAGACGGTCGCCGCGCCGGGCTATCAGCTCAGCGGCAAGATATATCCCTTCATAAAAACAGGCGATTCCGTGCAGCAGAGCGGCTTTACCGAGCTGATCTGCAGCGCCGCCTATGACGGCGACACCACCGTTTATCAAGAGCCGGTGACCGAGGAGCCGACGACCGAGGAACCTGCTACAGAAGAACCCACGACCGAGGAACCTGCTACAGAAGAACCTGCAATCGAGGAACCGACTACCGAGGAACCGATTACCGAGGAACCGATTACAGAGGAGCCTGCAACCGAGGAACCCACGACTGAGGAGCCTGCAACCGAGGAGCCGACGACCGAAGAACCTGCTACAGGGGAACCTACAGAAGAGCCGACTACCGAGGAGCCTGCAATCGAGGAACCGACCTTTGAGCCGCGTCTGTTCGGCGATATCAACGGCGACGGCGTGATGAATATCAACGACGCGACCGAATTTCAGCGCGCGCTGGCGGATTTCCGCAAGCCCGACGGAACACTGATACTCGACTTCAAAGCCCCTGCCTCTCTGCTCTACGCGGACATCGACGGCGACGGACGGCTGAGCATTTCGGACGTTACCGCGCTGCAGAGGCTATTGGCGAGCCGATAAAGGAGAAGCTTATGATTTTGGAACACGGACGACCCGCCGGCGGAAGCCGGCTTCCGCGCGAGCTGCGGGTGTATGATTTTCTCGACAGCCTTGCGCTTTCCTATGACCGCGTCGATCACGCGGCGGCTGACAACATGGAGGTCTGCAAGGAGATCGACGAAGTGCTGGACGCGCAGATCTGCAAAAACCTCTTTCTGTGCAACCGTCAGCAAACAAAGTTTTATCTTCTGATGATGCCCGCCGACAAGCCCTTCAAAACCAAGGAGCTCAGCGCGCAGATCAATTCAGCGCGGCTCAGCTTCGCGGGCGCCGACAAAATGCTGGAATTTTTGGACATCCTGCCCGGCTCTGTGAGTGTGATGGGGCTGATGAACGACAAGGATGACCGCGTAACGCTGCTGGTCGACGACGACCTGATGGACAAGGAGTATCTTGGCTGCCATCCCTGCGTCAACACCTCCAGCCTGCGCCTGAAAACCAAGGATGTTTTTGAGGTGTTCGTTCCCGCCGTCAACCACAGCGTTACGACGGTGAAGCTGGTGGGTAATGTGTAATTCGTAAAAAATGTCGCGTGCTTGGGAGAAAGCGCTTCTTATGCTGTATTCCGAGCGGTGCCAAGGAATCCCCTTCGGAGATGAACAAAGCGCTGTTTCCCACGCCAAGGCTCCCCTGATAATCAAAAACTATATTCGTGATTATCCTGTTTTTGAATGTGCAAAATAAAAAACAAAAAGGATGTGTCGGAAAGGCACATCCTTTTATAATATACTCATGCTTTGCAAAAGAAGAGATCACGCATCACGAATTGATAACGTCATATTTTCCGACGTCGAGCAAGGTGATCTCGTGGCAGCCGAGGCGGGTGCTCAGCGGCACCAGCTCGTTGAAGTCGCCGAAAAGGAAGGTCAGATAATCGGCGTAGCGCTTCGGTACAGGGAACATATGCCCCTCAAATTCCTTGTAGATGACCTCGTCGAAGATCGCCGCCTCAAAGCAGCCGTTCTTGACGTTCCTGCCTGTGCCGTCATAAAGGTAGCGGGCGTTCTTTTTCCTCTTGAAGAAGGTTATCGTGTGGTTCATCAGGAAATAGCAGAAGCGCAGAGGGAAGATCCTGACGCAGAAATTTGTGAAGGCGGATTGGATCTTGCTGCCGTTGTCGACCTTGCGGTGGTTCCACTTGTTAAGCACCAGCGCACGGGTGAACAGCGTCATCGCGAGGTGGAGCTTTTGACCCCAGCGCGAATTTGCGGTTTTGTCGCTGCAGAACACGTCGAACGCGATGCCCACGTCGATATCGCGGTGATTTTTCGCCAGCTCCGACGCGAACATGGTGCCGTCAACGCGCAGCTTGTTGAATTCATAGAAGCAGTTTCTGTCGGTTTTCGGCGATTGGAAGGTCGTGCCCTCCGGCTCCTCGTTCACGATGACCTTGGCGAATTTGTCATAATCCTCGCGCAGCATAACGATGTCGGAATCGTCGTCCCACGGGATAAAGCCCTTGTGCCGCACCGCGCCGATAAGCGTGCCGCCGCCGAGGAAGTATTTTATGTTGTGCTTTTTGCAGATGCGGTCGACCTCGAGCAGATACGCTAGCTGGATATCCTGCAGGGTCTTGAGCCTGCCGTCGTGGATCGCGGGCATCTGCAAAATTTCGTCGCCGCTCATATACGACATGACGCACAGCTCCAGCGCCGCCTCAAGCGTAAGGGCGGGCGCGCAGCCGTCGTTGACTATTTTGCCGTTGGTTATCGCGCAGGCGTTTTCCTCCCCGCCCTTTGTGAGGGTGAGGTCAGCCTTGTCGCCGTAAACGTCATGCAGAATCGCGGCTATGGTGCCTGCGGAAGCGGTGCCGTTTTCGGCGGTCAGGTTATATGTCGTGCTGCCCAAGATCCCGTTGAAGGCATAGACAACGGCGCGGAAAACGTCGGTGAGGTAGACAAACGAATATTTTCTGCCGTTTGGCAGGGCGCAGGGCTTGCCGTTTGCCACAGCCTCAAGCGCCTCGTCCAAAAAGGTGTGCAGACCGCTGCTGCCGCCCAGCACTATGCCGGTGCGCAGCACGGTGAGGGAGAGCGCGGCGCTGTTCCAGATGTTTTCAAGCACGCGCAGAAGCTGATTGTCGCGAAAGCGCAGGTCGGTGTTCGGGTACGGCGCAAACTCGTTTTCGGCGTAGACGCGCCCGAATTTGCCGGCGCCGTAAACGCGGCTGTCGCTGAGCAGCACGCTCTTGATGTTAAGACGCTCCGCGGTTTCCGCCAAAAGCCGCGCACTGCGCGTTTCCTCGGCAAAATCGGCGGGGAAGCAGGCAGAGCTTTCGCCGCAAAAGCCTGTGGAGATCAGCAGATCGGCTTTGCTTATTTCTTTTACAGAATCAAGCGATACCTGAGTGAAGTATTCGCTTTCGGTGCATTCGGGATAAAAGCCGCCGCAGTCACCGGCGTAGATAACGTGGATATCGCGCTTTTTGTGCTCGCTTTGATACACCAGCGCGTAGCAAAGACAGCGGGCAACGGTGCGCCCGCTGACGATGACGGTTTTGCCCTTCAGCTTATTGAGTTCTTCCTTTTCGACCTGCGGCATCTCAGCCCAGTCGATCTCAAGTTCATTAAGACGTTCTTTTAGCATTTTCAGTTGTCAGTAGTCAGTTGTCGGTAGTCGGTTGTCGGGTGTGATCGCAGCTAATTGCGAATTTGAAATTATTTTTTCTTTTTCGCCTTCTGCGATTCCTTGTAGTCATTGTACACCTTGAGCGCTTCCTCGGTGGGACCGTCGAAAATCACGGAGCCCTTTCTGAGATATATCGCTCTCGGGCAGATCTCCTGCACGGAATCGGCGTTGTGGCTGACGTAGAGCACGGTCGTGCCGGCGCCGATGATATCCTTGATCTTGTTCTTGCACTTCTTTTTGAAGCTCGCGTCGCCGACAGCCAGCGCCTCGTCGACCACCAGCACATCGGGCTCGATGTTTACGTTTATCGCGAAGCCCAGACGCATTTTCATACCGCTGGAGTAGGTTCGCACGGGCTGATCGATATAGTCGCCGAGCTCGGCGAAATCGATGATGTTCTCCTCTATCTCCTTGATGTAGGCGTCCTCAAGACCGAGAATATAGCCCTTGAGATAAATGTTTTCTCTGCCGGTCATCTCCAGCGAAAAGCCCGCTGTCAGCTCCAGCAGCGCCGCGACCTTGCCGTCGACGGTTATCTCGCCCGTGTCGGGAAAGGCGACGCCCGTTATCATCTTGAGCAGGGTGGACTTGCCGGCGCCGTTGTCGCCGATAACGCCCACGGATTCGCCGCGCCTGATTTCAAAGCTTACGTCGTTGAGCGCCTTGTTGGTTTTGGGGTTCTTGGGCTTTATGAACAGCGCCTTGAAGCGCGCAGCGTCGTTTTTGTAGAGGATATAGGTTTTGCTGACGTTTTTAAAGGAAATAATTGTGTCCGACATATTTGCCTCCTTACAGCACGTCAGGAAGTGCTTTTCTGAGGCGGTTGTAGTTGAACGCGCCGATAACGGCGATCACCGCAAACTCCGCCAAAAAGATGACCAGCTCGGTTTTGTAGACCCAGAAGCCCCGGTGATAGAGGAACGCGTTCC
Organism: uncultured Eubacteriales bacterium; assembly: GCA_900317595.1. GTDB lineage: Bacteria > Bacillota > Clostridia > Oscillospirales > Acutalibacteraceae > Ruminococcoides. Next base: position 4,811 of record ONHJ01000004.1, on the reverse strand, counting down.
TGTAGCCGTTGACAAAGAAGTTGACCGGATTCGCGAGCATGAAATATTTTCCGACCTCGCCGAACACCTTGGGGTTGTAGGAGTCGTACATAATGCCGGACAGCCAGAAGATGCCCGCCATTACCGACACCACAAGGCTCTCAAAGTCCTTGCTGAACGCCGCCATAGGCGCTGTTGACCACGAAAGGAAGAGGAAGAAGAAGAACATCAGCGGACAATAGAAGAAGAACTGCAGGTTATACCAGCTCGGGCCTATCGCGATCAAAACGAACACATACATCACCGACATCAGCATCATGTGGACATACAGCCTTGAAATGCCGGTGTAGGTGAGAATGGTGGAAACCGGGAATTTTACCTTGGTGATGAACTGCCGGTTGCTGCGAAGTGTTTTTGTGCCCTGCAATATGCTGTCCTGAATGAAAAACCAAGGGATAATGCCGATGAACATAAAGGTGAAGAACGCGACCTTGAACGATTCGTGTGGGCCGAAATACACCTTTATCTCTTTTCCGCTGCGGATGGTGTTGAACGCGAACCAATAGACAAAAATGGTGAAGGCGGGCTTCACCACCGCCCAGAACGGACCGATGATCGCGCCCTTATAGGTTTTTATCAGCTCGTTTTTCGCCAGCAAAAAAATCTGCTTGCCAAAGCCCTTGTGTTCTTTCCAGATCGAAGAAAACAAAAAAACACTCCCTTTCGGTGGTTTTCGGTCAGCGGCGGAGCTTCTGCCCGCCACAGTGATTACTACTAATAATTATATATTATTTCACACTTTTGTCAATCTGTTAAAGCCCCAATAATACGGGGCGGGGCTGCAAAATAATTGTAAATTTTGGTTGACAAAACGGTTTTTCGTGGTATAATATATCTGTTGCACTGTGCGCAGTGCGGCTATCCTTGCGGAGAGATCCGCCATTAAGTCCAGAAGGAGGTGCAAAGAAATGGCAGTAACAGCTAACTATGAGAGCGTTATGATCGTTTCCCTGAAAAAAGGTGAGGAAGCGGTTCAGACCGTTGTGGAGAATTTCAAGAATCTCATTGAGCAGAACGCCACTTTGAAGAATGTTGACGAGTGGGGCAAGAGAAAGCTCGCTTATCTCATCAACAAGGAAAGCGAAGGCTATTACGTTCTGTTTGATTTTGAGTCTACCGCCGAGTTCCCTGCGGAGCTTGACCGTAAGTTCAGGATCAACGAAGACGTTATGCGTTCCATTATCATCAAGAAGGAAGTCGAATAAGTAATGACACAGGGCAAAGCCCTGAGCGAAAGGATGAAGAAGTATGTTGAACAGAGTAATTTTAATGGGCAGATTAGTCGCGGATCCGGAGCTGAAAACCACTCCGACAGGCGCGAGCGTCACTAATTTCAGGATCGCGGTCGATCGCAGCTATGTAAAGCAGGGCGAGGAGCGCAAGGCTGATTTTATCGACATCGTTTGCTGGAGACAGACGGCGGAATTCGTTTGCCGCTACTTCGGCAAGGGCGCTATGATCGCTGTTGAGGGTCAGCTTCAGACCAGGACCTATCAGGCGAAGGACGGCACCAACCGTTATGTGGTAGAGGTCTTCGCGGACAATGTTTCCTTCACCGGTGAGCGCCGTGACCAAAATGCCTCCTACGGTAATTCCTACGGCAATTCCTACGGCGGCGGCCAGAGCTACGGCGGAAACCAGAGCTACGGCAGCCAGAGCTACGGCGGAAATCAAAGCTACGGCGCGCCCGCGCCCCAAAGCTATCAGTCCGCTCCTCCCGCACCGCCTCAGCAGAGCTATCAGAGCGGTTCGGCGGCGGATTTTCAGGATATGCCCCTGGATGACGATCTACCGTTTTGATTTTTGAATGAACCTTTTATTTAAATATTCTCACGAAAGGAGAACCCACAATGGCTGAAAGACCCAACAACCGCGGCAGAAAGTCCCGCAAGAAGGTTTGCGGCTTCTGCGTTGACAAGGTAGAGCACATTGATTACAAGGACATCGCACGTCTGCGCCGCTTCATGTCCGAGAGAGGCAAGATCCTTCCTCGCCGCGTGACCGGCACCTGCGCAAGACATCAGCGTGACCTCACAACAGCGATCAAGCGCGCGCGTCATCTGGCGCTGCTGCCCTACACCGCTGACTGATAATATCGGCATTACGGGGACTGTCGCAAGCAAGCGACAGCCCCTTTTGCGTTTGGGAGAAGATTACCTGCGGCAACGGTACGGCTTTGCCAAGACCACATCGATCTCAATGTCGGGCAATGTTGCCGGCTTAAGGATCGTATTATCCCTATCACCGCAATCATATTGAAACGTCTCCTCCGCGCTTTGAATATCATTGAATAAAAAACCTCCGAACTGCGCATAATAGGGTCGGAGGTGCTTTTTTATGAGCAGATATTATCAAAAACCCGAAAAGACACGGCGTGAGAAGATCGGCTTCTACACGGCGTTCTCCATCTGTCTGATTGCGGTTTGCATGGCAGTATATTCCACATACACCACGGTCAGACAGCCCAAGCGGCAGACAGCCGCGTCGGTTACGCCGACCTCGGCGGTGTCGGTGGCTCAGCCGATGACGGGAGTGACCGTGCCGGCGGCGACCGAGCCTCCCGAAACGGAGCCGGAGGTATCCACCGCGCCCGATACGACCGCAGCGGCAGAAACGACCGCCGCAACAGAGCCGACCGGGGAAACGCGCCGTGCCGACGCCCTGCAAACGATGCTGGCGGCTGAGATCAGCCTGACCATGCCGACAAAATCAGGCCGCGTGGTCAAGCCCTACAGCTCGGACAGCGTCTACAACAAAACGCTCAACAGCTGGAAGCCCCACACCGGCGCTGATTTTGACGGCGAGCTTGGCGACGATGTTTACGCCATGCTCGGCGGCGACGTGGTGAGAATATACGACGACGCCATGCTGGGAAAATGCGCGGAGGTCGCCGTCAACAATGTCGTGATCGGCTACTGCGGCCTCGGCGCGGTCAGCGTTAAGGCGGGCGATCACGTGGAGCGCGGCGATAAGCTCGGCACTGTCGGTGCTGTGCCGTCTGAGGCGGACGCTCCCAACCACATCCACGTAACGGTCAGGATAAACGGCGCGTACGCCGATCCGCTCAGCTTCATCGGCAACGGAGATTAGTATTGAAAACCGCGCCGAAAAACAACGAGGGGCTGACTCTTACTCATAACAATGAGTTTGAGCCAGCCCGGTTTTTTATCTCAACGTGATTAAACTAAGTTAACAACGAATTACGCTTTACGAATTACGAATTAACCGACTATCTTTCGCTGGGATACCACTCTTCGTTGCCGAAGATAAAATCGTCCAAATCCATTACGATATGCTTCATATGCTTCACCTCCCGTGTACTGATAACAGTTTATTCAGGAGGCATCCGTTTTATGCCTTTTTCTCGATAAGTCTGAGATACTCCGCCAGGATCTCCGCTGCCTGTTCTACGGAGAGTCCGGTGGTGTTGAGGCACAGATCATAGTTTTCGGTCGCGCCCCATTTTTGTCCTGAATAAAAGCTGTAGTAATTGGCTCTGTTTTTGTCTGCTTTGGTCACCGCCTGGCGGGCTCTTGACGGTGCGATGTCTTGACGCGCCACCGCGCGTTTCACTCTTACTTCTAAATCCGCGTAAATAAACACCCTGACAACCCGGTCACATTCGCGCAGAATGTAGTCGGCACACCTTCCGACCACCACAAAATCCTCTTTTTCCGCTTTTTCCTTGATGATCTTGTGCTGCAGAATGTAAAGACGGTCGTTCATCGGCAGATCGCCCATGGCGGAAAAGCCGTTGCCGTAATTATACAATCCCGTTGACAGCGCGTACAGCAGGCTGTTGCTCATTTTTTCATCAGCCTGCGCGAATACCTCGGGGCTCATCCCGCTTTCCTTTGCGGCAAGGGAAATCAGCTCCTTGTCATAAAATGCGACGCCAAGCTTTTCGGCAAGCAGCTTGCCGATCTCATGTCCGCCCGAACCGTATTGTCTTGTAATAGTCACAATTTTTCCGCTCATATCGCACCTCGGTATCCTCGCAGAAGATAATTCCCTTAAATAATTCTTCTGCGTAAATATATAATAACACAAATTTTGTAAAAATCTACATTTTTTTTCAAGTTTTTAAATTTTGGTAAATATGACAGAATCGAAGGGGAGTAATCTGTGCATTATCCACAAAAATCGGCAAAAGAAGAACGCCCTGCCTATTGGCAGGACGCCCTTATATGGAAATGAAAAAAACAAGCTTATAAGATTCTGTGGGCGACGGCGACGATGACCGTTCTGCCCTGCATGGTGATGTGACGGTCATAGAGCATCACATTATCGTTTTCACAGATCACGTGCTCGGGATCTCTTCCGGTGTCGACATACAGCGTCCACAAATATCCGCCGGGCAGCCCGGGCAGCTCCACGTCCGTCTGCTCCCAATGCGCGTTGATGCCGAAATAGACGATCTCGTCAAGCAGCGGGATATTGGACGCGCCGGCGTACATAACGCCGATATAGCGCGACTCGGGATTGAAGTCGGTCTGCCACGGCTTCTGGCTGTGCAGACTTTCGGGAGGCAGGGTGCAGTCGCTTTCGCGGCGGTTTTTGGTGACGACCTTAAAGCGCTTGCGGAAGGCTATCATATATTTGAAAAACTCAAATACGTCAGAGAACTGCTCTTTGCGGCTCCAGTCGAGCCATGAGGTGATGTTGTCCTGACAGTAGGCGTTGTTGTTGCCGAACTGCGTGTTGCAAAATTCGTCGCCCGCCAAAAACAGCGCGGCTCCGCGGCTGAGCATCAGCGACGCAAAGGCGTTTTT
>ONHJ01000093.1 GCA_900317595.1 uncultured Eubacteriales bacterium | reverse complement strand
GCACGGCGCGGCCGGTAAAGGAGCGCCTGACGCCTTCTATCCCGCTTATCACGGGTCAGCGCATCATGGATACGCTGTTTCCGATAGCCAAAGGCGGCACCGCCGCGATACCCGGAGGATTCGGCACCGGCAAGACCATGAATCAGCACCAGCTCGCGAAATGGTGCGATGCGGACATCATTATATATGTAGGCTGCGGTGAGCGCGGCAACGAAATGAGCCAGGTGCTCGAGGAATTTTCCGAGCTTATCGATCCCAAGTCCAACCGCCCGATGACCGACAGGACAGCGCTGATCGCGAATACGTCAAATATGCCGGTCGCGGCGCGTGAGGCGTCCATTTACACCGGAATCACCCTCGCGGAATACTACCGCGATATGGGCTATCACGTCGCGATGATGGCGGACTCCACATCCCGATGGGCTGAGGCTCTGCGCGAGATATCGGGCAGACTTGAGGAAATGCCCGCGGAAGAAGGCTTTCCGGCTTATCTGCCCTCGCGTTTGGCTGAGTTTTACGAGCGCGGCGGACGCGCTGACGTGCTCAGCGACGGTGAGGGAAGCGTCACGCTAATCGGCGCCGTATCGCCGCAGGGCGCGGACTTTTCGGAGCCTGTCACTCAGAACACCAAGCGCTTCACCCGCGTTTTCTGGGCGCTGGACAAATCGCTTGCCTATGCCCGCCACTATCCCGCCATCAACTGGATGCAGAGCTACAGCGAATATTTCAACGATCTCGACCCCTGGTTCACCGAGCATCTCGGCGAAGATTTTGTAAAATACCGCAACCGCATCAGCGCCCTGCTCCAGGAGGAAAGCTCGTTGATGGAGATCGTAAAGCTGATCGGCTCCGACGTATTGCCGGACGATCAAAAGCTGGTCATTGAGACCGCGCGCGCGATCCGCGTCGGCTTTTTGCAGCAGAACGCCTTTCACGCCGAGGACACCTTTGTGCCGCTTGAAAAGCAAAAGCGGATGATGCAGGTCATTCTGCACCTTCACGAAAAGGCAAAGGAAGTTGTGGCACGCGAGATACCCATCTCAAAAATCATAGAATTGGGGCTTTTTGACAAGCTGACCAAGATGAAATATGATATCCCGAACAACCGTTTAGAGATGTTCGACGACTATCTGCGCGAAATCGACGAAAAACTCGCCGTATTTTTGCAGTAAGGAGGGAACGCATTTGATTATTGATTATGTTGGCGTAAAAGAGATCAACGGCTCGCTTGTCGTGATGGACGGCGTTAAGGGCGTTTCCAACGAAGAGATCGTCGACATCAAACTTGACAACGGCACAGCGCGTCAGGGCAGAGTGGTGCAGATCGACGGCGAGCGCATAGTGGTGCAGGTATTTGAGGGCACCAGAGGCATCAGCCTTAAAAACACGCGCACCCGTTTGACCGGTCACCCGATGGAGATGCCGCTTTCTCCAGAGATCATCGGCAGAGTGCTCGACGGCGCCGGCAGACCGATCGACGGCTTGGGCGATATCTTTCCCGTAAAAAAGCAGAACGTCAACGGCACACCGATCAATCCCGTTTCGCGTATCTATCCAAAAAACTACATCAACACCGGTATATCCTCGATCGACACCCTGATGACCCTGATTCGCGGTCAAAAGCTGCCGATCTTCTCCGGCTCGGGCATGACGCACAACGATCTTGCCGTGCAGATCGTCCGTCAGGCGAAGATCAGCGGCGCCGACAGCAATAACTTCGGCGTGGTTTTTGCCGCGATGGGCGTCCAGAAGGACGTCGCGGAGTATTTCAGAAAAAGCTTTGAGGAAAGCGGCGTGCTTTCGCGCGTCGTAATGCTGCTCAATCTCAGCAACGACCCGATCATCGAGCGCACGCTGACGCCCAGATGCGCCCTGACAGTCGCGGAATACCTCGCGTTTGAACTGGATATGCACATTCTGGTCATAATGACCGACATGACCTCATACGCCGAGGCGCTCCGTGAGTTCTCGTCCTCAAAGGGCGAGATCCCCGGCAGAAAGGGCTACCCGGGTTATCTGTACTCCGACCTCGCCTCATTGTATGAGCGCGCGGGCATGATAAAGGGTCATTCCGGCTCCGTCACTCAGATACCCATCCTCACCATGCCGAACGACGACATAACCCACCCGATACCCGACCTCACGGGCTATATCACCGAGGGTCAGATCGTGCTCGACCGTGCGCTGCAGGGTCAGGGCTTGTATCCGCCGGTCAGCGTTCTGCCGTCGCTATCGCGTCTGATGAAGGACGGCATCGGCGAGGGCTACACCCGCGCCGACCATCAGGCGCTTGCCAATCAGCTTTTCGCGTCTTATGCCAAGGTCATCGACGCGCGCGCGCTGGCTTCCGTTATCGGCGAGGAGGAGCTTTCGCCGATCGACAAAAAATACATCGAGTTCGGCAGGCTTTTTGAATCGAAGTTCATCAACCAGGGCTTCAACGAAAACCGCTCCATTGAGCAAAGCCTTGACCTCGGCTGGGAGCTTCTTTCCACTCTGCCGCGCAGTGAGCTTGACCGCGTCGACGACTCTGTGCTCGACATCTATATAAAAGAAAAAGACAAAACACCGGAAAAGCTTTTCCGCTGATCACTGAGAGGTAGCAATAATGGCTGTTCAGACCGTGCCAACCAAGGGCAATTTGATGAATACCAAAAAATCGCTTGCTCTCGCGAGAAACGGCTATGAGCTGCTCGACCGCAAGCGCAACATCCTCATCCGTGAGATGATGACGCTGATCGACCACGCCAACGCGCTTCAGGAGCAGATCGACAGCGCCTACGAGCAGGCGTATATCGCCTTGCAGACCGCTAACATCACCAACGGCTTTTGCGAGGACATCTCTAACGCCATTCCCGTTGAGAACGGCTTGTCGCTCGATTCACGCAGCGTTATGGGCGTTGAGATACCGATCCTGGTGCTGGCGGAAAGTGAGCGCAACGATTATTTGCCCTACGGACCGCGCACCGCAAACTCCGCTGTTGACAAGGCATATCTGCTCTTCACGAAGGTAAAGACCCTCACGGTCGAGCTGGCTGAGATAGAAAACAGCGTTTACCGCCTTGCGGACGCTGTAAAAAAGACGCAGAAGCGCGCCAACGCGCTGAAAAATATTATGATACCTCGTTTTGAGGAGACCGTCAAATTCATCAGCGACGCCCTCGACGAAAAGGACAGGGAAGAGTTCAGCCGCCTGAAGGTCATAAAAAGGCAGAGCGGCGCAGAATAAAAAACTTGAATAAAGATAACGAAAACAGACGGCAGTCCGCTTCGGCTGCCGCCTGTCGCTGTTTACGGCGCGTTTGCGCTCTTGCAAACACGGCGCGCAATCGCCGATTGTACAATTTTATCGCGGTTTTTCACAATAAATCCGCTTTTTTTCCAATATTGAACTTTTCGCCGAGCCGTGCTATAATGAGTCGAAACACGATGAAAGGGATGAATTGCCATGAGGCATTTGCAGCCATCCGAAAAAAAACCAAAGGGAAAGCTTGCAGCCGTGATAATCAGCATCGCCGTGATTCTGGCGGTCTGCATTGTGCTGGGCGTAATTTTCCTGCCCAAGCTCTTTGACGGCAGCAAAAAGAGCGATACAAAAGCTTCTTCACAGAATACCGCCGCGTCCTTAAGCTCTGAGGCGGGCTATCGGCAAGACAAAAACGACGCGTCAGCCGAAGCTTCCGGCAGCGACGCCGACATGAACTCAGATAACGCATCGGTTCCCGAAACCACCGAAAAGCCGAAGGTCGACCGTCCCGCGTCATTTCAGATCGAGGACGTCACTCCGATCTTCCAAAGCACGCTCAAAGCGGGCTGCGAAACCTATGCCGCCACCATGTGCCTGCAGATCCTCGGCTTTGACGTCGACGAATTCACGATCGCGGATAATTATCTGCACACCTACTACATCACCGTAGACGGCGACGGAGTAAAGCACGGTCCCGATATGCACAGCGCGTTTGCCGGCTCGGCCTACGCCGGCTGGGGCGTTTACGCGCCTTCAATGGCAAAAAGCATGAACGAGTATCTCCAAGATCAACATTCCGATCTGACCGCCTACGCCTACAAGGATATCCCGCTGGAGGATCTGATCGACGACTACGTCATCAAGGGAATCCCGGTCATGGTCTGGGCGACCACCGATATGGACGAGCCCTATGTTTTCGATAGCTGGGTCGTCGATTATGTCGACGAAAACGCCGAAGCCGAGCTGGGCGACACGGTGGACTGGTATATGCACGAGCACTGCCTTGTGCTTATCGGCTACGACGAGGACGAATATTACTTCGCCGATTCGACCCACGGCACGATCTCTCATTTTGACAAGGAGCTTGTCGCCGAGCGGTATAAGCAGATGTTCAGCCAGTGCATCGTTGTAAAATAGAACAGCCTTAGCAAAAAAGCTGAGAGCAGCAGGCAAAGCGCTTGCTGCTCTGTTTTTTCTTCAGAAGAATTTATTGCTTTTTATTCCGAAAGCATTTTTTGTCAAATTCCGGGTTGAAGGCGTAGAAATTCTTCGCGTCGAGATTGTCGGTCAGCAGCCTGAGGTTTTCGCCGAAGCGCTGATAGTGGACTACCTCGCGTTCACGCAGGAAGCGGATCGCGTCCTTGACGTCAAAATCGTCGGCAAGCCGCAGAATGTTGTCATAAGTCGTGCGCGCCTTCTGCTCCGCGGCAAGATCCTCGTGCAGATCGGTGATGGCGTCGCCCTTTGACTGCAGATAAGCGGTGGTGAACGGAACACCTGCCGCCGACTGCGGATAAACGCCAAGCGTGTGGTCGACAAAGTAACTGTCAAAGCCCTGCGCCTTTATCTGCTCCGTCGTCAGATCCTTTGTGAGCTGATAAAGGATAGTGCCGATCATCTCCATATGGCTCAGTTCCTCAGTGCCAATATCTGTCAGCGTCGCCTTTAATTCCGGCATCGGCATGGTATAGCGCTGATTCAGATAACGCAGCGCGGCACCGAGCTCACCGTCGGGACCTCCAAGCTGGCTCATTATCGCCTTTGCGAGCTTGGCGTTGGGCGTTTTGATTTTCACGGGGTATTGCAGCTTCTTTTCGTATACAAACATCAGCAGTCCTCCTCGCTTTCCCAAGGCCACGGCGCCTTTATCCAATCCCAATTATTGGCGTCGCCGCTGCGTTTGCTCAGCGAGCCGTACTGCGCCTCATACTGTTCGATCAAGGGCTTTGCCATCTGCTGATAACGCTGCATTTTTTCAAGCGTTTCAGTGTCGTTGGGATGCGTGTCTAAAAACAACTGCAGATCATGTGCCGCGAACTGATAGGTCGATATCTTCTTCAACAGCGCTTCACGTTTAGTCATCCGCATCACCGCATTTGCTGCCGTAGAAGGGTTTGTTCAGCGCATAATACATCGTGCCGAGCGCATAACCTTGGTCAGGCGAAAAAATTTTTGCGTCCTCTTCCTGAAACGGCACATAAGCCATCGCGGGAACAGGGTTGTCGGGCAGCGCCGCAATGCCATATTGCTTTGCCGCCATTTCCATCAATTTCACTTCTAATCTCCTTTCATTTCTTTGAGCGTTCGCTCATTTCATTCTATGACGGAAAGCCGATGCGGTGCCATCGCTGATTCTTTCGGTTGACGAAGCGGAGGATTTGGGTTATAATACAGATATAAAACGACGGAAGGTATTCTTGAAAAGGAGAGTGTCCATGGATCGCTTCTGCAAAAAAATCAAAGTCTTTTTTTCCGCGGTTTTTGCCGTACTGCTTGCGGCGTCAGGGCTTGTGCCTGCGTCCGCCGAGGAGAGCAAGCCTCGTGTTTATCGCGGTACCTTTGAATATCCCGCGATGTCGGGCAAAATTTCGGATGATTTCTATTACAGCGACGGCTACTTTGCCGGATCGGCGACCAAGAGCAACGCGCATCTGCGCACAATGTCGGCTGTTTTGGCGTTTTCGACCGTGGCATATGATGACGAGGCAGTCTTTGCGCAGGGTGTGAAGGAGCTGTTTACCGATATCGGTTTTGACGCCGGTCAAATGGATTTTCAGGATATGGATATCACGGGCAGCGACACCATCGGCTCGGTGATCGCGCATAAGGACATCGACGGCGTTTCGCTGATCGCGGTCGTCATTCGCGGAAATAATTACGACGGGGAATGGACAAACAACTTTCTGGCAGGCAAAAGCGGTGATCCCGAGGGCTTTTCCGGCGCGGCAGCCAAGGTACTCAGCCGGCTTGACAGCTATCGCGATTCCCACGGCATCACCAAAGCCAAGTATTGGGTCACGGGCTACAGCCGTGCCGGCGCCGTGGCGAATCTGATCGGCAAGACGCTCAATGAAGACCGGGATAAATACGGCGCCGACGCCGACGGCATTTTTGTGTACACCTTCGAAGCTCCCAACTGTTCGTCGGACGAGGTTCATTTTGATA
>ONHJ01000070.1 GCA_900317595.1 uncultured Eubacteriales bacterium | reverse complement strand
CCTCAGTCAGCTTCGCTGACAGCTCCCCTTACGCAGGGGAGCCTTTCTTTCGCCAAAACTCCTCATTATTTCTTAAGTTAACGTCATTTCTGCACAAGGGCGGACACATGGATCCGCCCCTACACAGTTAAGGAAACCGTGCTTTAAAACCACGCCCGCACTATTACAAATCCGGAGCGAAGCGACCCTTAACCGACAACTGACAACCGACTACTGACAACTAAAACTCCCGGTCTTCAAAAAAACTATTGAAACATCATTTCAAATAGTGTATAATGTTAAGGATAGTATTTAAATATCTAAAATGAAGGTGATTCTATGGTAACCAGAGAAGATGTGGAGAACATCGCTTTGCTCTCCAAGCTGTTCGTTCCCGAGGAGGAGCTGGACGGGCTGACAAAATCGATGCAGGAGATCATCGACTTTGCCGACGCTATCAACAGCGCGCCCGCCTCTGCCGAGGGCTTCGACAACATCAACAATCTTTCCAATGTATTTCGCGAGGACGAGGTCATCCCCTCCTACCCCGTGACCGAGATCTTGAAAAACGCGCCTGAACAGGCGGAAGACCATTTCCTGGTCAGAAACAGAGAGTGAGGCGCATTATGGGTTCGATAAGTAAAATTCACGAAATGCTCCGCACAAAGCAGATTTCCTGCACGGAGCTGACAAAAAGCTATCTGAAAGAGATCGAAAACGCCAACGGCGCGCTCAACGCCTATGTCTGCGTCACCGCGGACGAGGCGCTGCGGACGGCAGCCGCTGTCGACAAAAAGCTCGCCGACGGCGAGGAGATCGGGCTGCTTGAGGGCGTTCCGATGGCGCTCAAGGACAATATGTCCACAAAGGGCATCGACACGACCTGCTGCTCAAAGATTCTGACCGGCTACAAGCCGATCTATGACGCCACCGTTTGGGAGCTGCTCAAGGCTCAGAACGCCGTGATGCTCGGCAAGACCAACATGGACGAGTTCGCCATGGGCTCATCCTGCGAGACCTCATATTTCGGCGGCGCCGCCAACCCCTTCAACGTAAACCATGTCGCGGGCGGCAGCTCGGGCGGCGCGGCAAGCGCTGTCGGAGGAAATATCGCAGCCTACAGCCTCGGCTCCGACACCGGCGGCTCAATCCGACAGCCCGCGTCCTTTTGCGGCGTAGTCGGCTTAAAGCCCACCTACGGCGCTGTGTCGCGCTACGGCCTTATCGCCTACGCAAGCTCGCTCGACCAGATCGGCCCGATCACAAAGAGCGTGGAGGACGCTTCGATCGTCTTTGACGCTATCGCAAAGCAGGACAAGCGCGACTCAACCTCTCTCGGAGCTGTAGGCGGCGAGACGTTCTCAAAGCTCGGCAACGACATAAAGGGAATGAAGATCGGCATCGCGCGCGAATACCTTGACGGTGTGCGCGACGACGTCAAGGAGGCTATCCTCGGCGCGGCAAAGGTTTATGAGAGCCTCGGCGCCGAGATCGTATACTTCGATCTGCCGGTCCTCAAATTCGCCCTGCCCGTTTACTACATCATCGCCTGCGCCGAGGCTTCAAGCAACCTCGGACGCTACGACGGCATACGCTACGGCTACAAAACCGCGCATTACACCGGCACTCACGACATGATCTGCCGCACACGAAGCGAGGGCTTCGGCGAGGAGGTAAAGCGCCGTATCCTGCTCGGCACCTATGTTTTGTCGGCAGGCTATTACGACGCGTATTACAAAAAGGCGACCGACCTGCGCGGCACAATCATCAAGGCGTTCGATGACGCGTTCGAACACTGCGACGTGATCTTGGCGCCCACCGTACCGATGACCGCGTTCGAGAAGGGTCACGCAGTCAGCGACCCGATCGAGACCTACCTCACCGATATCTGCACCGTTCCCGTCAATATCGCGGGTCTGCCGGGCGTTTCCCTGCCCTGCGGCTTCAACCAAAAGGGTATGCCGATCGGCATGCAGCTTATCGGCAAGAGCTTCGGAGAGGCAACGATCCTCAACGCCGCCTACCGTTATCAGCAGGCGGCTCCCGAAAACTTCCAAGATACAGAGTGGGGTGTTAAGCTGTGAAATATGAATTGGTTTCGGGTTTTGAGACCCACATTGAATTATCGACAAAAACAAAGATCTTCTGCGGCTGCACGACCCGGTTCGGCGGCGAGCCCAACACTCACTGCTGCCCCGTGTGCATCGGTCTGCCCGGCACACTTCCCGTGCTCAACAAAGAAGTGGTGCGCTTCGCGATCAAGGCGGGTCTGGCGGTGCACGGCAAAATAGCCGAGGTCGCCAAGATGGACAGAAAGAACTACTGCTATCCCGACCTCGCAAAGGCATACCAGATCAGCCAGCTCTATGCCCCGCTCATCATCGGCGGCTACATCGAGCTTTCCAACGGCAGAAGGATCCGCCTGCACCATATCCACATCGAGGAGGACGCCGGAAAGCTGATACACCAGCACGGCGACACCTATGTCGACTACAACCGCGGCGGCGTTCCGCTGATCGAGATCGTCTCGGAGCCCGACATCCGCTCGATCGACGAAGCGAAGGAATATGTGGAAAAGCTGCAGCAGGTCATGCGCTGGGTAGGCATCTCCGACTGCAAGATGCAGGAGGGCTCCATGCGCTGCGACGTCAACATTTCCGTGCGCCCGGAAGGCACCGAGAAATTCGGCACCCGCACCGAGATAAAGAACATGAACTCCATCACCAACATCGCGCGCGCGATGGAATATGAATATGACCGTCAGGTCGACCTGCTCGAGAGCGGCGGAAAAGTCATTCAGGAGACCCTGCGCTTTGACGACGCAACCGGCACCACCTCATCGATGAGAAGCAAGGAAGACGCGCACGATTACCGCTACTTCCGCGACCCCGATCTGGTGACCATCAACGTACCGCGTGAGGAAGTCGAGCGGCTGAGGGCTGAGATGCCCGAGCTGCCCGCCGACAAATTCGAGCGCTATACCGAGGATTATGAGATACCCGAAAAGGACGCGGCGCTGCTGACCAAATACCGCCGCATCAGCGAATATTTTGACGAGGCGATCGACGGGGTCAAGTCGCCGAAAACCGTTTCCAACTTCATCATCGGTCAGATCTTCCGCAGGGTCGAGACCGAGAGCGACAAGGAGATATTTGACGTGGCTGTGTCGCCCGCTCAGCTCAACGAGCTTGTGAAGCTGCTCGACAGCGGCAAGATACGCAACAACCTCGCCAAGTCCACGCTTGAAAAAATGCTCGACAGCGGCAAGGGCGCTACGGAATTTATCAGCGAAAGCGATATGGGCGGCGTTGACGACAACGCGCTGCTGGAGCTGTGCAAGGCAGCGGTCGCGGGCAATCCCAAGGCGGTCGAGGACTTCAAAAACGGCAAGGAAAAAGCCATAAAGGCGCTTGTCGGCAACGTGATGAAAAACAGCCGAGGAAAAGCCGACGCCGTGGCGGCGGAAGCGAAGATCAAGGAATTGATCGGTTAGCGTCCGGCAGACAGGAGGAAATAAAATGAGTGAAAAAACGGTTCGCACCCGTTACGCGCCAAGCCCCACCGGCTTCATGCACGTCGGCAATCTTCGCACGGCGCTGTATGAGTATCTGGTGGCGAAATCTCAGGGCGGAAAATTCATTCTGCGCATCGAGGACACCGACCGCGAAAGGCTGGTAGAGGGCGCGGTCGACATCATCTACAACACAATGGCGCTCGCCGGCTTAAAGCACGACGAAGGCCCCGATATCGGCGGCGACTTCGGTCCCTATGTGCAGTCGGAAAGAAAGGATATGTATCTGCCCTATGCCGAGCAATTGATAAAGGAAGGCAAGGCATACCGCTGCTTCTGCACAAAGGAGCGGCTTGAAAAAATCCAAAACGAGACCGTCGGCGGCGGCTATGACCGCCACTGCCGAGAGCTTTCCGAGGAGGAGATTCAGAGGAATCTCGACGCCGGCGTTCCATACGTTATCCGTCAGAAAATGCCCGTTGAGGGCAGCACCACCTTCTCGGACGCGGTGTTTGGCGATATCACCGTTGAGAACAGCGAGTTGCAGGATCAGATCCTGATCAAGACCGACGGCTATCCGACATACAATTTTGCAAACGTCATCGACGATCACACCATGGGCATCACCCATGTTGTGCGCGGCAGCGAATATTTGAGCTCCACGCCCAAATACAACCTGCTGTATGAGGCCTTCGGCTGGGAGATACCCACCTACATCCACCTGCCGCTGATCATGGGCAAGGACGCCGACGGCAACATAAGCAAGCTGAGCAAGCGCCACGGCGCGACCGGCTTCTATGATCTGATCGAGGACGGCTATCTGCCGCAGGCGATCATCAACTACATCGCGCTGCTCGGCTGGTGCCCCAAGGACAACCGCGAGATATTTACGCTTGCAGAGCTTGAAAAGTCGTTTGATATCGGCGGCATCAGCAAATCGCCGTCGGTTTTCGACTACGACAAACTGACATGGTTCAACGGCGAGTATCTCAAGGCGATGACCGCCGAGGAATTTACCGCCGCCGCTCTTCCCTACTATCAAAGTGTCTTCGGCGACAAAGAGATGCCGTGGGAAAAATTCGCGGATATCCTGCAAAAGCGCGTGACAAAACTGACGCAGATCCCGGAGATGCTCGACTTCTTCGCGGAGCTGCCCGAATATGAAAAAGAGCTTTTCGTAAACAAAAAGAGCAAAACCAACCTTGAAAACGCTCCCGTGGTGCTTTCGGAGGCTTATGAACGCCTTAAGGCGCTGCCTGTGTGGGACAACACCTCCATTCACGACTGCCTTATCGATATGGCTGTTGAAAAAGGGCTTAAAAACGGCACCGTGATGTGGCCTGTGCGCATCGCGGCAGCAGGCAAGACCGTTACGCCCGCAAACGCTATCACGACTTTCAATTATACAAACTCAAATCCCGACGTCGCATCAATCGACAACACGGGCAAGATAACCGCCAAAGCAGCGGGTACAACAAGCATAATTATGAAGAGCGCCAACGGCAAGGGTTTGGTTATCAACGTAACTGTTATCAACGCGGATGCTCAGGCGATTTTCGGCGATGTTGATGGCGACGGCTATGTAACCTCTGCCGACAGCGCGCTTTTGGGCAACTACATCTCAAGGCTCGGAGATTATGATAACATCAACCTCATCAACGCGGATGTTGACCGCGACAGAAAAGTAACAGCGTCAGACAGAATAATTCTGACGCGCTATGTTGACAGAGACCCTGACATATCTTCTTTGCCATACGCTCCTTTAAATCAGGATGATATAAGAGCGCGGTTCTCGTTCAACAGTGTTCAGGCAAAGGCGGGCGATAGGGTAGAGCTCACGCTCAGCTTGGACGAAAACCCGGGCATAGCAACGGTGGATCTTGACGTTGATTTTGACTCGAACGCGTTAAAATTAGTTGACGTGATTGACAACGGGCTTATAGAAGGCGCAACACCGGCGCACTCCGACCACTTTGAGTCTCCCTATAGATTATCGTGGGAGAACGACCTCGCCAAAACCGACAGCTCTGCGACCGGCACGCTTGTAACGCTTGTTTTTGAGGTCGACGAAAACGCGACCGAAGGCGAATACGCCGTAACTGTTGACCCGAACACCGCTGAGGTTCACAGCACCTCGCTGAATAGGGCGGATTGCTTTGTGAGCCGCGGCTCGGTAGAAGTCGTCAAGGACGAGCCGTTGATCGGCGATGTTGACGGCAGCGGCGTGGTAGATATTGACGACGCTCTGCTCCTCCAAAAGCACATCGCGAAATACACCGACGGCGGCAGACCACTGATTGATGAAAGCGACGAAGCGATGATGAACATCGCCGACGTGAACCGCGACGGAATACTCTCTGTCAGCGATGTAACAATGATACAGCAGTATATCGCGGGTATCATCACAGATTTCAGCTAAAAGAATATTAGCAAAACGGGCGGTCATTGACCGCCCGAACATTTTTAAAACAAAAATGAGGCTGACTTTTTCGGAAGTCAGCCTCAAATTATATTTACTGTAAATCACACCGTTTTGACCCGCCGTTGCGGAAACGCTTGAATCAAATCAAAGCTTTCCAAAGGCGGATTGCGGTGTTGTCGCCACAACTTATTTGTTGTTTACAGCAGCCTGAGCGGCAGCGAGTCTTGCGATCGGCACACGGAAGGGTGAGCATGATACATAGTCAAGACCGATCTTATGGCAGAACTCTACGGAAGAAGGATCTCCGCCGTGCTCGCCGCAGATACCAATGTGGAGATTGGGATTAACGGGCTTGCCGAGCTTGATAGCGGTTTCCATAAGCTTGCCAACGCCTGTCTGGTCGAGCTTAGCAAACGGATCGTTCTCAAAGATCTTTGTGTCATAGTAAGCTGTGAGGAACTTACCTGCGTCGTCTCTTGAGAAGCCGAATGTCATCTGAGTAAGGTCGTTTGTACCGAAGCAGAAGAAGTCAGCCTCAGTAGCGATCTCGTCAGCTGTAAGAGCAGCTCTCGGGATCTCGATCATTGTACCGACCTCATACTCGAGCTCTACGCCTGCAGCGGCGATCTCAGCGTCGGCGGTCTCAACAACGACCTTCTTAACGAACTTGAGCTCCTTGAGCTCGCATACGAGCGGGATCATGATCTCGGGCTTAACGTTCCAGTCTGCGTGCTCCTTCTGAACCTCGATAGCAGCGCGGATAACAGCCTTTGTCTGCATCTTTGCGATCTCGGGATATGTTACGGCAAGACGGCAGCCGCGGTGACCCATCATCGGGTTGAACTCGTGGAGCGACTGGATAAGAGCCTTGATGTCCTCTACGCTCTTGCCCTGAGAATCAGCGAGCTTTTTGATGTCCTCTTCCTCGGTGGGAACGAACTCGTGAAGCGGCGGATCGAGGAAACGGATTGTAACGGGGCATCCCTCGAGAGCCTCGTAAAGAGCCTTAAAGTCGCCCTGCTGATAAGGAAGGATCTTATCAAGAGCAGCTTCTCTCTCTTCTACTGTATCTGCACAGATCATCTCGCGGAAAGCAGCGATCCTGTCCTCTTCAAAGAACATATGCTCTGTACGGCAGAGGCCGATACCTTCTGCGCCGAGCTCTCTTGCCTTCTTAGCGTCTGCGGGGGTATCTGCGTTTGTTCTAACCTTAAGAGTTCTGAACTTGTCAGCCCAAGCCATGATTCTGCCGAACTCGCCGGCGATCTCAGCGTCCTTAGTAGCGATAGCGCCGTCGTAGATGTTACCTGTTGAACCGTCGATCGAGAGGTAATCACCCTCGGTGAACTCTTTGCCTGCGAGTGTGAACTTCTTGTTCTCCTCGTCCATAGCGATGTCGCCGCAGCCTGATACACAGCATGTACCCATACCACGGGCAACAACGGCAGCGTGTGATGTCATACCGCCGCGAACTGTAAGGATACCCTGTGAAGCCTTCATACCTGTGATATCCTCAGGTGAAGTCTCAAGACGTACAAGAACTACCTTTTCGCCTCTTGCGTTCCATTCCTCAGCGTCCTCAGCTGTGAACACGATCTTACCGCAAGCAGCACCCGGAGAAGCGCCTAAGCCCTTACCGATGGGAGTAGCAGCCTTAAGAGCAGCCTGGTCAAACTGGGGATGGAGAAGTGTATCGAGGTTACGGGGATCGATCATAGCGACAGCCTCTTCCTCTGTTCTCATACCCTCGTCAACGAGGTCGCAAGCGATCTTAAGAGCAGCCTGAGCTGTTCTCTTACCGTTTCTTGTCTGGAGCATATAGAGCTTGCCGTGCTCAACGGTGAACTCCATATCCTGCATATCTCTGTAGTGATCCTCGAGAGTAGCGCATACCTGTGTGAACTGCTCGAAAGCCTCGGGGAATTTCTCAGCCATCTGAGCGATAGGCATAGGAGT
>ONHJ01000078.1 GCA_900317595.1 uncultured Eubacteriales bacterium | reverse complement strand
TGCTGTGTGATATGCAATGCTGCTGATCAACGTAAAAGAGGAAAAGCGCAGACTGCGCGCGCGTTACAAAAAGCTCCGCGCGCAGTGCCCCAAGGACGTCAAGCTCCGCCTTGACAGCGCGCTGACCGCGAAGGTGCTCGGAACCGAGGAATACAAAAGCTGCGAAACGCTGTTTATTTTCGTTTCCTCCGAAATCGAGTGCGACACCTCGCAGATCATCGGCGACGCGTTCTCAAAGGGCAAAAGAGTGGCCGTTCCGCGCTGCGCCGACAAGTCGGGCAAAATGGATTTTTACTACATAAGATCCTTCGGCGACTTGTCCGAGGGTATGTTCTCAATCCTTGAGCCCGATCCCGAAAAATGCGAAAAGGTCACCGATTTTTCGTCGGGGCTGTGCATCGTACCGGGGCTGTGCTTTGACTACGAGGGCTACCGCGTCGGCTTCGGCAAGGGCTATTACGACCGCTTCCTCGACGTTTTCGGCGGAACCGCCGCGGGTATCTGCTATTCAAAATACACATTAAAGCAGCTTCCGCGCGGAAACCACGACCGCCGCACCGACATACTTATTACAGAAAAGTTTATAAACCGAAATCAATAGAGGTGTATGAATGGAAAGATACGACAACAGCCGCCGCGACTTTGAAGAGCAAAGGCGCAGAAAGGCGGAAAATTTTCATCTGAGCATTTCCGACGATTACGACTACAGCGAATCCTCCGGCGAGCCCGAGGAAATCAATTCCTACAGCGGGCAGGACGTAAAGGAGCAGATAGCCAAGGAATCGAAGAAATCGCTCAAAAAGCGCCAGCGCGCGCAGAAGCGCGACCTGCGCAGGCGCAACAGGCGCAACCGCCGCTATTTCCGCATTATGTGGATCATTTCCATCATCATAATCGGAACAATGATCTCCACCTATATAGTGACGGGAATGAACGACGCGCTCGCCATCAACCGCAAGGACGACTCGGTGGTATCGGTAAAGATCCCCGCGAATCCCGCGCTTGACGATGTCACCGATGAGCTCGTAAAGAAGGGCGTTATCGACGAGGGCGAATACTTCAAGCTCTACACGAAGATGACAAAGTCCGACGACTACTTCACCGAAGGCACCTACAGGCTCAAAAAGAATATGGACTATCAGGCGATACTCACGAACCTCAGCGGAAACAAAAACCGTACCGACACCGTTGAAATCACCATCATCGAGGGTATGAGCGTGCTTGAGATCGCCGACAAGCTCTATGAAAAGGGCGTCCTTTCCGACAAGGACAAGTTCCTTGAGCTCTGCGCCTCGGACAAGTTCGACAAGGACTTCGATTTCATCAAAGATATCAAGAACCCCGGCGAGCGCATCTACAAGCTCGAGGGCTATCTCTACCCCGATAAATACGAGTTCTATGAGCACGACGACCCGATGAGCATTATCTACAAGTTCCTCAACAACTACGAAACAAGGCTCTACGCCAAGCAGGCGTTCGACGGAGAGGAAAAGCTCCGCTCCTATCATAAGATGATCGGGCTCAAGGATTCCAAATACACGCTCGATCAGCTTATCACGATCGCTTCGATCGTACAGGCTGAGGCGGCAAACAAGGACGATATGTACGTAGTAGCGTCAATCATCCGCAACCGCCTTGAAGCGGATCAGGATATGGGCGTTGCAAACCTGAGCCTCGATTCAACCAAGTATTATCCGTACCGTTCCGAGGACAAGGTCCCCTCGTCGGCAGGAAAGAACTTCAAGAGCAAATACGACACCTACACTCTCAAGGGACTCCCGCCGGGACCGATCTGCAACCCCGGAATGGAGGCGCTCAAGGCGGCGCTTATGCCCAAGGAAACAAGCTACTACTACTTCTGCCACGACAAGAACGGAAACGCTTACTACGCGTCTACGATCGAGGAGCACCAAGCTAACCTGGAGTATATTGAGTGATGAACAGCAAACCTGAAATACTGTCTCCCGCGGGAGATTTTGAGAGCCTGCGCGCCGCCCTGCAATTCGGGGCGGACGCGGTTTTCCTTGCGGGAAAGCGCTTCGGCATGCGCTCTGCCCCGAAGAATTTCGACGCGGACGAGCTGAAAGCCGCCTGTGAACTGGCTCATTCCATGGGCAGGCGGATCTATCTGACCTGCAACATTTTGCCGCGCAGCGCCGAGCTTGACGCGCTGCCCGACTTTTTGATGATGGCGCAGGACAGCGGTGTCGACGCTTTCATCATCGCCGACCTCGGCGTGTTCGAGGCGGCAAAGCGCTTCGCTCCCAAGGTCGCGCGACATATCTCGACGCAGGCGGGCGTCACGAATTACGCCGCCGCTAACGCGCTCTATAACATGGGCGCGTCGCGCGTCGTGCCGGCTCGGGAGCTTTCGCTCGGCGAGATCGCCGAAATGCGCGCCAAAACGCCGAAGGAGCTTGAAATAGAGTGCTTCGTCCACGGCGCGATGTGCGTCTCTTTTTCTGGCAGGTGCCTTATCTCAAGCTATCTCACCGGCCGCGACGCCAATCACGGCGACTGCGCGCAGCCGTGCCGGTGGAAATACCATCTTTTTGAGGAAAAAAGAGAGGGTCAGTTTTTCCCGGTCGAGGAGGACTCGGACGGCACTTATCTCTACAATTCCCGCGACCTTTGCATGATCGAGCATATTCCCGAGCTTGTCAAAGCGGGCGTTTCGAGCTTCAAGATCGAGGGCAGGGCAAAGTCGGCGTATTACACTGCCGTCACAACCAACGCCTACCGCAAGGCGCTCGATTGCTATTATGAGCAGGGCGACCCGTTCACGCTGCCCTCATGGATAAAAGAGGAGACGGAGAAGATCAGCCACCGAGAATACAGCACCGGCTTCTGGTTCGGCGGCGAGCCGGGTCAGGAGACGCGCAGCGGCGGCTATATCCGCCGTTACGACAACGTCGCGGTCTGCGAAAAAAATCTCGGAGACAATTCCGCGCTGATTTCCCAGCGCAACAAGTTTTCGGTGGGCGACACCCTCGATGTGCTGCCGCCGGACGGCTATCCGTTTCCGATAAAATGCCTAAGCCTTGAAAACGGGGCGGGGGAGAGCGTCGACAGCGCGCCGCATCCGCTGGAGCTGCTGACGATGACCGCTGACAGGGAAGTGCCTGCGGGATCGGTGCTCAGGAAAAAAAGAGAATGACGGCAAAGCGGCATACACATGCCGCACGGCTTGCCTCGGATAGTTTTAAAATCGTTATAAACATATAAAAGGAGTAATCAAAAATGCAGTGGACAGGACTTAATGAGCTTCGCGAAAAGTTTCTCTCGTTTTTTGAGTCTAAGGGATGCCTGCGGCTTCCAAGCTTTTCGCTGATCCCTAAGGACGACAACAGCCTTCTGCTTATCAACAGCGGAATGGCGCCGATGAAAAAGTATTTTACGGGCGAGGTGACGCCGCCGCGAAAGCGCGTGACCACCTGCCAGAAGTGCATCCGCACGCCCGATATCGAGCGCGTGGGCATCACGGCGCGCCACGGCACCTTCTTCGAGATGCTGGGCAACTTCTCATTCGGCGACTATTTCAAGCGCGAGGCGACCGCCTGGGCGTGGGAGTTCTTCACCAAGGTGCTGGAGCTTCCCGAGGACAAGCTCTACGTTTCCATCTATCAGGACGACGACGAGGCGTTCGACATCTGGACGAAGGAGGTCGGCGTCGACCCCTCGCACATGGTGCGTCTCGGCAAGGAGGACAATTTCTGGGAGCACGGCTCCGGTCCCTGCGGCCCCTGCTCCGAGATATATTTTGACCGTGGTCCAGAAAAGGGCTGCGGCAGCCCCGACTGCCACGTCGGCTGCGAGTGCGACCGCTTTGTCGAGGTCTGGAACCTCGTGTTCACTCAGTTTGAAAGCGACGGCAAGGGCAACTACACCCCGCTTGACCACCCCAATATCGATACCGGCATGGGTCTGGAGCGCCTTGCCTGCGTGATGCAGGAGGTCGACAACCTGTTTTTGGTCGACACCGTACAGAATATTATGAAGCACATCAGTCAGATCACGGGCGTGGCTTACGGCGAGGACGAAAAGAAGGATATTTCTCTGCGCGTCATCACCGACCACATCCGCTCCACCACCTTTATGATAGGCGACGGCGTAATGCCCTCCAATGAGGGCAAGGGTTATGTGCTGCGCCGTTTGCTGCGCCGAGCCGCGCGTCACGGCAGATTGCTCGGCTATAACGAGCCCTTCCTCTATAAGGTCTGCGACACCGTTATCAAAGAAAACCTCACCGCCTATCCCGAGCTCAAGGAGAAGCAGGAGTTCATCACCAAGGTCATCCGCGTTGAGGAGGAGAGCTTCGCCAAGACCGTCGACCAGGGCTTCAAGCTGCTGCAGAACCTGATCGAGAGCGACGACATCACCACCATCAGCGGCGAGGACGCCTTCAAGCTCAACGATACCTACGGCTTCCCGATCGACCTCACCCGCGAGATCCTCGCGGAAAAGGGCATGAAGATCGACATCGCCCGCTTTGAAGAGCTGCTCAAGGAGCAGAAAAAGCGTTCGCGCGACGCGAGAAAGAACGCGGGCGCCGACGCTTGGATCAGTGACAGCACCGACCTTTCGGATATCGCCAAGACCGAGTTCGTCGGATACACCGATCTCAAGTCGACCGCAAAGGTGCTCGCCATCGTCAAGGACGGCGAGCGCGTGACAGAGGCGGGCGAGGGCGAAAACGTGATCCTCGTGCTCGACAGAACGCCCTTCTACGCCGAGAGCGGCGGTCAGGTGGGCGACACCGGCTATATTTCCTACGGAGAATTATCAGCCGAGGTCGACAACACCACCAAGGACGCCTCGGGCAATATTTTCCTCCATTCCTGCACCGTTCTCTCCGGCGGGGTCACCGTCGGCGACGAGGTCGAGGCAGCGGTGGACAAGCAGCGCCGTGAGAATATCATGCGCAACCACACAGCGGCGCACCTTCTTCAGGCTGCGCTCAGAGAGGTGCTCGGCAATCACGTCCAGCAGGCCGGTCAAATGGTCGCGGAGGATTTCTTCCGCTTCGACTTCACGCACTTTGAGGCGATGACCGCCAAGGAGCTGCTCGACGTTGAGGAAAAGGTCAACGAAAAGATTTTCGAGGCTATTCCCGTAACCGTGCGCGAAATGCCGATCGAAGAAGCTAAAAAGCTCGGCGCTATGGCGCTGTTCGGCGAAAAATACGGCGACGTCGTGCGCGTAGTCAGCGCCGGCGACTTCTCGGTGGAGTTCTGCGGCGGCACTCACGCCGACAACACCTCCAAGATCGGTCTGTTCAAGATCCGTCAGGAGGGCTCTGTAGCCGCGGGCGTCAGAAGGATCGATGCTGTGACCGGCAAGGGCGTTCTCACTTATATCCACAGGGCTCAGGAGATGCTGTTCAACGCGGCTTCGGTGCTTAAGCTCAGCAACCCCAAGGCGCTTGTCGAGGGCGTGCAGAAGATGTCGGAGCAGTTCAAGTCCCTGCAAAAGCAGGTCGAGGAGCTCAACGGCAAAATCGCGTCATCAAAGCTCTCTGAGATGATGGCAAAGGCAGATGAGGTCGACGGCATCATGGTCGTCACCGGCGTCATCAAAAACGTGCCGGCAGATGTGCTCCGTTCCATGTGCGAGGACGGAAAGTCGCGCAACGCCGAGGGCGTTATGGTCTTGGCTACCGAAAACGACGGCAAGGTCAACTTCGCGGTCGGCTGCGGCAAGGAAGCCGTTAAGCGCGGCGTTCACGCCGGCAAGCTGGTCAAGGCTGTGGCTCAGATCGCAGGCGGAAACGGCGGCGGAAAGCCCGAGCTCGCGATGGCGGGCGGCAAGGACGCAGGCAAGATCGAGGCGGCGCTTGCTTCGGTTGCCGAAACCGTCAGAGCCATGCTGAAATGATCACGCGACTCGCTTGCAGCTTTTCCGTCAGCTTGTCCAAAAAAGCTGAAGGCGCGATTTGCGCAAACGATTTAATCTGTGCTTACTTAACTGAGCGCATTGATGAAACATTGTCAGTTTTAAACAAATTGTAGTATTGATTCTTGTAAAAACCGACGAATAAAAAAACAAAAAAAGTATTGAAGTTTTGTAATAATTATTGTATAATAATTTTACTGAGATATAATGTTCTCGGACTATGAACGATTTTAGGAGGAGTTTAAAATGTTCAAGAAAATTGCAAGTATTGCTCTTGCTGCGGCTCTCGTCGGCAGCACAGCAGTGATTGCGGCAAGCGCTGCCGATGCTGAAGAAGCAGTAGCGGCGGCTGAAGATTCCGCTGTAGCAGCGGCTGATGATTCCGCAGTAGGCGCTGAGGAAGAAAGCGACGCTACCGGCGCAAGCGGAAAGATCTATTTCGAAGTTCCCTCCACATGGAAGAACTTTAAGGCAGCTACTTTCTATCTCTATCAGCAGGGCGACGGCGGCGGAGAGATCATCGCCTGGGGCTCCAAGAAGGGCAAAATGACCGATGAAGGCAACGGCGTATGGTCCTTTGATATCACCGGCAAGGGCTACAGCCTCGAGAGCGGCAAGGCTTACGGCTGCATCTTCACAGGCGACTGGGGCATCCAGACCTGCGACCTTATCATCAGCGCTGATAACTACGGCGACACCGCTTTCTGCGATGGCACCAAGGTTGAAAATAATGTTGACTCCAACAAGCAGAGCGATCACGTAGCTTGGAAGAGCGGCAAAAACGGTGTGCCTCTCTGCATCACCTCTATCGGCAACATCGTCGGCGACAGCTATTGGCCCGGCGAGGACGCTAAGACCACTCTTACCGACTTCCTCACCAACCCGGACGCCAAGAAGAACATCAACAACGCTATCAAGTTCAACGGCAAGTCCTTCCAGCAGACCATCGATGATACTGCTGCTACTCTCGGTCTGAGCCTCGACGACGTTAAGAAGATCGTTGCTGACAACATGGATAAGGCAAAGTCCGCCAGCATCGACCTGACCCAGTGGGATGCTTCCAAGTCCACCCTCAGCGGTTCTTCTTCCGGCAGCGACACCAACACCGACACCAATACCAATACCAAAACCAACACCGACACAAATACCAACACTAACACCAATACCAATACTAACACCAATAGCGGCAGCAACACCAGCTCCAACAGCTCCGGCAGCAGCACCACCACTACCGGTTCTGTTACCTCCGGCGAAGAGACCACCATCTACTTCGTACTCGGCGGCGTAATGCTGGCTGCGGTAGGTGTATTCTTCCTTGCAAGAAAGAGAAGAGAGTATTAATCCACGCTAAGCAATGCTTTAAAATGGGCTGGCTCAAAACTCATTGTTATGAGTAAGAGTCAGCCCTTTTATTGTAATTGTATTGTACTGTAGGGTCAGGTCTTGTTTCTGCCCCCTAATAGGG
>ONHJ01000144.1 GCA_900317595.1 uncultured Eubacteriales bacterium | reverse complement strand
AATTTTGCTACAACACTATCCCGAACAAGCTTGACGTATTTGATAAAGAAACATACGATAATAACCCCGTAAAATTTTACGCCGTATGCACCGACGCGGAGACGGGCGAGCCCGTATATCCCCTGCTCGATAAGGCGGATGATCTGAGCTTTAGGTGGATACGCGCCTCGGCCTCGATGCCGCTGGTTTCAAGACCCGTTTTGATAGAGGGCAGGCACTATATCGACGGCGGGATAACAGACTCGATACCGCTTGAGTTTATGATGAAAAGCGGCTGTGAAAAGAACGTTGTCGTCCTTACCCAAACGAGGGATTATTCAAAAGAAAAAGCGTCTATGCTTCCGCTGATGAAGCTCTCTCGCAGAAAATTCCCAAAGACATATGAAGCGATCAAGCGCAGGCACATTATGTATAACCGCACCCGCGATATGATCTTTGAGGAAGAGCGTTCGGGCAATGCGCTCATTATTTGCCCCGATGAAAAACTGCCGATCGGCAGGATCGAGCACGATCCGGAGGTTATGAAAAAGGCATATGAGATAGGCAGAAAAGCCGCCGAGAGCAGGCTGGAAGAGCTTAAAGCATTTATGAACATATAATAACGAACCGCCGCAGGGAAAAATCTCTGCGGCGGAAATTTATTGTCAATTCTTTTTCAGTTTCATAGCGAAAACCGTTACGGCAGCTGCCAAAAGCACGACTGCGTAGCCGATCACCCACCAAAGGTCGGGGAATATCGCGGCAAAGTCGCCCGCGACCGCCGCCCTTGCCGCGTTGACCGCGTGAGAAAACGGAAGTATGTCTGCGACTGCCTTGAACGCGCCGCCTACCATCGCGGTATCAAACCATATGTTTGAGAACCACGCGCTCAAATTTGTGAGCAGAGCGCCGCAGATACCGCCGACCGCCTTTTCGTTCAAAATCGAGCCGAACAGCAGCCCCAAAGAAATGAACACGATCGCGATCGGCAAATTCACAAGAACTGCAACGATCAGATTCACGCTGAACGGAAGTCCGAGAAACAGCGCGCACA
Organism: uncultured Eubacteriales bacterium; assembly: GCA_900317595.1. Taxonomy (GTDB): domain Bacteria; phylum Bacillota; class Clostridia; order Oscillospirales; family Acutalibacteraceae; genus Ruminococcoides. The sequence goes on along the minus strand of ONHJ01000144.1, from coordinate 2,040 downwards.
AATAGCAGACGGCTGTCTGGATCAGCGCCATCGGGATAAGCGGCAGCGTGTAGCCCAGAATGAATTCCGAGGGTTTTAGCGGCGAGGTGAACAGCCTGAGCACAAAGCTGGTGGTTCTGTCCTTTGCGATGAGCATCGACGAAAACAGCGACAAAAAGCTCAGTCCGAACACGGTGATACCCGGCGCGAGCTTTGAGATCACAAATATATCCGGACCGTGGCCCTCGGGTATGCCCTTGTTGATCGCCGACAAAAGCAGCAGCAAAACGATCGGGAAAACGATGCCGAATATCAGCGTCAGAATATCCCTGGTGATCTCCTTTGTATTGCGCGATGCAAATGTCAGTGTCCTCATTTTGCCGCCTCCTCTGTGATTCTGATGAACGCTTCCTCAAAGTCGTCCGTACCTGCCCTTTCCTTCAATTCGGCGGCAGTGCCTTCCGCGAGCAATACACCGCGCGACATTATGCCGATACGGTCTGACAGGCTCTCCGCCTCCTCAAGATAATGCGTTGTCAAAATGATGGTCATTTTGCCCTTCAGCTTTTCAATGAGATGCCATAGCTCGCGGCGCGCAAGAACGTCAAGCCCAAGCGTAGGCTCGTCTAAAAAGAGTATCTCCGGCTCGGTGATGAGCGCCATTGCAATGCTCAGTCTGCGCTGCCAGCCGCCCGAAAGCGTGGCGGCTTTGCTTTTGGCGATCTCGTCCATATTGAATTTTTCTATTGTGTTCTGCGCTTTTTCCTTAGCCTCTTTTTTGTTTGAGCCGTAAATACGGGCTATGAACTCAAGGTTTTCACGCACGCTCAGCTTGGCGGCGACCGCCGTCTCCTGAGGAGATACGTTGATCAGCGACTTGACCTTTGTTGATTCTTTAACAACGCTGTGTCCCATAAGCTCGGCGTCGCCTGAGGATGGCTGAGTAAGGCAGCTCAGCATTTTTATCGTGGTTGACTTACCCGCGCCGTTCACTCCCAAAAGCGCGTAAAGCTCGCCCTTGTGCACCGTGAGATCAAGCTTGTTCACGGCGGTTTTTTCCTTGTATTTTTTAGTCAGATCAAACGTTTTGACTGCTTCCATATTATCATTCCTTTCCGAACAATTTGCCGATGGAGACCTTGGCAAGGGCAATGCCGCCCTTTGCGGTGTCGCCCATAACCATCACGCGGTCGCCTGCCTTGATATCAAAGACCTCTCGCGCGTGCTTGGGAATAACGATCTGTCCGCGGTCGCCGACCTTGACCATCCCGAAGATGTATCTGCCCTCGGAGGTGCTGAGCGTGGCGTTCTGCTCGGCAAGAGGAGCGCTGACGAGCATATCGAGCGAAATATCGTAATATTCCGCGATTTCACGGCATTTTAAAATATCGGGCGTGCTCTCTCCGCTCTCCCACTTTGAAACGCTCTGCCGCGACACGCCGAAGCGTTCGGCAAATTCCTCTTGGCTGACAGCTTCTGTTTTTCTGAGATATCTAATATTCGCGTCGATCACATCGACCGCCTCCCGTTTGGTATGAGAAATCATACCGTTTCATATTTTTCATTCACATTATATCACGCAGTAAAGCGACTTTCAACCAACTGTAGCTTACAGGTTTTGTTAATAATCGTGGCATTGTTATAAAAAAGAAATACGGCCGCCAGACTCAGTCGGCAGCCGTGATTATTTCCTATTACTTAAAATATGCTACGCCGCTTTCGAAGATCTTCTGATCCTTCTCAAACGGAACGTTTTTGTAGAGGTTTTCGCCCTTACGCTCGCTGTGACCCATCTTACCCAGGATTCTGCCGTCCGGAGAGGTGATACCCTCAATAGCGCAAACAGAGCCGTTGATATTGTAAGCTATATCGCTGCTCGGGTTGCCGCCGAGGTCAACATACTGGGTAGCGATCTGACCGTTTTCGGCAAGCTGCTTAACGGTCTCTAAATCAGCCATAAATCTGCCCTCGCCGTGCGATACGGGAACCGCGAAAACATCGCCCGCGTTAACGCCCGAGAACCACGGGGACTTGACCGAGGTGACTCTGGTGTACGCCATA
>ONHJ01000087.1 GCA_900317595.1 uncultured Eubacteriales bacterium | reverse complement strand
TTTAAATAATAATTATATGTTTTGCCCGCATTTGCCGTGCCTGCTTGCCCCGGCTGATTACATCTGCCATCTTTTTCACGGACAGCGTGGAGCAAAAAGAAAAAAGCCGCATGCTATCATGCGGCTCCTTCAAAAATAAACTCTTTTTTCGTGCGTCAGTGCAGGGCGTAGGACGCTATCATTCTTCCTATCTCGATCACGTTGCTGCGGCCGGTGAATTCAAAGCGCACATGACCCAAGCCGCTGTACCAGAAATCGAGCTCGCTGTCGAGATCCATCACGCCCGCTGTCTCGACCGAGAAAACCGAGATCTTCGCGTATGGCAGCGACGTGAAATCCTTCTTTTTGCCCGTCACCTTCTGCACGTTGACGGCGATAACGCGCTTGTTGGTGAAGACCACCATGTCGCGGATCTCGCGGTAGGCGGCGACCACGCGCTCTCCGTCGATCAACAAATCGCGCACCATCTGTTCGCCCTCGGCGATGTCGGTCTGCTTAAGCTTAAACGCGGTATTGGTTTCAAAATCTATCATTTTTTTCGCTCCTTTATGCTTTTTGACACAATTTTATCATATTTTTCAGCGCCTTGCAATAGATTTCGGCGCTGAGGAACGAAAGAATTGAAAAATCTCCGCGATTGTGCTATAGTATAGAAAAACGAAAACGGACGTGATGCTATGCGGGATATTTACCCCGGCTTTTACAAGACCTTCAAATGTATCGCAAACCGCTGCGAGGACAGCTGCTGCAAGGATTGGGATATCGACATCGACAGCGAAACCGAGAAATTCTATCAGACCGTTTCGGGCGATCTGGGCGACAAAATACGCCGAAAGCTTGTCACCGACGAGTATAACGAGCGCGTTTTCAAGGCTGAGGGCGGAAGATGTCCGTTCTGGAACCGCGATATGCTCTGCGACATTTTCATCGGCATCGGCGAGGAGCACCTCAGCGATACCTGCGCCGGCTTTCCGCGCGTCGCCGTGGAATACGGCGGCTTTTGCGAGCATATCCTCTCATTTGCCTGCCCCGAGGCGGCACGGCTGATGCTTAAAGCGGGAACGGACGCCTACGCTCCGTTCGACGCCTTTGACGACCGCGACGATGACTGCGGCGACGACGGCACGCTGCGGTTTTTGCTTAAGGCGCGCGCTCGTTCGGCGGCTTTCCTCGCTAATGAGGAGGAGCCGTTTGCCTACCGCCTCGCGGATTGTCTGGAATTCAACGCGCAGGTGCAGAGCGTGCTCGACGGCAGGGAGCCGGAGCCGCTCGAGCTTGACGGCGCGGCTGCCGACGGCTGCGGCTTTGTTTTCGATATGCACCTCGGCTTTGAGATAATGAGCGAGGAGTGGAGGACGGCGCTGCGTGAGGCGTCGTCGCGGGCGGACAGCCTGCGCGTCTCGGAGGATTTTGAGCGGGATTTCACCAAATTCGCGCTCTATTACCTCTATCGCTACTACCTCGAGGCTATCCGCTCGGGCGACGTGCTCTATTCGATGCAGCGCATCGCCTGCGCCTATCTGGTAACCGGAAAGCTCGACGCCGATTTTGCCGAAAAGGGCTATCCCTATCCGCGCCTGCGCGTACTGCAGCGCTATTCAAAGGAGGTCGAGCACTCCTTTCTGAACACCGAGGCGCTGAATTTCGCCTTCGGCTCCGACCCGCGCTTCAAGGTCGAAAACCTGATCGCCCTGCTCGAGCAGACCGTTGAGTGAGTTCAGTTCAATCCCAGTGATATCGAAATGGCATTGTTGACGGCGGACATCGCCTTGTCGTCGACAGTGCCCATTTTTTCGCGCAGGCGGCGCTTGTCGATGGTGCGCATCTGCTCCAGCAGCACCACGCTGTCCTTTGCGAGTCCCGCGGTGTTGGCGTAGAGCGGGATGTGGGTGGGCAGCTTGGCTTTCGACTGCTGGCTGGTGATGGCGGCGGCGATAACGGTGGGGCTGAACCGGTTGCCTACGTTGTTTTGCACGATAAGTACAGGCCGCACGCCGCCCTGCTCCGAGCCGACCACCGGGCTGAGATCGGCGTAATAAATGTCTCCGCGTTTGATATTCAAGGCTTTCACACTCCAAAATTTTTTCTAACACTATTATTGTCAGCTCTTAATCTCTTATTCAAACACACTACATTCTATTTTGGAGCGCGCGGTTGGTTCATCATTTGTCAGGGCGTGCCGATTTTTTCGCAGTTTTTGAATTCAACGGAGCACCGCGCGTCGGGAACCGACAACCTCAGCGGCAGACCGTCGCCGTCAAGGGTCAGTGTGCCGTCGCAGCCGTCAAGCGTCAGAGCCAGAGCGTCCGCTTCTTTTGCGGGCGTTGTTTTGCCTTCGGCTGTCTGACGAAAGGCGTCCCGCAGCAGGCGCGGAAAGCTTGCAGCCGGAAGATAGGCTTCCCCGGCTTCCGCCTTCACGCCGTCGCGGCAGATCTCAAGCCCGTTTTCGCGGAAGCGGAAGCAAACGCCGTCGAGCGTTTCGGGCGCGCTCAGGCTGACGGAGCAGACGCCCTGACGCGTGTTGGTCAGCCTGCCCGCCAGCTCGAGCCCTTGATATTCCGCCGAAAAATCCGCCGAAAAATCAGCGGCAGGCTCCGCGCCCGGCTTGCCGTGTTTGTCGCAGCCGCAAAGCAGCACCGCGAGTACGGAAAAAAAGACACATAAAAGCTTTAAAATCCTGCCGACCATATGGACACTCCTTCTTTGTTTTGGTGATTTTTTTGTTGTCGGTAGTAGGTTTAAGGGTCGCTTCGCTCCGATTTGTAATGCTGCGTGCTTGGTTTAAAGCACGGCTTCCTTAACTGTGCAGCGGCTGACCCGTGTGTCCGCCATTGAGGGGCAATGTCGTCAACTAAAGGTTTGTATAAGCCTTATCCCCGCAATGAATTGCGGGGACGGAGCGACGAGGGCGTCGCTCCCTACAGTGATTAATCAAACTTTTCTTTTCGATTGTAGGGAGCGATGCTCAATCATACTATTATCGAAAAAACCGCTGAAAACCAAAAAAGACATATAACCCTTTAAAACCTTGGCTGCCGTGCGGCGCCTTTTGTTTTAAAGAATTATATGTCTTTTGTTTCTGAAAAATGATCAATAGCATCCGCACACCTTGAAGGCGTTGGGCAGCTCATTGATGATATCGCTCGGCAGCATCGAGATCTTTCCGAGCCTTTCTGCGGCGAGGTCGCCGGCGAGACCGTGGACGTAAACCGCCGCTGCGGCGCAGTCAAAGGGCTTTTTGCCCTGCGCGAGAAAAGAGGCGCAAATGCCTGCCAGCACGTCGCCGCTGCCGCCGGTCGCCATGCCGCTGTTGCCGGTGCGGTTTATCAGCGTGCGTCCGTCGGGCGCGGCTATCACTGTTCCGGCGCCCTTCAGCACGGTCACGGCGTTATAGCGCGCCGCGAATCCGCGCGCGGTCTTGGCGCGGTCAAGGTTGACCTCAGCCGCGGAGCAGCCGAGCAGTCTGCCCATTTCCGCCGGGTGCGGAGTTATGATTACGGGCGCCTTGGCGTATTTCAGCAGCCCGGGGTCGTCCGCGAGGGCGTTCAGCGCGTCGGCGTCGAGCACCATCGGCTTTTCGCTTCGCGTCACGAGCCGTTGAACCAGCTCCTTTGTTTCGCCGCACAGCGAAAGTCCGCAGCCTAACAGCAGCGCGTCGGCGCTCTGTGAGAGCAGAAAGTCGGCGTTATCGGCTGATATCCTGCCGTCGACGCTCTCCTTGAGCGGCAGAAAGACGCTCTCGGGAACGCTTGCCGCCGCGATGGGGTAAAGGCTGTTCGGCAGCGCCCATTTGACCAGACCGACCCCGCTTCTCAGCGCGGCACGGCAGCTCAGAATACCCGCGCCGGCCATGCCGTAGCTGCCGCAGACGCTCAGCAGAGTTCCCATCATGCCCTTGTGGGCGTCGTCGGGACGGCTGCCTGCCGTTTTTAATACAATGTTTTTTGAGGTGTGATCCATAGCCTCAGCCTCATTTGCGGTAGAAGAGCTTTATCATAAGCTCCTTCTTCATATGGGGCTTCATCGCCTGCAAAATATTCTCGTTGGGGTTGAAAACCAGCAGACATTTGCCGTAGGCGGGCATGGTGTATACCGCGAAGTAGTTCTCCTTGGTGTTTTTTGCGTTTTTCGCCGCCATGGCCATCTTGCGGAAGTGCATGTCCTGAATGTTCGCGTCGCCGACCTCCAGCAGGTCGATATCCTTGATGGTCACGCGGCAAAGGCGCTTCCTTTTGCGCAGCGAAACGATCTTGGCTACGTCAAGCACATCGCCGTTGACGGCGTACTCATATTCCACCTTCTGCGAGGTGAAAACATACCACACGATGTAAAGACCGCCGATGAACACGAACAGACCGACCATGACAAGATAAAACACCGAGGTCAGGTTGGCAAGCATCACAAAGAACAGCGGCAAAATGATCTCAAGCGCCACTGCCATGATTTTTATCATCAGATTTTTGGCGGTCATTTCGCGTTTGACCACCTGTTCCACAAAGCCTTCCATATCAAAAGCTCCTTTTCATTGATTTACTTGCTATTGTAGCACAAGAAACAGTTTTTTTCAAGCGTGAATTTAAGCTCGTCATGCCGCCCGGTATATGAAAAAATTTCTTTACTTTGACGCGGAGTTATAGTATAATAAAAATAACTATAGATTATGAGGTGTTTTTATGGAACCGAAGTATAAAAGAATCCTGTTAAAGCTGTCGGGCGAGTCGCTTGCGGGCAGCATGAAGCACGGCATCGACTTTGACACGGTATTGAAGATATGCCAGCCCATCAAGGAGTGCGTTGACGCCGGAGTTCAGGTCGCCATCGTTGTCGGCGGCGGCAATTTCTGGCGCGGAAGAAGCTCGGGAGAGATGGACAGAACGCGCGCCGACCATATGGGTATGCTGGCGACCACCATCAACGCGCTCGGCGTTTGCGACGCTCTGGAGCAGCTCGGTCTGGACGTCCGCGTGCAGACGGCTATTTCGATGCGTCAGGTCGCCGAGCCCTATATCCGCAACAAGGCGGTCAGCCATCTCAACAAGGGCAGGGTCGTCATTTTCGGCTGCGGCACCGGCAACCCGTTCTTCAGCACCGACACAGCCGCTGCGCTGCGAGCGGTTGAGATCGAGGCCGACGTAATTATGAAGGCGACTATGGTCGACGGAGTTTATGATTCCGACCCCAAAAAGAATCCCGACGCGAAAAAATTCGACACCATCTCCTTCCACGATGTGCTCAACAAGGACCTCGCGGTCATGGACAGCACCGCTTCGGCGCTCTGCAAGGACAACGATCTGCCGATCTTGGTGTTCAGCATCGAGGAGCCCGAGAATATTTTCAAGGCGGTCTGCGGCGAAAATATCGGAACTATCGTGAAGAATTGAGAGTCAGCCGTGAGTCGAACAAACCGCAGGCTGAGCGCCTGACCTTTGATCCATTGCCCACGGCACTAATAACCGACTGCTGAAAAACCGTACACTGTTCACTGTAAAAAAGCAGGTGATTTACTATGCAGAAGCAACTGAAAAAAGCTTTCGGGATCCTGTTGGTGATATCCGTATTGCTGACGGCGTTTCCGTTGACAGCGTCGGCGGCGCCTGTTCGGACAGACGCCGGCGTCGGCGACGATCCGTCCTTCACAACCATGAGCGTCAGCAGCGCCGAAAGCCTGAAAGCTTATCTGGAGATGGACGGCGACTATCAAATAAACATTATAGCCGATCTTTCTTACCGCATCGGCAAAAAGGGCGACATAGCAAACGCCTGCCCCGAATACTGGTGCAAGCTCGGCAGCGGCGTCAAGGTCGTCGATATGCAGGGCTATGATTTTTCGCTCTACTGCGACAGCAAGGACACACAGAGCAGAAACGGCTCCGCGATGTTCAAGATCACTTCGGGCGCCGAGTTCGTTCTCAACGACACCGTCGGCAACGGCACGCTCAACTACAACGCCATGCTCAAGGAGGGCTATGACAACCGCGACGTGCGCGACATCTTCAAGGTCTCGGGCGGCAAGCTGACCGTTAACGGCGGCAGAGTGATCGCGGGCAGGCGCTCCGATAAGCACATTATCGACCTCGGCTACGCCTATTTGCAGGTGAACGGTCACGGCATCGTAATGCACAACGGCGAGACTGTTATAAACGGCGGCAGGATCGAGGGCAGAGGCGAGATCCACCTTAAAAACTGCGCCGCTGTAAAGGCAAACGGCGGAAGCCTGACCGTCAACGACGGCGACGTCGTGGGCTACGGCAACGCAGACGCGCTGAGCGTTGACAACAGCGCGGCAGTGACCGTCAGGTCGGGCTATTTCGATGTTTACAAAAACGACGAAGAGGTCTACACCGAGCCGAACACGGTATCTGCCCCCAAATACGGCAACATCGGTATTCCCGGGCGCGCGTTCTCGCACGACTCGAATCTTTCGAGAACCAAGGTGTGGAGAAAAGGCAGGGGCGAGCTGAGCGCTTTGGACGTCAGGGGCGGCGCTGTGCTTGAGATCTCCGACCGCGTGCTGGTGGAGCCGAAGAATGTTACCGCCACGGCGCAGTACAGCTTTGACGGCGCGACATGGAACGACATTACCGCCTCCACCGTGATAAACTGGGATAAGCAGAGCAATTTGAAATTCCGCTGCTTTGACAGCAGCTACTTTGCGCAGATTCAAAGCTACGATTACGCAACGCACTATTATCCGTGGTATGGAGCTGCCATTTCGCTCACACCGGCAGGCGAACCTGTGAGTGAGGATCTGAGCCTTATGCGGAATAAGGTCAACAACGATGCCAGGACCAGCTATTCCTACAGCTACGCGGAAACCGCGTTTGATCTCTACGATTACAAAGACGAAGCCGCTTCGCTTGAAAACGGCAAGACCTACTATTTGCAGCTG
>ONHJ01000096.1 GCA_900317595.1 uncultured Eubacteriales bacterium | reverse complement strand
TGGTCTACTCATTCCTGCAGGCGACCAAGGTCAGCCTTTATTCGCGGGAAACCGATTTGACAGGTCTTTTCTGCTTCATTTTTGCCGCGCTCTTTTTCTTCTCCAATTCCATGGTCATTTCGCGCATCAAGGGCAGAAACCCGGTAAAGGGATTGTTTGTTTACGGATTGCCCATGGTGTCGCTCACTCTCAGTTATGGAGTGTATGAGCTGTTTCTCGGCATGCGCGACAAGCTTGACAAGAAGGTATATCTGTTCGCCGCATTCTTCCTTTGCGCGGGCTTATACGCGATCAGCTTCATTTTTGAGGTGTATACCAACTATTATTCAAAGGATGATCTTGAGATCGTCACAGGCATGGAGGATGACGAGGAAGAGGTCTATTATAACGAGGATACCGTCGAGACGAGCCATGTGGCGTTTGCTCCCGTGGATGATGAACCTGCCGAAACCAAGGGAGTGTTAAAAAAATTCGCTTCGAAGGTAAAGCTGACTAACGATTCCTCCGATGTCGGTGACGCAGCCTATCTGAACGACTACTATTCCACAGAGATCGGCATGGAGGATTATATCCTCGGATATGATTATGTAAAGGCTAACGAGGAATACGAAGAGTCCGCCGATAAACAAAACAGCGAGGACAATACCGAAAAAGGAACGGAAAAACCCGAAAAATCCGAAAAAGCAGAAAAACCCGTAAAAGCTGAAAAACCCGCGAAGCCTGAAAAGAAAGCCAAAAAGCCCGTTTTGGCAAAGGCTAAAGCTTCGGCCGCATCCGTTGCGGCGCCCGTCAAGAACGAGCCGAAAAAGCAGGAGAGCGCTCCCGCGGCAAAAGCGGAGCCTGCGGTCAGGGCAGAAGAAAAGGGATCTGCTGCTCCCGCCGCTGAAAAGCCCGAGCCTCAGGCGGCGAGTACCGTGACAGTCAGCGAGAACAAGCAGTCGGTCGAGGCTATCCTTTCCGAAAAGCTGATGAAAAACGCCAAGCAGAACCAAGCTGTAAGACCTTCTTCCAATGTGGAAAAGCTTGCCGAGGAGCTGAGAAAGGCGGCGCAGTCGCGCAAGCAGGCGCAGAACGCGCAGTCCTTTGAGGTCAGCAAGAATCTGCTTCCCGATGATAATACGCTTACCGAGGAAGAAAAAGCCGCAGAGGAGGAGCGCATCGCCCTTCAAGTAAAGAAGGTCGAGGAGGCAAAACGCGCTGCCGAGCTCAAAGAAGCGCAGGCGAAGCGTGAGGAAGCCGCCAGAAAGGCAGCGGCTGAGGAAGAAGCGCGCAAGGCAGAAGCGGCAAGACGCGCCGAGGAAGCGCGCAAGGCGGAAGAAGCAAGACGCGCCGAGGAAGAAGCGCGCAGAGCTGAAGCCGCAAGACGCGCCGAGGAAGCACGCAGAGCGGAGGAAGCGAGACGCGCAGAAGCCGAGAGGATCGCCGAGGAAAAACGCCATGCGGCAGAGAAGCTTGCCGAAGAGCAAAAGACCGCGGCAGCAGCTCTTACCGAAGAGGAAGCGATCGCCAAGGGCGAGGAAAGCTACCGTGCCAAGCTCAACAAGGCTGACGAGCTGCTGAAAAAGCTCGGCAACAAAAAATAATGGTTGACATTCTCATTTGAGAGTGCTAGAATGATTGTAATCTGAAAGGCATGACAGGGACACGATTTTCAGCCCGCCTGTTTCCAGAGAGTGACGCGCTTGCTGCAAGCGTCATAACAGAAGCTGATTTTTACCACCCCAGAGCCCCGCGCAGGAAATGGCGCGGCGTACTCCGCGTTAAGGAATCCACAAGGGCGCTCTGCGCTGAAATTGGGTGGAACCACGAGTCACTTCGTCCCAATATCCTTCGGGGTATTGGGATTTTTTTCTTACAAAAAATCCGCTGTTTTGATGTTTCAAACACAGCATGAATAAAAAGGAGAATCAGTATGTTGAAAGTAGAATTAAAGGGCGGCGTTATCCAAGAATTTGAATCCGGAACGACGCCCGCCGATATCGCAAAATCCATCGGCGCCGGCTTGTACAAGGCGGTTTGCTGCGCCAAGATCGACGGCGTAACGGTCGACCTGCGCACTCCGATCGAAAAGGACTGCAAGGTGGAGCTGCTCACCTTTGACGACGCCGAAGGCAAGCACGCCTTCTGGCATTCAGCCTCGCACGTACTTGCGCAGGCGGTTAAAAGACTTTATCCCGACGCGAAATGCGCTATAGGTCCCGCTATAGAGTCAGGCTTTTACTATGATTTCGATGTTGAAAAGCCCTTTACGCAGGAGGATCTGGAGAAGATCAAGGCGGAGATGAAAAAGATCGTCAAGTCCGGCCTTGAGATTTCGCGCTTTGAGCTGGAGCCCGACGCTGCGGTCGCTCTTCTCGAGGAGATGAACGAGCCGTATAAGGTCGAGCTTGCCCGTGAACACACCGACAAGGGCGAAAAGATCAGCTTTTACAAGCAGGGCGACTTTACCGACCTCTGCGCCGGACCTCACCTGATGTCGGTCGCTCCGATCAAGGCGATCGAGCTCACCAACTGCACCGGCGCTTACTGGCGCGGCGACGCGACCAAGGCTCAGCTTTGCCGCGTCTACGGCATCGCGTTCCCGAAGGCTTCAATGCTCGAGGAGCACCTTGCGATGCTTGAGGAGGCGAGAAAGCGCGACCACAATAAGATCGGCCGCGAGCTCGGCTTCTTCACGACCGTCGATTACATCGGACAGGGTCTGCCCATCCTGCTGCCCAAGGGCGCGCGCGTCATCCAGCTTCTGCAGCGCTTCGTCGAGGACGAGGAGCAGCGCCGCGGCTGGCTGCTGACCAAAACTCCCTTTATGGCAAAGTCCGATCTCTATAAGATCAGCGGTCACTGGGATCATTATCAGGACGGCATGTTCATTTTCGGCGACCCCGAAAATGACAGCGAGGTCTTTGCCCTCCGTCCGATGACCTGCCCCTTCCAATATCAGGCTTATCTCAATAAGCAGCGCTCCTACCGCGATCTGCCCCTCAGATACAACGAGACCTCAACGCTCTTCCGCAACGAGGCGTCCGGCGAGATGCACGGCCTTATCCGCGTGCGTCAGTTCACGATCTCCGAGGGCCACCTCATGTGTACGCCCGAGCAGCTTGAGGACGAGTTCAGAAAATGCGTTGAGCTTGCCTCCTTCATGCTTAAAACCGTCGGACTTTACGAGGACGTCAGCTACCGCTTCTCTCAATGGGACCCCAACGACCGCGCGAAGTATATCGGCACTCAGGAGGAGTGGGATAATGTCCAGAACATGATGGGAGCCATCCTCGACAACCTCGGCATCAAGTATGAGATCGGCATCGGCGAGGCGGCGTTCTACGGTCCCAAGCTCGATATCCAGATCAAGAACGTCTACGGCAAGGAGGACACGCTGATAACCATTCAGATCGACCCCTATCTCGCCGAAAAATTCGACATGGAATACACCGACCGCGACGGCGTCAAAAAGCATCCGTTCATCATCCACCGCACTTCAATCGGCTGCTATGAGAGAACGCTCGCGCTGCTTATCGAAAAGTACGCCGGCGCGTTCCCGCTCTGGCTCGCGCCCACTCAGGTGCAGGTGCTGGCGGTCGCAGACAGACACCTCGACTACGCCTACGAAGTCAAAAAAGCGCTTGAAGAAGCGGGTCTGCGCGTAGAGGTGGACGACAGAAGCGAAAAGATCGGCTACAAGATCCGTCAGGCGCAGCTTGAAAAGGTGCCTTACATGGTCATCGTCGGCGACAAGGACATCGAGGCTGGCACGATCTCGGTGCGCCACAGAAAAGAGGGCGACCTCGGCGCTATGCAGCTTGCCGATTTCCTCGCTCTTGCGCAGGAAGAGATCGACACCAAGGCGATCAAATGATCTCGCCCTGCCAAATAATCAGAAGCAGGTGAAACATGGGTCTTTCTGCCTATGATAAACAACGATACAAGGAATCTAAACGGCGCAGGCGGCAGGCGCTGATGCAAAGCGAAACCGGCTATATCAAGCCCTATCGGCGCGGCAAAAACCCGCTGATACTCATTTTGTGCGTCATTGCCGCGCTCGGCGTCGCCGCCGCGGGTGTGTTTGCCGTTATGAATATTTACCGTTCGGCACGCAAGCAGCCTGCCCCTGTTTCGACAGCGCTCGACGACCGTCAGCTTCTTCGAGTGGTCAACCGGATGCACCCTCTGCAAGAGGACGAGGTGCCGCCGCTGGAGAGCTTTCAGGGCGTGAACGTACACGCCGGAATAGTCGGCGACCTCGAAAGACTTACAGAGGCGGCGGCAGAAAAGGGGATAGAGCTGCGCGTTACCGAGGGCTATGTTTCTTTTAAAGAACAAAAGAAGCGCTATGAGGACAACCTTGCCGTCTATATGCAAAACCCTGCCTACACTCCTGTAAGAGCGGAGGCAGCGGCGCTGAAAACCGTTCCCGAAGCCGGGTGCAGCGAGGCGCAGACCGGGCTCTTGGTCGCCTTCGACCTCAGCGACGCTCGGGTCAAGCCGTTTCTGGAAATGGAATGTATAAACTACGGCTTTATCCTGCGCTATCCCGAGGGCAAGGAGGATCTGACCCACCTTGATGCCGGCGAATCCCTGTATCGCTATGTCGGCGCCGAAAACGCCGCGAAAATGCGTTCCTTCGCAATGTGTCTGGAGGAATACGCGGATTACACAGATTTACAAAGTGAGGCTTATGGAAATACGATTCAACAATAACCAAAATTCCTCCGATCGTCACCGCAGACCCGCAAAGGGCGCTGACCGCCTGATGCGCATACCTCGCACCACACGGCGCGTTTTGATGATAATCGCGGCGGTTTTGGCGCTCGCTCTTGTCATCACTATGATCGCGCTGCCGATCTCCTGCGCTGTCCGCAATTCAAAAAGCAGCTCAGGTCAGTCGCAGTCGGCAGAAGCAAATAACGGCGGCAAATTCGAAGAATTAGCCGTCACCGAGCCTGCGACGAAGGCGTCGTCATACAAGATCGACGGCATACCGCTGATAAAGCAGGACTATTACAAGGCTGGGTGCGAGTCTTACGCCTGCGTAATGCTGCTGCAAGGTCTCGGCTACGATATCGACATGGAGGGCTTTATCGACAATTACCTCATCCTTCGCGAGTTCTATTACGGTGACGACGGCAATATGTACGGTCCCGACATGGACGCCGCTTATGCCGGTGATATCTTCCACGGCGCCGGTATCAACTGCCCTGCGATGGCGAAGTCGATGAACCTCTATCTCAAAACGCAGAAAAAGGGTCAGACGGCATATCCCTTCAAGGGCAAAACTCTGCAGCAGCTCAGCGACGAGTACGTCTCCAACGGTATCCCGGTCATGGTTTGGGTGACCACCTATATGGATGAATCCTATGAAAAGCTCTCGTGGGTCATCGATTATGTCGACGAAAACTGCGAGCGTCAGGTGGGCGACACCATGGTCTGGCGCCAGAACGAGCACTGCATGGTGCTGATCGGTTACACCGACACCGAGTACATATTCAACGATTCGGTCGCCGGCGAGGTCGTAAAACATCCCAAAGAGCTCTGCGAGACCCGTTTTCAGGAGATCGGACAGCAGTCTGTAGTGGTATTAAAGATAAATAAGAAATTTTTTTAAAAAATACTTGCATTTTGTAAAGAGATGTAGTATAATCGTACTGTTAATTGCGCAGAGAAGTAGGTGAAAAGAATGAAAGAGAATATCCATCCTAAGTATGAGCAGACAACAATTACTTGTGCTTGCGGTAATGTTATTGAAACAGGTTCAACAAGAAAAGATATCCGTGTTGAAATTTGTTCCAAATGTCATCCTTTCTACACAGGAAAGCAGAAGCTGGTTGATACGGGCGGACGTGTTGACAGATTCAAAAAGCGTTTCAACCTCACAAAATAATTTCGCAGACATTCAAGGCAGCACGTTTGTGCTGCCTTATTTCATTGCAAAGGCGGGGTAAAGAATGGCACAGGATTATAAAACCGTGCTTCGTGAAGCAAGCGGTGAGTTTGTTGAAAAGCGTTCGCGCTTTATCGGCTACTGCAAGCCGGTCACCGACGAAAAGGAAGCCACCGACTTTATCGGTCAGATCCGCTCCAAGCATTGGGACGCCCGTCACAATGTGTACGCCTATTCGCTTCGCGAGGGCAACATTAAGCGCTACAGCGACGACGGCGAGCCCTCAGGCACAGCGGGAATGCCGGTGCTCGAGGTCATCCAAAAGAGCGGTGTGTTCGATGTGTGCGTCGTGGTTACGCGCTATTTCGGCGGTATACTGCTCGGGACGGGCGGCTTGGTGCGCGCCTACTCACAGGGCGCGAAGCTCGCGCTGGAGGCGGGGCAGGTCGCGCTGATGGAGTCCTGCCTGATCTGCACGGCACGCTGCTCCTACAATCAGTACGGCAAGGTCTCCTCGTTGATTGCCGAAAATTCCTCGGGCTTGGACGACACGGTCTATGAAGCCGACGTGGTGCTGAAATTTCACATAAAGCCCGAAAACCTGCCCTCACTCGCCAAAAAGCTTGCGGACGCGACTGCGGGCGAGGTCGTCGTTGAGACGGAAGGAGAGCGGTTTTTCCCGAAAATCGCGGATTTTTAAATTTTTTCAGGCAAAAATAAAGGAATTTTACCGTATTTTGCGAATATACTAAATGAAGCGCCTTTTGGCGCGTGATTATGATAACAAGGAGCGAATCATGGCTTTTCCCGACGGGTTTTTGCAGGAGCTTAAAGCGCGGAACGACATAACCGACGTTATTTCGCCATACGTCAGCCTGCGCCGCAGAGGTCGCAATATGGTGGGATTATGCCCGTTTCACGGCGAAAAGACCCCGTCCTTCAATGTTTATACGGAGGATAACCACTTTTATTGCTTCGGATGCGGCTCCGGCGGCGATGTGATAACCTTTATAATGAAGATCGAGAATCTCGATTATATGGACGCCGTCCGCTTTCTGGCGCAGCGCGCGGGCATGGAGATGCCCGAGAATTCCTACGACGACAGCATGGCGAAGCTGCGCAAGCGCATTTATGAAGCCAACCGCGAGGCGGCGCGGTTTTATTACAAAACCCTTTATCTGCCCGTAGGCAGGGAAGGGCTTGACTATCTGCACGGCAGGGCGCTCAGCGACCGCACCATCCGCCGCTTCGGTCTCGGCTTTGCCGACGACGACTGGAGCTCGCTGACAAAGCACCTGAAATCGCTCGGATTTACCGAGCACGAGCTGGTCGCCGCAAATCTGGCGGTGCAGCGGCGCAACGGCGGCGGAGTTTACGACCGCTTCACCAACCGCGTTAGCCTTCGGCGGAAGGATAATGACCGACCAAAAGCCGAAATACCTCAACACCTCCGACACGCCCGTGTTCAAAAAGAGCGAAAACCTTTTTTCGCTGAACAACGCCAAAAGCGCGGGAACGCGCACGCTATTGCTCTGCGAGGGCTATATGGACGTCATTTCTGTCAATCAGGCGGGCTTTGCGAACGCTGTCGCGACGCTCGGCACCGCGCTGACTCAGGAGCAGGCGATGCTTATCAAGCGCTACGCCGACGAGGTCGTGATCTGCTATGACGCCGACGAAGCGGGGCAGAAGGCGACCGCAAGGGCTATCCCTATCCTGCGCGGAGCGGGACTGCCGGTTAGGGTGCGATGAGTTCATCAGGTCTCAGGGCGCCGACGGTCCCGCCGCCTTCAAGGCGGTCATCGAGCGCAGCGGCAACGACATCGACTACCGCCTGCAAAAGCTGCGCGCCGAGTATAACACCGAGACCTCCGACGGCAAGGTGGCGTATCTCGAGGCGGCGTCAAAGATCATAGCCTCTCTGTCAAGCCCGATCGAGCAGGATGTATACGCCTCAAAGCTCTGCAAGGAGTTCGGCGTCGACAAAAACGCCTTCAAGACTCAGCTTGAACAGCTCTCAAGGCGCAGCCGCCGCGAGGGCGACCGAAAGCTGCAGCAAAAGATACGCGCGGAGCTCAGCGGCAGGGGAGATCTGATCGATACCGATAAGGCAAAGGCGCCACGCAGCTCCTCTGCCGAGGAGGCGCTTGTGGTCTACCTCATACGCAATCCCGACGCCGCCGAGCGCATCGCCGAAAAGCTTTCGCCCGACCAGTTCCAAAACGCCCTGATGCGTCGCTATTACACCTATTTTTCGGAGCGCATACGCGACGGTCGTGACGCGATGATGAATATCACCGCCGATTTTACAGCGGAGGAAGCCAATAAGATATATCAAATGCTAAGCAAACACGCAAGCGTTGCACAGACCGGGCAATCGCTTGAGGAATACATCAAGGTCATCCGTGAGGAGAGCATGAAGCACAGCCGGGGCGACGTTTCCGCGATGTCCCCCGAGGATCTCAACAAGCTTCTTCTCGACAAACGCAGGGAATCCAAGAAGTGAAAGGAAAGATTCATATGGCACAGCAGGAAAAGAGATCGATAGTCAAGGAATTGATCGAGCTTGGCAAGCAAAAGGGGCAATTGACCAATCAGGATATCCTCGACGCCATCGGCGAACAGGATTTCGACCCCGAAAAGCTTGAAAAGCTCTATGACGTGATCGAAAGTCAGGGCATCGAGATCGTCGAGGACATGGAGGACTTCAAGATCGAGGATCTCGACATCACCATCGACGACAACAAGGACGATGACAACCCCATTCCGTCCGGTGAGCAGAGCGTCACCGTCGACGACCCTGTCAAGGTGTATCTTAAGGATATCGGTAAGGTGCCGCTGCTTTCCAGCGAGGAGGAGATCGACCTCGCGATCCGCATCTCCAACGGCGACGTTGCCGCAAAACAGCGTCTTTCCGAGGCGAACCTGCGTCTTGTCGTCAGCATCGCCAAGCGCTATCTCGGCAGAGGTATGCAGTTTCTCGACCTTATCCAGGAGGGCAACCTCGGTCTGATTAAGGCGGTCGAAAAGTTCGACTATACAAAGGGCTTCAAATTCTCCACCTATGCCACATGGTGGATCCGTCAGGCTATCACCCGCGCCATCGCCGATCAGGCGCGCACCATCCGCATCCCCGTACATATGGTGGAGACCATCAATAAGGTCAAAAAGGTGCAGAGTCAGCTCCTTCACCAGAACGGCCACGAGCCTTCGCCCGACGAGATCGCCGATGAGATCGATATGCCGGTCGACAAGGTGCGTGAGATCATGCGCGTAGCCCAGGAGCCGGTGTCGCTCGAAACGCCGATCGGTGAGGAGGAGGACAGCCATCTCGGCGACTTCATTCCCGACAACGACGCGCCCGCGCCCGCGGACGCCGCTTCTCACACCATGCTCCGCGAACAGCTTGCCGATGTGCTCTCGACCCTGACTCCCAGAGAGGCAAAGGTGCTCAAGCTGCGCTTCGGTCTTGAGGACGGCAGAAGCCGTACTCTCGAGGAGGTCGGCAAGGAGTTCAACGTCACCCGTGCACGCATCCGCCAGATCGAGGCAAAGGCGCTGCGAAAGCTCCGTCATCCCAGCCGTTCACGCAAGCTTAAGGATTATCTCGATTACTGATGGTTACTTTTGAGGAATGTGCGCAGATGCTCGATGAGATCGCCGACGGCATGCCGTATGAATTATACCGTGAGCTGAACGGCGGAATTTCCATCGTGCCTCAGGTAAAATATCATCCGGTGGCGCGCCGCAACGATCTCTATATCCTCGGCGAGTACAGGCGCGATCTGATCGGCAATTCCATCGTCTTCTACTACGGCTCGATCGCCAGTGTCTACGGCAGCCTTCCAAGGGAGGAGTTCTACCAAAAAATGGTGCATATACTGCATCACGAGGTGCGTCATCACAACGAATACCTCGCCGGCACCGACGATCTTGGGCTGTGGGACGACGAACAGATAATAAAATACCTGAAAAATCGGTAGCTTTTCCGGCGCATGTCGATGCGCCGGTTTTGTGTTTTCGCAAAAATTGTCATATTGCACATAAAATAAGCAAAATTTTCTACAAAGTAAATAGAAAATATTCAAATTTAATTCGAAATAAGAATTAAATATGCTTTGTAAATGTGATAAAATAATATAATAAAACAAGTATGTAAAACAATAAAACGGGGGGCAATGCTTTGCGTTTTAAAAGATTATTAACAGGAGTTTTGGCAGTTATGATGGCTACAAGTACCGCCGGCGCTTCCGCTTCTGCGGCAGGCGACAGCAAAACGGTTGATTATCAGGCTTACGCCGCCGATCTTGACAAATACGCCTATAACGGCAATGATCTGGGCGCGACCTACTCAAAAAAGGCAACGACCTTTAAGGTGTGGTCGCCCAAGGCGTCCGCCGTCAAGGTCGAGATCTTCGACAACGGCAGCGAGCAGGAGGGCGGCGCTGCATTAACGACCGCGAACCTTACGCTCAACAAGTCTACCGGCGTTTGGTCGGTGACAATCAACGGCGATCTTCTCAACAAATACTACGAATACACCGTGACCCACGGCAAATCCTCAAAGAAGACCGCCGATATCTATGCGCGCGCCTGCGGCGTCAACGGAAAGCGCAGCATGATCGTCGACCTCAGCGCGACAAATCCCGAAAACTGGGAAAACGACGCGCACGTTTTGGTCTCGCAGCAGACCGACGCTTCGGTTTGGGAGGTCTCCGTCGCGGACTTTTCGTCCTCCGAGACCAGCGGCGTCAGCGAAAAGCACCGCGGCAAATATCTCGCCTTTACCGAGAGCGGCACCACCATCGACAACATCCAGGGCAGCAAGCCCACCTGCGTCGACTACCTTAAAAAGCTGGGCGTCAAATATGTTCAGATCATGCCTATGTATGACTTCGGCTCGGTCGACGAGAGCAAGGACATAATGTCTCAGTACAACTGGGGCTACGACCCGGTCAACTACAATATCCCCGAGGGTTCCTATTCCACCAACCCTTATGACGGCAACGTGCGCATCAGGGAATGTAAGCAGATGATCCAGGCGCTGCACAACGCCGGCATCGGCGTCATCATGGATGTGGTTTATAATCACACCTATTCCACCGAATCGTGGTTCCAATACACGGTGCCGAACTACTACTACCGCATGAATCCCGACGGCACCTTCTCCAACGGCTCCGGCTGCTCCAACGACACCGCCTCCGAGCACCTGATGTTCCGCAAATACATGATCGATTCCGTCACCTACTGGGCAAAGGAATACCATATCGACGGTTTCCGCTTCGATTTGATGGGTCTGCACGACGTGACTACCATGAACGCCATCCGTGAGGCGGGACTTGAGGTCCCGAAAGATATCTCCGCCGTCGGATATGACGGCATCCCCCTCTCGCGCATTGTAAGTCCGGTGCTCACCACCTGGCGGCAGAATACCGAAAAGCTCGGCACCATTGCCGCCGACAGGCTCATCGAGCAGATTGAGCATCCGCGCACCGCAATCCTTGACCGCGAGATCGTGACCGGTTCCCTGCAGGAAGGCGGCACGGTGGGGGAGATTCCAAACGGTGATCAGCGGGAATAAACCCGCAAATAATAGAATCACACATTATATTAGGAGGAAAGATCATGAAAAAGCTCATCGCAATGCTTCTGGTTCTGACCATGGTGCTGGCTCTGGGCCTCCCCGCTGCCTTCGCCGATGAACCCGAAGGAAAGGTTTTCAACATCTACGCATGGAATGAAGAGTTCAAGGGCTTCTTTGAGAAGTACTACACCGTTCCCGAAGGCGTCACCGTCAACTGGATCATCGTCCCCTCTGACAACGGCGCTTACCAGGATGCTCTGGACGCAGCTCTGCTGAACCAGGCTGATGCCAAGGACGACGACAAGGTCGACATGTTCCTGGCCGAGGCTGACTACATCCTCAAGTACGTCGACTCCGACTTCACCCAGGACGTCACCGCCCTCGGTGTCAGCGACTTCTCCAACGCTTACAAGTACACCGTCCAGGCTGCGACCGACGCAAACGGTGTTGTCAAGGGCGTCTCCTTCCAGTGCTGCCCCTCCGCTCTGATCTACCGCCGCTCCATCGCCAAGGACGTGCTCGGCACCGATGATCCCGCCGAGGTTCAGGCCAAGCTCGACAGCTGGGACAAGTTCAACGCTGTCGCTGCCGATGCCAAGGCCAAGGGCTACTACATGACCGCCTCCTTCGCCGAGACCTTCCGCCCCTTCTCCAACAACTGCACTTCTCCCTGGGTCGACGCTGACAACAACCTCCAGATCGATCCCCAGATCGAGGCCTGGATGGCTCAGACCGACGAGTTCATCAAGAACGGCTACACCCTGACCGCCGGCGTGTGGGACGACGAGAAGAACGTCCAGATGTTCAAAGACGGCAAGACCATGTGCTTCTTCGGCCCGGCCTGGTACTTCAACTTCTGCATGGGCAATGCTCAGGATCCCGACAAGGGCTGCTCCGGCGACTGGGCGATCTGCGAAGGCCCCGCTGCTCACTTCTGGGGCGGCACCTGGCTGCTCGCGCCTGCCGGTACGGATAACCCCACTATGCTCGCCGACGTGATGAACACCTTCATCAACAACGAGGAAGTCTGCTCCAAGCTCGTCTCCGACGAGGCTCAGTTCTCCAACAACCAGGCTGTCAACGCCAAGTTCGCTGCCGATCCCAACTACGGCTCCGCGTTCCTCGGCGGTCAGAACGATGTCGCTGTCTTCTCCGAGATGACCGACAACATCGTTTGGGAGAACCACACCATCTACGCTCAGCTGCTCACCGAGGGCCTGCAGAACTCCCTCCAGGAGTACTACCGCGGCTCCGTCGATCAGGACACCGCCATGGAGAACTTCTACCTCTACGTCAACGAGAAGTACCCCACCATCGTGACCCCGTGATCTGATTGATCCAATCATAATCGCATAGACCAAAGCTTTTCCGGGGCGAGGCAACAGCCTCGCCCCGTTCTGATGAAATCAGATCGGAGTACATAGTTCACTGTGCACTGCGATGCGATTTTAGTAACAGTAATTGAGAGAATATCAGGGGGTATGCAACCGTGAACGAAAAGCAGCTTCGCCGCAATCAAAAGGGCGTCTCCTATTCCAAGTGGGGATATCTCTTTATTCTGCCCTTTTTCGTGGCCTACTTCATTTTCAACTTCGCTCCGCAGGTTCTGACTATTTATAACAGCTTCTTTGAAAACTACCGCGAGGGCCTCAAGCAGGTCGGGCCCAACTTCGTGGGCTTTGATAACTACGTCAAGCTTTTTACGCCCGACAAGACCGGCACCATCAACATCCTTAAGTATACCGGCAACACCCTGGCCCTCTGGCTGTTGGGCGCGGTTCCGCAGATTCTGATCGCGCTCCTGCTGGCGATCTTCTTCACCAGCTATCGTCTGAACATCAAGGGCCAGCAGTTTTTCAAAACGGTCATCTACATGCCGAACCTCATCATGGCCTCCGCTTTTTCGATGTTGTTCTTTACCCTGTTTTCCAATGTCGGCCCTGTTAACCAGCTCATCCAGCACTGGGGCTGGAGTGATGTGCCCATCGACTTCTTCGCCTACAAGGGGACGGTGCGCGGCCTGATCAGCACGATGAACTTCCTCATGTGGTTCGCTGATGGCGGGCATTATGGGCATTGACCAGGACCTTTTCGAGGCGGCGAACCTGGACGGCGCCAGCTCCCTTCAGACCTTCTTCAAGGTGACGCTGCCGCTCTTAATGCCGATCCTCGTTTACACGATCATCACCGCCATGATCGGCGGTCTGCAGATGTTCGATGTGCCCCAGGTACTCACCAAAGGCAAGGGCATGCCAGACCGTACTTCCATGACGCTGGTCATGTACCTGAACAATTACCTCGGCGGCAGCAAGAACTACGGTATGTCCGGCGCGATCTCGGTCATCATCTTCATCATCACCGGCATACTGAGCCTGTTTGTATTCCGTACGCTGAATAAAAAGGACTGAGGGAGGGAACAAAAGATGAACGCTATAGCCCCAAAAGAGGCAAAAAGAGCCGTTATCCAGCTCACCGTGCTGCGCATCGTTGTTTATGCCATTCTGATTTTCCTGTCTGTCCTCTGTCTGTTTTCCTTTGTGATGCTGTTCATTAACGCCAGCCGCTCCAACGGCCAGCTCCAGGCGGGCTTCACGCTTATCCCGGGCGGGCATCTGATGGACAACTTCAAAAACGCCTGGACGGACAGCTCCATCAACATCCCCCGCGGTCTGCTGAACAGCTTCCTCGTGGCTTCTGCCACAGCCATTCTGACCACCTACTTCTCCGCCCTCACAGCCTATGGCTTTCAGGCGTATGACTTCAAGGGCAAAAAAATCCTGTTCGGCTTCATCATGGCCATCATGGTCATCCCCACCCAGGTCTCCGCGTCCGGCTTTGTGCAGATCTGCTATAAGTTCGGCCTGACCAACAACTACCTTGTGCTGATCCTGCCGGGCATCGCGGCTCCCATTGTGTTCTTCTACATCAAGCAGTACATGGAGTCCAACCTCCCCATGGAGATCGTGGACGCGGCCCGCGTGGACGGCTGCGGGGAGTTCCGCACTTTCAACACCATCATCCTCCCCATGCTCAAGCCCGCCCTCGCCGTGCAGCTCATCTTCTCCTTTGTCCAGTCCTGGAACAACTACTTCCTGCCCTCCCTGCTGCTGACCAAGGCGGAGATGAAGACCGTACCGATTATGATCGCCCAGCTCCGTTCTGCCGACTACTCCAAGTTCGATATGGGCAAGGTGTATATGTTCATCCTGCTGGCCATCCTGCCGGTGCTGGTCGTATACATCATCCTCTCCAAGTCCATCATCAAGGGTGTCACCGCCGGCTCCGTGAAGGGATAATACAAGATAAAGTACATAAAAACGGCTCTCCGAAGGGAAGGCCGTTTTTGGAAAGGAATACTTATGCTAAAGGAACTCGGTTTCAAAAAGGGCGTGAACCTCGGCGGCTGGTTTTCCCAGTGTGACTACTCGGAGGAGCGCTTGAACAATTTCATCACCGAGGCGGATTTTGAGAAGATCGCCGCACTGGGCTTTGACCATGTCCGCATCCCCATCGACTATAACGTCATCCAGAACCCGGACGGCACCATGCGCCCGGACGGTCTCGGGCGCATCGACGCGGCGCTTGCGCTCTGCGATAAGTACGGCCTCAAGGCGGTGCTCGACCTGCACAAAACTCCCGGCTACTCCTTCGACGCGGGGGAAAAGGAGGCGGGTTTCTTCGAGAGCGAAAGTTGTCAGGAGTGCTTCTATTGGATCTGGGAGACGCTGGCGGAATGGTTCGCCGGTATGTCTGACCGGGTAGCCTTCGAGCTTCTCAATGAGGTGACCGAGGCGCGCTTTCTCCCCGCTTGGAAGCGCATCTCCCGCGAGTGTGTGCGACGGATCCGCTTCTTTGCGCCGGACACGATCATCCTGCTGGGCAGCTACAACTGGAACAGCGCCAGGACCGTCCCCGAGCTGGACGCGCCCTACGATGACAAAATGGTCTACAACTTCCACTTCTATGAGCCCCATGTTTTTACCCACCAGGGCGCCTACTGGATGCCGGAGCTTCAAAACACACGCTGCTCCTATGCCGACTGCGGCGCGAGTGAGCAATGGTTTGAGGACTTCCTTGCCCCCGCCATCGAGAAGGCCAAAAAGGAAAACTGCGAGCTCTACTGCGGCGAGTTTGGCGTGATTGACGTAGTGCCGCCGGAGGAGGCGGTCAAGTGGTTCCGCGATCTGCACAAAGTCTTTGAGCGCCACGGCATCGCCCACGCCATGTGGAGCTGGAAGCAGATGGACTTTGGCCTCATCGACGAGCGCATGGACGGCGTGAGGGACGAGCTGCTGAAGCTTCTGTAATACTGCAGGGGCCGACGCCCTCGGCGGCCTGGCGATGAAATGTACATAAACAAACAGCGTTCCGGCGAATTCGTATCATGGTACGTTTTCGCCGGGACGTTTCTGCCTTTGGTCAGATCATACTGCAGGGGCCGCCGGGGGCGTCGGCCCCTGCAATCAATATGGGTTTGCATGCAAGAAAGTTTTCATTTACAGTACAGCGCATCCATTTATCCCGCACCCTTTAACTCCGTCAGCCAGTCGTCGTCCGTCGGCATGGTGAAGGGCGGGGGAGAGGCGGTGGGCCTTGCACCCGGCATTTCGGTGATCCATTCCTCCGGC